>JANODP010000303.1:0-2479 GCA_031412755.1 Schlesneria sp. | reverse complement strand
ACTTCTGACTTCTGACTTCTCTTCCTCACACCAGTCCGCGTTTCTTGCGCAGGAACCATTCCAGGCTCATCAGGCTGACGAAGACCAGCAGGAACCACCAATTGTCCCAGAGGCTGATGAGCTGGATGCGGGTGAGATCGGTGAACTTGGCGGCCTTCAGTCGGTCGATCTGGTCATCGACCTCTTCCGGCTTGAGGGCGAGACCTCCCGTGATCGAGGAGATCTGTTTGAGGAATTCGTAGTCCGCGCTGGGATAGTCCAATTCGAGATCGCGGGCATCGACGATGAATCTGGTGAAGGCCGCGAAGGGAATATCGCGGTCGCCGTGTCTGGCCGACACGCGAATCCAGTAGTCTCCGGGGGCCTGCGTGTTGGCGAACTCGGCCGAATGTTCGCCGTTGGCCTGGCGCGGCGTGACGCCGACCTCTTTTCCGTCGGGGCCGGTGACTTTGACTTGGAACTCCGCGTCGTCGAGCGGTGAGCCGTCTATCGCGCGGGCTCCGAACGCCAGCGTGGCCACTCCTCCCGGTGCCTGATTGCGCGGCGAGACCTTCACCCAGACCTGTTGATCGGTGTCGGCCTCCTTCCGGGCGAGCCACAGGATCATCTGCCGCCAGAACCGCTGGTGTGACTCGGCCTGCTTGCTGACAGTACACCACAGAAACGACGTGTCTCCGGCGAACGCGGCCACCCGTGCGCCTTGCACGGTCGTGGCGAAGAGGAGCGGCACCCCTTCCGGCGACGTGGCCCACGGTTCGATCAGAGCGTTCTTCGCCTGCAGTCGGGTGGCTCCCGTCATGGGGGCCAGTTCCTGCCACAGACTGCGATTCTTGTCGGCCGGTCCCAGTTGCATGACGTACTCGCGCTGACCGCGATCGGTGGGGATCATCTTGAGTTGGCCCGTCACCTGAGTGGCGAGGTTGAGCTTCCCCACCGGCCGCGCGTCGGCCGCGTTGAGTTCGACCGGCAGCCAATCGGCCAGCGGTGTCGACGCGTAGCCACCGACGGAAAAGTTTTGGAGTCCGCCCGTCATGAGCAGCCCCGCACCGTCTTCCAGCCGCTCGTGGAGCCGCTTCAACAACTCGGGGCCGAACACCTCGGCGGGGACATCGCCAATGAGGAACACGTCGAACCGGCCGGGATCAAACCACGACGGGTCAATCTTCGTCTGCTTCGCGAACCGTCCCTGCCGCACTTCGTGGAAGTCGAGCTGAATCTTGTCGGCGCCGTTGACCATCCTCAGCCACTTTTGTTCGGCGCGGGGAACGTCGAAGTAGGCGACGTTGAGCCCCCCCTGCTTCACCGTGATGATCGTTTCGCGGCTGTTGTTGCGCGTCAGCAACTCACCCTCGACCGCTTCGACCAGCACGCCGACCTTCAATTCACCGGGCAACTGCGGCGAGAACGACAACTCGAGGGGAATCGTCTCGGAATCCTGTTTGACCTCGATCTCCTGCACGGTCTTCGTCTGCGCGGTCGAAGGAGCCGGCTTGAGTTCACCCGATTCACCGGGGCGCTTGCCGCTTCGATTCTCGATGACCACCCGCACGCGGAGTCTTTTGCCTGCCGCCCCGACCGCGTGGAGTTTGGCTTTGACCGGAACGCGATTCTTCTCGAAGACCACTTCGGGGACGATCAGGTCTTCGATCGCGAGGTCGAGCGACGCGGTCGTGAGCGACGAGGCCCCGTAACCGACCGCGTAGATCTGAACCTGCGCGTCGGCCAGCTTGCGGGCCGCAGTCAGCGGATCGGCATCGTAGGGGGGCATGGCGCGATGCGCTCCGTCGGTCAGAATCATCAGGCCGAGCGTCCGCCGGTCTCGCACTTCGCGCAGGACGTCTTCGAACACCCGGCCAAACGCCGACTGGTCCCCGGTCCCCTCGGTCAGAGCCGGGTTGAAGGGGACCAGTTCGCGATCGAAGTCGAACTGGCGGACTTCGACCTGCTTGCCGAACTCCTTCCAGCGCGACTGATGCTTTGCGAGGTCGGCCCGGATCGCCTGGAAGCGGGTGGCCTTGTTGGGCATGTCGGCCGTGTTCATGCTCCGGCTGGTATCGGCCAGCACGAGCAACTGCACCGGCGTTTCGTCGGTCTCTGATTTTTGCAGAGCCGGGCGCAGCATGGCAAAAATCAGCATGCAGACCGACAACAACCGCAGGCTCAGCAGCACCCGAGCCGTCCGCGTCGGCAACGCCCTCAGTTGCGAGCGATACGTTCCGATGACGAGCGCCGTCAATCCGGCACCCGTCAGAAAGACGACCGGCCACGGCCAGATGGGTTCGATGCTCGGCGACATGCGATGGAGGAACCAGGAGGACGGCGGCAACAGTTCTCAACAGGGGACGCCGCTACAACGTAGCCATCTCGACGCGAGACATGAAGCGCACCAACGTCGCGCTCAGGGGTCAGGCACTTCGGAAATTCGGAATTGGCCAACGGGTAGCGGTCTCTGGGATCAAACCTCAATCTGGCCAATTCC
>JANODP010000302.1:0-41108 GCA_031412755.1 Schlesneria sp. | reverse complement strand
AGTGTTGGGGGACGTTAGTCCCTCTTCCTGCTTGCGGAGGGGGGGAGGTGAGTCCCCTGCGGCCGGCCGCAACGCCAAGCCCCGCTAATTCTGGGGACTCACGTCCCCCGCTCCGAAAGCAGGAAGAGGGACTCACGTCCCCCAAGACTAATGCTCCCAGCAGAATTCGGGGGAGTTGTAGAGCGTCCAGAAAATGTCTTCGACGGCGTTGGTGCGTCCGTCGCGGCGGGTCTGTTCGAGTTGCGGCAGAATGAGTGCTCGCTCTTCAATCGTCGGTCGGCGTGTCAGGCAGACGAGGAAGCAGAGATCGAGACACGCGTCGTCGTCGGGGGCCATGCCGGCGATGCGGCCGGTGGCGGAGAAGGGCGTTCCCTCGGAGCGGTCTCGGGCGAACTCGCCGTTCATGCGGAGCAGGGCCTGCGGAATCGTGCCCGAGTGTTCGCCGAGTTCATCGTCGCCGAGATCGCCGTACTCCTTCACGAAGTTCAGTTCGCTGAAGAACCGCAGCGCGCGTTGCACCCAGTGCGAGTTCTGGTCGATGGTTTTGATCGTCGAGGCTTGCAGCATCGCGCCGATGACCTGTTCGGGACGGAGGCGAGTCAGCGGGAACGCGGCCCACGTTTTCTCGATGGCTTCGACGCTCTCGCCCGTTTCAAACGCGGGGTGCTCGGAGGAGAGACGGAACGCGCGCGTCGCGGCGATGGTCGCGACGAGCCGCTTCAGATCGCAGCCATGCTCGCGGAAGTCGGCGCCCAGCACATCGAGCAGATCGGTCGGATCGCGTTCCGGTTCCCTGGGGTTCGGCAGATCATCGACCGGCTCATGCCACGGCTTGCCGAACATCAGGCCCCAGACTCGATTGACGATCGCCCGGTCGAAACGCCGGTTGTCGGGATGAGTCACCCAGGTGGCGAGCCGCTCGCGCTGAGTCCCCTCGCTCGGCCACCACTCATCATGGAACGGGACGCCGGGTTTGACCCTACGCAATCCCTGCTTCTTCAACTCCAAGTCTTCTGCGGAAAGCGTCTGTCGATCATTTTCAGTGAGTTCACTCAGGTCTTCGACAGTGTATTTTTTTTTGGCGTCGTCCTCGACACCGACCGCCGAAAGTCTGGCCTGGCCGAAACAGGCGGCCAGTCCCTCGAACTGACCCTGCTTCCAATCGGCGAACTTATGATCGTGGCATTGGGCGCAGTCGATTCGCTGGCCGAGGAACGCACGCACCGTGCGGCCGGCCAGTTTGTTGTAGTCGATGTCTCCCCCATTGACGGTGGCCGTCACGAAGTTGACTTCGGGTTCGCCGGTCCACAGCCCCCGCTCGGCGATCATCGAGCGGACGACGGCGTCGTAGGGCCGGTTGTCGTGAAGCTGCTGACCGAGCCACGCCCAGAAGCGGTCTCGTCGAAAGACGATGAACTGTCCGTCATCGGCTCCGACAAACACGCGGGCCAGCCGACGGGCGAAGTAATCGGCGAAGCGACGATCGGCGAGGAGCCGTTCCGTCCAGCGTTCGATCCGTTGCGGTTGAGTGTCCGTCTCAAACAGGCGGATCTCTTCGAGCGACGGAATCGTGCCGTGCAGCACTAGGGACAGGCGTCTCAGGACGGTGAACTCATCCGCCGCTCGGGCCGGTTGCAGTCCGGCGTCTCTCCATTTTTCCGCCAGCAGCCGGTCAACCTTGGCGACGGCGGCATCGGGTTCGGTGGAGACCTGGCTGCGAATTTCCGGAGGCTGCGTGGCGACGGGGCTGCGCGCCGCCGTGGCCACCAGCGCCAACACGCCGACAATCACGAGCAGCGGCAAAACGGTTTTCGTCATCGATCGGGAAAGCATCAGATCGGTCCTGTCAGCGGTCGCGCGTCAAAACGCGCCGGATTCGTGCCCCCAAGTCTACATCAACTACTCGCTTCGCGGGCGGGAAGTTTCAGGGGCTCCTCTGCAACCGGGTGCAGTCGTCAATTGGTGGTCCTCTTCCGGTCCCCTCTCCTCCGTCTTCGGGGGAGAGGGTTAGGGTGAGGGGGCGGAGTGGCCGAGAAGCATTGAAAAATGGTGAATGAATCTGCACGAGCTTGGTCACGATGAGTCCGGTTGCTGCCGCTCTGAAACGAATCCCCCCACACCCTACCCCTCACCCCCCCGAAGACGGGCGGGAGAGGGGACCAGAAAAGGCGACCACCAAATAACGACTGCTCCCCCTGCAACCTTGGGAGATGTGGCGAGGTAGACTCTGGCATGACCAGGACTTTCCCGTGGGAGACCCGCGCGTGAGCGGCCGCTCAAGTTTGACGAATCGACTCACTCCGCAAGAGCCGTCGGACGACGACGTGCTGCCGATTGAGTCGTTTCTTGAGCCGGAGCCATCCGACGCGGCGGAGTCCGAATCGGAGTTGGTCCCGCTGGAGGATGTGCTGGAGGAGACGAGCTACTTCTCGTTCGAGTCGCTGCCGCCATTTCCGCATCCGTTGCGAAAGCCGTTTCACGCCGCGTATTGGCTGTTTGAGTTGGCGTTCGGTGTCGTCAGCCTGTTCGCGTTGCTCGCGTTTCTCGCCGCGATTCCGATCGTGAACATTCTGGCTCTCGGCTACCTGTTGGATGCCGAGGGGCGGGTCGCTCGCACGGGGAAGCTGCGGTACGCGATGCCGCTGTTGCCGCTCGCTCCGAAGTTGGGGGGGATCGCGCTCGGAACGTGGTGCTGGTGGTGGGTGGTCCGGTTGTTCTCCGATGCGGCGAGCGACGCGGCGCTGATCGCACCCGGTTCGTCAGTCGCCATCGGCTGGCGGATTTTTCTGACGGTGCTGACCGTGGGGGTGTCGATCCATCTCGTGCTGGCGATCGCGCGCGGCGGCAGGCTGGGGCTGTTCTTCTGGCCGACTCCGCTCAATGGCCTGTGGCTGTGGAAGCAGCTTCGCCGCGGAGACTACGCCGAGATGGCGGGGACCACCGTGCGAAACTTCATCGCCGCGCTGCGGGTTCGTCACCACTTCTGGCTCGGCCTGCGCGGGTTTGCCGGAGCCTTCGCGTGGCTGTTCGTGCCGACGGTGTTGTTCGCGGCCCTCAACGACACGTCGAAACCGGGGCAGGTGATCCTCACGCTGATCGGCGGCTTGTTGCTCGTGCTGACACTGAGTTGGGTGCCGTTCCTGCAAGCACGGTTTGCGGCCGAGAACCGCCTCTCGGCGATGCTGGAACTCGGCACGATCCGCGAGCTGTTCCGACGGACTCCGATCGTGTGGTTCCTCGCGGTCGTCGTGCTCTACGCACTGTCGTTGCCGCTGTACCTGTTCAAGTTGTTCGAGGTGCCACAGGACCTGCGCTGGACGCTGACGCCGATCTTCATCGTGTCGATCTATCCCGCGAAGATCCTGGTCGGCTGGGCCTACTCCCGCGCCGTGAAGAAGGGGCGTCGAGGCTGGCTGATCGTCCGCTGGGCCTGCCGCCTGGCGCTGCTACCGCTGCTCGCCTTCTACGTCTTCCTGCTCTTCTTCACCCCGGCCGTGGGAGCGGCGGGGCGGGCCATACTGTTCCAGCACCACGCGGTGTTGCTGCCTTGGCCGTTCTGAAGAAGTGGATAGTGGATGGTGAGTAGTGGATAGCAAGATGCAACCGTTCGACTTTTCTGGCTATCCACTACCCACCATCCACTACCCACTTCCTCCCCGCTGGCGTTTCCCCACCGGCCAGCTTTACAATCTCGGCCACGTCAATTCTGTCCGCGCTTCGTAACTCGACTGTCATTCGACGAAAGGGGAGCCGGTATGTCCAAGTACGCTTCGGAGAAAATTCGCAACATTGTGCTGGTGGGCCACGGCGCCGTCGGGAAGACGACGCTCGCGGATCAAATGCTGTTCAAGGCGGGAGTCGGGTCGCGTCCCGGTTCCGTCGATGACGGCACCAGCCAGCTCGACACCGACGACGAGGCCCGGCAGCATCACTTTTCGATCTCGGCCGCGATGGTGCATTTCGAGCATCACGGCGTGCGGGTCAACGTGATCGACACGCCCGGCT
Organism: Schlesneria sp.; assembly: GCA_031412755.1. Classification (GTDB taxonomy): domain Bacteria; phylum Planctomycetota; class Planctomycetia; order Planctomycetales; family Planctomycetaceae; genus Schlesneria. The sequence goes on along the minus strand of JANODP010000302.1, from coordinate 37,103 downwards.
ATCCCGACTTCGTGGGCCAGGTCATCAGCGCCGTCTGCGCGGCCGAGACCGCGCTCGTCACGATCAACGCGACCGCCGGCATCGAAGCCAACACGCGCCGCACGTTTGAACTGGCGGGTAAGGCGCATCTCGCGCGAATGATCGTGCTCAACAAGCTCGATGGCGAAAACATCAACTTCGCCGGCCTCGTCGATCGCCTGCAGGAGACGTTTGGAAAAACCTGCATTCCCATGAACGTCCCCTGCGGCACGGGTACGAACTTCAAGGCCGTGAAGAGCACGCTGGATCTGTCTCATGTCGGGCAGAACGGCGCGGTCGTCGATCCGGCGGCTTACGGTGCGGCGGTGATGGACGCGATCGTCGAGGCGGACGAAGAACTGATGGAACGGTATCTCGAGGGAGAAGTGCTCTCGGCCGATGAAGTGCTGGGGGGAGTCAACAAGGCGATTGCTTCGGGATCGCTGATCCCGATCTTCTGCGCCAGCGCGAAGTCGGGCGTCGGCGTTCCCGAGTTGATGGATGCCGTGGCCGACTTCGCGCTCACGCCGGGGGAACTCATCCGTCACGGCACGTCGGACGGGGGGGGCGATGTCGAAGTCGGCTCGACCGACGACGCGCCGTTCGTCGCACAGGTCTTCAAGACACGCATCGATCCGTTCGTCTCGAAGATGAGTTTCATTCGCGTGCTCTCGGGCAAGCTGACCAAGGATTCGATGGTTCGCGACATGCGCACGGGCAAGGATGTCAAAGTCCACCAGATGCTCGACGTCCAGGGTGGGCAGGTCGAACCTGTCAATGAGGCTCATGCCGGTGACGTGGTGGTCGTGGCCAAGGTGGACGACTTCCAGGTGGGAGACACGCTGGTGTCGGGCGACCGGAACGTGGTCCTGCCGTCGATCAGTTTCCCGAACCCGATGATCGGTCTGGCCGTCGAACCGAAGAGCCGCGCCGACCAGCAGAAGATTTCCGGGGCACTCCACAAAATCGAGGAGGAAGACCCGACATTCCGCATCACCCGCGACCCGCAGACGCACGAAATGGTCATGCGCGGGATGAGCGACCTGCACCTGCAGATCGTGCAGGAGCGGCTGCACAAACGGGACAAGGTCGACATCGTCACTCACGCCCCGAAGGTGCCCTATCGCGAGGCGTGTACGGGACGGGGGGAAGGCTCCTACCGCCACAAGAAGCAGTCTGGCGGATCGGGCCAGTTCGCCGAAGTTCATCTGCGCGTCTACGCCCTGCCGCACGATATCGATCCGGGAACGCACTTCACCCGCGCCAACTACGAGAGCCTGCGCGAATTCCGTTACAACAAGGAACTGAACTTTGCGTTCCTCGATTGCGTGACGGGGGGTACGGTTCCCAACCAGTTCATCCCGGCGGTCGAGAAAGGAGTCATCGAGCGGATGGAGAAGGGGGTTCTCGCGGGCTATCAGATTCAGGACATCGCCGTCGCCCTCTTCTTCGGCAAGGACCATCCGGTTGACAGCAACGAGGCGGCGTTCCGCATGGCCGGCAGTTGCTGCTTCCGCGATGTGTTCCTCCAGTCCAAGCCGTGCCTGCTGGAGCCGGTGATGCATCTGGAGGTGACGGTCCCCGCCGATCACGTCGGGGCCGTGACGAGCGATCTCAACCCCCGGCGCGGCCGCATGGAGGGGATGGACACTCTTCCCGGCGGCATGACGGTCGTCCAGGCCCGTGCCCCCATGGCCGAACTGACCACCTATGCCCGCACGCTGTCGAGCATGACCGGCGGCCAGGGCTCGTTCACGCTCGAATTCAGCCATTACGAACAGGTTCCCGCGCACGAACAACAAAAGATCGTCGCCGCTGCGCAGATGAAGCACGACGAAGAATAGAGATCGCGGCTCAACGCACTCAGAAGTCCGGCATCCCCACAGATGCCGGGCTTTTTTTGTCAGCAGCGTGGTTCTGTCCGAAGCGAGTCTGACTGTTGGTTCGAATGATTCGTGCTCGGATAGAAGCCTGACGCGCAAGCGAAGGATCGGTTGCCGTTGACCTTCGCTTGCGCGTCGGGCTTCTATCCACTACTCTGCCAGTGGCAGTGTAAGCCGCGCAATAATTCGGGTATGCGATTTGATGTCCAAGATTTTTCATCCAACTGTTTTGCGAGAGTTCTCCCCCATGAAGATCACCGAAGTCATTTGTCAGATCATTCGGATCAAGTCGATCACGGCGAAGACCGCCAGCAGTCAGGATTCGGTCATTGTGCGGATTCGGACCGACACCGGTCTCGAAGGAGTGGGCGAGGCCGACTCCTCGCCCGAAGTGGTGAAGGCGATCGTCGATGCCCCGTTCAGCCACAACATTGCCTGCGGATTGCGGCTGTTGCTCATCGGCGAGAATCCACTCGAAACCGAGCGGCTGTGGCAGAAGATGCTACGCCGCACGATGTACTTCGGCCGCAAAGGAGTCGGTATCACGGCGATGGCCGCCGTCGACATGGCTCTCTGGGATCTGAAGGGCAAGCACTTTCAGCAGCCGATCCATTGCCTGCTGGGTGGCAAGCAGCACTCCACGATTCAGGCTTACGCCTCGATCCTCTTCGGCCGCGACGGGCAGGAGACGAAGGAGATCGGTCAGCGCTGGACGGCCGCCGGATATCAGGCGGTCAAGTTTGGCTGGGAGCCGATGGGACCGAGCGAAGCGGTCGACATCGATCTCGTGCGCGGAGCGCGAGCGGGACTCGGCGATGGCACGCTGCTGATCGATGCCGGCTGCGTCTGGGACGCCCGCACGGCGTTGCAACGCGCCGAGAAATTCCAGGAATTTCGCCTGGGCTGGCTGGAGGAGCCGCTGCGTGAGGACGATGTCGAGGGCTACGTCTGGTTGCGCAACCGGTCGCCCATCCCGATCGCCTCGGGCGAGGGCGAATGCGGGCGCGAGTCGTTTCGCCCCTTCATCGACCGGCAGGCGCTCGATGTCTATCAGGTCGACCTGTCGCGCAACGGCTTCACCGAGGCCGCCTACATCAAGGGCCGGGTCGAAGAGATCGGTGCCCGGCTGTGCAATCACTGCTACACCAGCCCGCTCACCGCCGCCGCCAGCCTGCACTGGCTTAGTACTTGCCGCGATGCGTTCCTGTTCGAGGACTGCGTCGAGGACTCGCCCCTGCGACACGAACTGACTCACGAAAAGGTGCAGGCGGTCAACGGTCACATCACCGTCCCCGACGGCCCCGGCCTCGGCGTGACCATCAACGAAGACTTCGTCAAAAACCACCTGATCTCCGAGTCCCGATAGCCCCCTCTCCCCGGTCTATACTGGGGGCGTAGAGAACAAGAGTTAGATTCCCTCGCCACGACCACCACTGACCGACTGTCCCCGGATTCACCCCACGAGATGCCGTGGATTGTTTCGCGACGGATTCGCCCTCATGCTGTGGCAGTCTCCCTGATTTCCCGGCAGCCCGTTCGTGGCGGATGTCAATTCCATGAATCAGAAGCGACAAGCCAAACTGAAGAAGCGCGCCGATGAGCAACATCGCCGCAGCCAGAAGAAGCACGACTTGGCCACCACGGCGCTCCGTCATGCCGACCTGTATCAACTCTTTCTCCGGTTCCCTCCGAAACTCCGGGAGAAATGGTTGAATGTGGGCCAACCGCCGCCGGAGATTGTCCTCCACGCCAGTGCCACCGGTTGCCAGGGCGCTCAGACCTTCCAGGAAATGTTTCCTCCCTGTCTTCGCGCCTATGCCACCCAACGGGATCTGCCTGTCAATCCTCTGGAGCTGTATTGTTATTTGTTGCCGTTCCACCTGCAGATCGAAGCGTTGACGGTGTTGCTTCAGCAACGGAAATTCGATCTTCGTTCCGCCCCCTGGTGCGATGTGGTCGAACTCGCCGCGCGATTGAAGGAGTACATGCAGCAGCATCGAAGTTGCGTGGAAAACGATCTGGTGGTCATGATCTGGAGCCTGCTGTTATACGAATCGGAAGTGGACGAACGGATGCTGTGGTATCAGTTTTCACAGAACGCCGTGCCGGGGGGCCGGGCGGTCTTGCAGGTTGTTGTGCATCGAACGAAACCCGAGCGGCTGACGCTCCTGGTCGACGAACGTCCCCGTCCCGCCTTCCGCTGTTACGTCCCCAATCTGACCGGCGGAATAACCGAGGTGGCCTGGAAGGGGATCGATCTCGGGTTCCCCGATGACCCGCAGGAGTATCCCGTCTATATGCAGTCGCATGCGCTGGAACAGGTCCGCCGACGCTGCCCCTGTTCCAGGATCGTTTATCCGATCACCATGTCACTGATCTGGCCGAAGTTTCTACCAGGCTCCCGGGGTCATTTTCTGGTCGAGTTCAGGCATATGAAGGACAAGCTCGGCTATTTCGTGGCCGTGAGGCTGGAGGGCCGCATCCTGCTGAAGACGTTTTTATTCCTGACGATGCAGGGTACGCCCGAGTCCGACCTGCTGTATCACAAACTCCACCTGACGCGCCGCGATATTGAATATCTGAAGCTCGACGAACTCGCCGCCTTCCGCGATCCCGAAGTCCGCAACGACCCCGCCCTGGTGAAGCTGCTCAACGACTGCGGCTGCGGCCACCTCCTGACCCTGACCGCCCCCGACCTCCCCCAGGAAATCCCCACCGGCTACGCCGAACCCCTGCGAAAATACCTCGGCACCAACGACAAATCCCTCATCCCCATGCCCGTTCCCACCATCAACGCCACACCCGACGATCTCCATCCGTGATCATCGCGGGACGGACCCGTGGCGGACTCGCCCCTGCGCCACGAACGGACTCACGAAAAGGTGCAGGCGGTCAACGGCCGCATCACCGTCCCCGACGGCCCCGGACTTGACGTGACCATCAACGAAAACTTCGTCAAAAACACCCGATCTCCGCATCCAAGTAGCCAAGAAAACCCGCCGAGCAAGCGAATCGAGAGGGCGGCCGACTTCAAAGTTTCATCCGTTTGCATCGCAGCGACCGACGAGCCCGACCAAATCCCGACGGTTTACCCGCGCCGGGACAACGCCACTGCCGGAAGCTTGAGGATTCCGCGAGCGGGTGTAGAGCGGTTCCCTCAACCACCGATCTTCGACGGTCCCAGGGCCATCACGCTCGCCAAACCGTCTTCCGTTCGTCGGTCTGGACCCTTCAAGCTGGCCAAACAGCCGTCCGTTCGCTGAGCTGGACCCTTCAACTTGGCCAAAACCTCGTCGGTTTGGCCAAGTTGAAGGGTCCAGACTGCCAAACTGTCGTCGGTTCAGCGAAGTTGAAGGGTCAACTCCATCAAACCGACGTCCGTTTGACCGAGTTGAAGGGTCCAGACTGCCAAACTGTCATCGGTTTGGCCAAGTTGAAGGGTCCAGCAGTATAAACGAACGAGGTTTCAGGGTCGTTTTTAGCTGTAATTAATTTCCTGAAAAACTCTAACGCGAGAAAGTGAAAAAAAGTTTCTGTAGGATTGGCACTCCAGCCCGTCCAGCTTTCCAGCATCGGACCGGACGGGCAGGAGTGCCCATCCGACACGGCGAACCCGGTCCGTTTCCCGTAGCTCGACTCACTGGTCGCGTCCTAATTTGAAGGCAACCGTGCCCGGATCATCTAGCCCGACGCGCCAGCGGGGGGTTCGCAAACACCAAGCGACAACCCCTCGCTCGCGCGTCGGGCTAGTTTTGAAGTTCGTTCGCAACAAATTAGGACACGACCGACTCACTCAACAAATTCCATTGAGGTTGATTCGCTCCGGGTTCGACCTCATGCTGAGGACGTCTCACTGATTTCCAACCGGCCCATTCGTGGCGGATCTCAATTCCATGAATCAAAAGCGACAAGCCAAACTCAAGAAGCGCGCCGACGATCAGCACCGTCGCGTCCAGAAAAAGCACGACCTGGCGATGAGCGCCCTGCGCCACGCGGGTGTGTCTGAGACTTTCCATCGGCTCCCTCGGAAGCTGCAGACGATGTGGCTGAACCTCGTTCAACCCGCCCCGGATATCGTTCTGCACGAAAGTGCCGCCGACTGCGAGCAGGCACTCGGACTTCAACGCGAGTTTCCCGGATTCCTGCGTCTGTTCGCCCAGCGCCGTTGCGTTACCCGCGCCCTCCCCGCCACGATCCTCGAGTTCTACTGCTTCCTGTGGCCGCTGCACATGTTGGCAGACATGGAACTGCAGGATCTTCGCAAGCAGGGGAACGATCTTCAGGCCGCCCCCGCCTGTCATGTGGTGGCTCTGGCGTCACAAATGGCGGCCTTCATGGAGCAATACACCCGACCCATGGAAAGCGATTTCGTGGGCGCAGCCTGGACCACCGTGCTCTATAACTCGGTCTATGACGAGCGGATTCTCTGGAACGAGTTCACTCCGCGGGGGGGCGGCCACGCCGCATTGCAGATCACGGTGCATCGATCAACACCGGAGCGGGTGCAGATCGTCGTGGATGACCGTCCCCGCCCGGCGTTTCGCTGCTGGACTCTCATCCCGGCCGGTGGCCTCAACCTGGTCGCCTGGACGGGCCGCGAGATCGGTTTTTCCGATGACGATGCCGACCGGAAATATCCCGTCTATATGCAGTCCCACGTGCTCGAACAACTCGACAAACGGGCACCCTGCTCGCGCATCATTTTTCCAATCGTCAATTCGTTCATGGCACCGAAGTTCCACCGCGTGAACGGCGACCGCTTTCTGGTGGAGTTCCGGCACACAAACTACAAGCTCGGCTATTTCGTGGCCGTTAGGCTGGAGGACCGCATCCTATTGAAAACGTTCCTGTTCCTGACAATGCAGGGCACCCCCGAGTCCGACCTGCTGTATCACAAACTCCACCTGACCCGCCGCGACATCGAATACCTGAAGCTCGACGAACTCGCCGCCTTCCGCGACCCCGAAGTCCGCCACGACCCCACCCTGGTGAAACTCTTAAACGACTGCGGCTGCGGCCACCTGCTGACCCTGACCGCCCCCGACCTCCCCAAAGAAATCCCCACCGGCTATGCCGACCCCCTGAGAAAATACCTCGGCACCAACGACAAACCCCTCCTCCCCATGTCCCTGCCCACCATCAATCTAATTCCTTGGACAAGCAATGCTAGCCGGGAATGACTTCGCGAAGATCACTGCTTGACCAAGGACTCTAAACCAGTGACACACCCATAAACCAGTGACACACCCAATATTGTAGACACTCGCAATCAAGCAAGGCTACTCCGCTCTCGAACTCCGACGGAGACAAACTACGCCTCAAACGTAGGCCAGATCCCAGTCCTCTTCTCGCAGAATACCTTCTTCATTGGAAATCGAAATGAACGAAAACGGCTCTGTGATGTCTGTGAAGCCGTGAGGTTCTTTTGGAGCTTTGATAACGACATCACCCGCAGCGGCAAAGCGACCATCCTTACCGAGGGTGCGTGCCCTCCCTTTCATGACAACCATGGTCGCTGCGCATTCGTGACTGTGGAGAGGGATTTCGCCACCGGGTTCAACTTCCACCTTGAGTACCTGAAGACCACGCTCCGTCAGAAGTTGATGCACCGTCGTTCCTCTACATCCGGGAACAAGAATTCGCTTGGCGTTCATGCTAGACCTCCTGATTAAGTGAATGTTGGACATAACGGTAGCGTTCCACAGTAGGGCCTTCGTCTCTTTTGAGAAAGAGGACGTCCGCCTCCTGAATCTTCCAGTATTGGTCAATGGAATACATCAACTGTTTCAGGTCGTATTCCTTACAGCTATACACGTCGAAGTGCAAGGATTGGTCGGAATCAAAAAAATGAAAGGCAATGTGGGATGTAACTATGCCAACGATCCCAGTAAAGCCATATTTTCCATGAATGGCAATCGGCTCGAACAATTGCTGCATGCCAATGGATTTCACAAGGTTAGAAAGGAACGCACGCAGATCGTCGCAAGTAATTTCCGGGGTCTGACGACCAACGGTTGCAACGATTATCGTCTGATGATGTACGATCATAACATTAACTCCCATCTACTTAATCACCGAAGACTTTGATTTTGAAAAGCACAATGAGATCGTCGAAGTCTCGAGTTTTGTTCTCGCTCCAATACCTGGCATAGTCCTGAGGCATTCGGTTCGCGAAGAATGCCTGAGCCAACGCTCTTGCATTAGACACGAAATCAGACGCCAGATTCGGTGCTGCGTCACACTCTCCGACACAGTACAGCCAGAATTCTCCGCCGACTACACGCGGAACAAAAGGAAAAATCTGGCAGACGAAAGGCTTCAGATCCTGGACTGAGCACAATCCGTTCTTGAGGTACGGGCAGAAACCTCGGTCGAGGTAGTGCAGGTCACCTGACCAATGGACGAAATGGTCTACCCCGCTGTGAGCAACAATCCGCGCCCTCTCCTCGTCGTTTGCCATTGTCCGACCAACACAACACTTCCCGTGGCAGTCTGTGCAGACGTGTAACAGGCTCATTTGCGCAGTGCCTCTGCCTGCGCAACTGCATCCGTCTGGACAGCGTTGATCTCTTGCGGTTGCCATCAGTTCGTTATTCAAGTCGCTCACCTGTCTCGGCATCAAAGTAATGGCCCTTTGCTGCATGAAGCTTGAGTCGGATCATGCCTACGGGTGGCTTTTTCGTCGCTCGAACGAGAACAGCGCCTGCGGGCGTATCGTAGTGGACGACATAATCAGGTTCAAGGCCCTCGATTAGGGCGGTTTCCGCACACAGCAGCCAGGATTCCTCACCAACTTTCGCACAGTCGTTTTCGGCCAATTCAATATGCTCAGGCCGAAAACCCACTATCAGCCGTCGTGCCTTCCCAGGTGGATTGCCAAGCAGGATGCGGACGGTGGGATTAGTGCCGTTGGACGTCTCCAGCCCCAAAGTCGCGAAGCCGCCCTCTACTGCTACGATAGTTGCCTGCACCAAGTTCATCGGCGGCTTGCCAAGGCAACGAGCAACGAAGGAAGTCGCTGGCCGTCGAAACAACTCTTCCGGTGTCCCCACCTGAATAAGTCGCCCTCTCTCCATGATTGCGATTCTATCCGCCAAGGCGACAGCGTCCTCTTGGTCATGGGTGACGTAGAGAGTCGTCACCTTCAACTGCCTCTGTAGGCGCTTGATCTCTACACGTGCTCGGACTCGTACCTCTGGATCGAGATTGCTAAGTGGCTCATCCATGAGGAAACAAATGGGCTCCCGCACTAGTGCTCGGGCCAATGCAACCCTCTGTGCCTCCCCTCCGCTAAGCTGTCTTGGCTTGCGGTCAAGAAGAGCGGCAATGCCCAGCAGAGATGTGATTCGCTCCACCCTCTGCATGCGCTCTGTTGCAGGGACTCCCCTAACTCTCAGTGGATATTCGATGTTTCCCCGCACCGTTCGATGCGGATACAAGGCATAGTGCTGAAAAACCATCGCAACGTTGCGTTTCTGCGGCGGGACACGGCTCCAGTCCTGCGCTCCCATGAAAATTGTCCCCCCATCCGGATTTTCGAGCCCTGCAATCAGCCGAAGAACCGTCGTCTTTCCACACCCGGAAGGCCCCAGCAACACACACAATTCCCCATCTTGGACATCAAGATCGAGAACTTCAACCGCCTTGATCGTTCCGAAAGATTTCTTTAAACGTCTTAGCTGGAGCATTGCAGTGCCTCTAGGCTTTTGTCAGGATTTTAATATGCTGCTCATAAAGTGTATGATTACAACGCAAGTTCCACGCGCTGAGAGCCACTGTGGCAACAAACACACCCACCACGACTGCCAGCTCGCGGTCAATGGTTGCGAAAATGAATCCGACAAGGGCAACAACGAGATCCGCGGAAGTCCACCAGTGATATTTGAAATGGCTCCATTCATTTATTGCGTTTGTAAGTTCATCGCGATAACGTATTAGCCAATCTGGCACTGTATAAGTGATCGTGTTTTCGGCTTTTGTTGAACTGGTTGACTGCTCGACACTCCTGGTTACGGCAACAAAAATGGACGCAGCCGTGCGTCCCCCATGAAACCATTTCAAGATTTTAATTGCTGCCGAAAGTGCAAATCGCACCGCATATGGCAGGAACCAGATGGCAAGAAGATCCACGCTGGAGAGGTACACTAGGAAAGCCAACCACTGCCGTACACTTGGGATCGCCACCGCCGCCTGTAGAATGAAGAGGAATTCAAAGACAGTGAGAATTAGAGTGAAGAGTACCGGCAATGCGCCTACTTCAGCCAAATACTTCATCTGAATGTCTGCCTTTGGGCCAGGTCTACAACGCTCCGTGATAAACTCGATCAGGCTCAGGGAGTAACGCAGCAGAAGCATCAGGGTTACGAAGATCTGCAAGATGCCGAATATGTAACGCCAATGAATTCCACCAGTTAAGGATGGAAGCGACACTACAACATCGGGGTAAAATGGAATCTGCCCGACTACCTTTATGGTGAGCGCATCAAGACACTTCTCAATGACCAGTGCGACAAGAAGCAACAACAACCACCTGTACGCACGGACGTAGAATCGAGCTATGTTCATCGTGTTACCTATCTATCTCCACACTGCTCCGCCTGTGACTTCCCTGACAAGATAGCGCCGGGCAAACACAGCAAAGAGAAGGCCGGGACAAAGAGCGACCGTGGATATAGCTGTGACCTGTCCCCAATACGTACCGTGTGGCGTCACGAGTGCAGGAACTGCAACTGTGAATGGCCTGGATTCGTAGCCTGTGAGCATCAGCGCCAGAAAAAACTCGTTCCACGAGTTGATGAAACAGAACGCCGCTGTGACCAAGAGTCCATGAATACAGATGGGAAGTACTTGCTTCATCATCGCACCGAAACGGCTATCACCATCGAGCAGGGATGCTTCATCAACCTCCAGTGGCACTTCGTCAATGAATCCTTTCATGATCCAGACCGCAATCGGCAGACTGACCCCTGTATGAACAAGAATGATCGCAGCGTACGAATCGATAAGCTGAAGTTTCGTGAAGATGCGAAACAGTGGAAGAGCAATTATCGTCGCTGGGGCCAAGCGGACCGTGAGAATGCTCAGGAAAGCTGCACGGCGACCCTTGAAACGTGAGCGTGAGAACGCATAGGCGGCTGGCGTCCCGAGTAGCATCGCGAGTACTGAGCTAGTTGCCGCAATTACCAGTGAGTTCAGTAGAGGCTGAGCGTATGGGCCTTCCACAAATGCTGCTTGGTAGTTGGCCAATGTCGGTGTGAAGATCCAGCGGGGTGGCGTGGAAAGCGCGTCCACTCTTGTCTTGAGGGAGATAAGCAGCCCCCACAGAATTGGAACGATGATGACGCAGACAAGGACGAAACAAGCAAATGACAGGCTTGTAGCGAGCAAGATACGCCGTAGTTTCATCGGCGTGCCCCCACGTGTATCTTACTCAGAACGCCTTGCGAGACGGCGTACAACAGAAGATAGATGAGTACACAGATTGCTGCCGCATATCCGAAATCCCAGCGTCTAAATGCCACTCGCCATGCATAAATGCTGCTCAACTCAGAAGCATTTCCGGGGCCGCCACCCGTGAGTATGAAGACCTTATCAAACTCCTTGAACGAATCGACGGCACGGATGAGTCCGATGACGATAACCGTCGGCAACATTCCAGGCAATGTTACATCGACGAAGGCACGGAGTTGTGAAGCACCATCCAACAGGGCTGCTTCTAGCGGAGCGCGAGGAAGGGAAGACCGACCAGCAAGCAGGACTAGTGCCACGAACGGGGTCCACTGCCAAATATCCACGAGCGCCAGTGTAATCAGAATCGTGTGGGAGTTGCTAAGAATGCCCTTCGCGGCTGGTAGGCCCAACTCGGCGAGGTAGTAGCTCACCACACCGAATTCCCCTTGGAGCATGATCCGCCAGTAAAGCCCTACCACGACGGTTGGCAACAGTACGGGCAGGGCAAACAAGGGTGAGAGTAGTCGCTGAGCTATCGGCCGTGTGTATAGGATCTCCGCGACAATGATCCCGATGAGGATTTCCGGAGACACACTCAGGAGGGTGAAGATGGCAGACCTAGCGAGGCTGCCGAGAAAAACTTCATCATGCCAGAGTGCTCGCGAATAATTATCCAAACCCATAAAGTTGCCAGTCCGGTCTGGGGCAGCAAAGCTCAGATCAGTGAAAGACAGCCAAAGCATGTAGACGAATGGCCCGAGAAACACGGCCGTCAGAAAGATGAAGAGTGGACCCAATGACCAAGCCAAGAAGTAGGCGTTCCGCTGGTGTTTGGCTTGCATCGCTCCTCCCTGCTATTTGGGTTGATACTTCAGTACCGCCTTTTCGCCAACTACCTTCTTGATCTCTAAAGCTGCCCAATCGAGAGCGTCTTGGACCGGTTTGCGATCGGCGAGCGCGTCAGAGATTGCCAATTGAATGACGTCTCCGATTTGCAGTGACTCGGGTACGGTGTAAAGCATCGCTGGGTGGGTATGATCCAGCGCAGCTATTCCCGCAGAAGTCCAGGGTAATTTGAGAACTTCTGGAGTTTCGTAAGTGGACTTTCTTGCTGAGGCTCCGCCCAGTTTTTGCTGGCCGATTTGAATGTCAGATTGCAGCATCCATTCGATGAAGAGATAAGCGGCCTCGGGGTTCTTAGATGTCGTGGGAATGTAATAGGACTGGCCGCCAATTTGATGAATTCGACCGGCTGCTCCCTTCGGGGCCATCGCGTAGCCCATTTTCCCGGCAACCTTTGATTCGGTCGGTTTTTCGAGAGCGTATGTCGAGTCACTCCACATGAGGCACATGGCAACTTTGCCTTGCTGCATCAGGGCAAGCGCGTCATCCCAAGTAAAGTTCAGAGAATCAGGAGGAGAGTACTTCAGAAGTGATTTGTAATATTCCGTGGCCACAACAGCCTGTGGTGAGTTGATGACAATGGGACCATAATGTGAAGGATCGCGCGTGTCCATGACGGCCCCCCCGAACGAGTAGAGAAAATTGAGGTACTCCTGCCAAAGCGCCATGTGCTTCTTGCCCTGGACGAGCGTGCCGTAAAAGTTCTGAGTTGGACGTGTGAAGAATTCAGCAATGTCTTTGTACTGCTTCCAGTCGGCCGGTGGACCAAGTTCATAGCCATACTTTGACTTGAATGCTTCTCTCTCTTTCAGGTCATCAAACAGATCCTTGCGATACCATGTGTACATAGTCAGTGCCATCATCGGATACCCGTAGTGCTTACCTTCGTACCAGCCCATCGTTTTCCATAAGGGAAAAAGATCCTTCTCGGGATCAAAGGCGGGGTTATGAAGAGTTGGATGTGCGAGAAAGTCGGCCATCGGCCGCAACTGTTTTTGCGTCACTAGCCGCCCCATGTCAAAGTAGACTTGGATAATGAGATCGTACCGGCCTGTTTTGGAGTTGAGGTCGAAGGCGATCTTTTGCAGCACTGCCTCAGCTTCGTAGCGTTCCACTTCCACCTTGATGCCGGTGGCTTTCTCAAAGTCGGGTTTCAGCTTCTCGATGGCTTGAAGTGGCGGGTAGTCTTCTCCGATGAGGCGTATCGTCTTGCCACTGTATGGCTTAGCATTCTCCCCTAACGTCCAAGACGCCTTTTGAACACTTGTTGTGCTTGGATTCGCTTGCTTGCTCCCCTGCTGCGCAGCGGGCTTGCCGCAAGATCCACAAAACAGGGGAAACAGCAAGCCGGTTGCCAAAACGTATCGTGCCCAGATTCTCGTGGACATAGTGACTTTCCTCTTCGAGCAGCAATTGTGCTGGAATGTGCCGTCGCGGCGTTACAGCAGGGTTGCTCCTTGCTCGTAATTTTTACCTGTGCTAAGCAGCTTTGTACACGACCACTGTGGACCGGCCCACGAAACGTGGGCTGCTCCACAGTGGTCGTATGGTCAGGCGTGACAGATATTTCCGAGACAAAAAAAGTGGCGATTTGGTGGCGTGGGGCGAAAAGCCTTTAAGCCTTGTGATGGGCGTGCTTGGCTGTCGTGTTACGACGTCCATCAAAGACTCTGTGCCTGCTATTGTACTTACTGCCCAACAGACAGATGACCTCGCTGACTTTCCTGCGAGTATTTCTCTCAATTCAAAACGGGATGCCTATGTCGACTCAGGTGTTTCATAGCCTCAAGTCGCGACAAACGTGACGTGGTTGCTTTCCGGGCCTTCGCCTCGGAAGTTTTTGCCGACGACCCAGAATTCGTAGGTGACGCCGGGGGTGAGCGGGCCGGCTTCGAGGACGGTGACGTTGATCGTCGGGGCGGAGCCGCAGAAGACCGCTTCGCCTCCGGCCGGGCGGCGGTAGGCTCGCTGAGTGGTCGCGTGGGCGGGCAGGGCATCGAGCTCCATCTCGTTTGTGGCGGGGTTGAACGTGACCGGGCCGGGTGCGTCGGGGAGAGGTTGCGGCTGACCTTCACCGGCGTTTTGGCGCGGGGCGAAGCCGATCTTCCCCAGTTCCGACGTCTGGTCCTTCTCGTCCGAGGCCGAGCAGTAGAAGAACCGCACGCGGTCGTTCATCGTCTTGAGTTTGGCAGAGTCGAGGTCTCGGAGATCGAAGGATGCGTTAATGGTGCCGCCCTGCACGAGCGGTTGATTGGCGTTCACGATCCCCAACTGCGTCGTGATGTGCGTGAGGAGGTTGTCCGAATACCGCCAGGCGGGATTGACGACCGTCGGCGTCACGGTGATCGCCTGGTTCGCCAGAAATTCGACTCGGGCATCGGGTAGATCGCCAATCACGCCCGATTCCCAGCCGTAGGTCGTGAAGAGCCCGTCTCGCTCGGGCTCGGTGATTTCATAGCCGGGGATCGCCTTGATGAAGTTGAAGCCGTCGCGCAGACGAGCCCCCAAAAGATCGAACCCCGCTCGCATTGTCCCCTGGGCGGTGATTTGAGTTCCGCCCGTTGAAAGAGTCGCGGTATTGGAAGCCTTCGACGCCGCCAGTCGGGCGATCAGTTCTGTTCGATCAGCCAGAAGCAACTTGAAGCGACTCGGCGGCAGTCGAGTGGCATCCACCGCGAGTATCAATTCCGCCTTTTCGATTTCTTCCAGCACAGCCATGTCTGCCATGTGAATGCCTCCCAAGAGAGTTGTGAACCGAAAGACATGCGACGCGAAACAGACTATCACGCCTGCCGTCCGCAGCAAGCCAGTACGGATTAGATTTGTGCTGTGTTGGATTGTGGCTGGAGGCGGTGGAACACAACTCAATCTCCCATCGCCGGTCGCGCGGGAGAGAACGGTCCAGCATGGCACTCGACCGTGGATGGGCCGGGGTCAGGTGTTCTGATTTCTGTTTTGGCCACCTCATCGTCGTCGATTCCGCTGAGGGACCGGGCTTCAATTCCGGTTTGGGTCCGCTTGTGATGCCAAAACAGAAATCAGAACACCTGACCCCAGAGTTCCATACAAGGCATCGACCTCACACTCGTCGAGCAATCCGACGGAACCGACGAATCAGCAGTCGAGGGTTTGGCTGAACTCCCAGTCGGAGACGTGGGTGGCGTAGTCTCTCACCAGTCCGGATTCTGCACCAAGCGGACGGTTTGTTCTCCGTAGTCGATTTCCAACCGGTGCGGATGCAACAGGTCGGTGCCGAGCAGGCAGAGTTTGCCTGGGCCGATGAGGATCTGGACTTGGACATCCTCACCGAACCACGGCAGGACGACATCGTAGGTGTCGTAGGTCGCGACGTGTTCGTCGGCCAACTCGGCCTTCATCGTACCGGTGGGGATTCCGCAGGCGGGATCGAACAACTCCTCACCCACAACCAACGTGCCGTTGAAGCCGGTGTCGATTTGAAAGTCGAGCGGGATGTGGCCCAGTTCGAGGGTCAGGAACGCCTGGTTCAACTCATCCAGAAACCCGAGCATGACGGAACGCTCCTCCGATTCTCACGGCCGCGCCGCCACCGACGCGGAAGATGTGGACCGGCTGCATCCCAAACTTTTGCCGGCGTGCGGCATCCACTTCGCGGAGAGTTTTGCCCAGCACATAGTCTCCGGAGTCCGGCTCCAGCGCGATCACTTCGCCGAGATGTTCTGTTTCCAGAATCGACTTCCAGCGCTCTTCGTAAACTCGCTCCGCACGAGCCGCGAATTCTGATCGTTGGGGATTCGATGGCATGCTCGGTCTCCTCGTCTCGGTCGATCGGTGGAATCAACAGACGGAGGGGAGTTTGCTCACGTCGTCGGTTTGCGACAAGTGCAATGTCTGTTTTCCGCCCCATTGGAGGGGTCGGGGGCCATCAAATGCCTCGACATTCTACTCGTCGGGGAATCCGGCGGTGTCGGCGGTTCAGCAGTCGAGGGTGTGGCTGAGTTCCCGGGCGGACACCAACGTGAAACGACGATTGCTCCGGTTACGCCTTGCCCTTGCGGTTGCCGGGGGGTTCTTTCCACTGCTTGAGTTGCTGGCGGATGTCTTTCAGCGTGATCGTTGGCGTGGGGAGTCTCAGTTGTGGTTCGGCGTCGGGGGTCGGTTGGTCGCCCGATTCGTGGACTCGGTTGAGTTCGTCTTCCAGCGTCTTCAGCCACGACGGGACGTCGAGGCCCGAGCCGGAGGTCGTCTTGAGGTATTCCTCGACTCCCGTTTGCAGCGCGAGGAAGGAGGGCGAGTTGGGGCGGCCCCGGTCCGCGTCTTCGCACGCGGGGCGGATGCGGGCCAGCATGTGATTGACCGCCAGCGGTTTGACGAATCTTTCCTGAAGATGGTTCGAGATGGAGAGCAACTTCATGCCGTACTTTTTCTGGAGCGACTCCAAGTCTTCGAGGTGGCTGTCGGCCATTTCTTCGGTCTTCACGGCGAAGACGTCTTCCCAGATGGTGGCCGCCTCGGGCTTGCCCTGTCGCGCGAGAACCTCGTGCGCGACGGCGACCGGCAGCAGGTTCCAGGCGTCGCGGTCGTAGGCTGTCTCGAGCCGCAGGAAGTCGAGCAGGCTATAGAACTGCTCGCCGTAATCGGACTGCGTGGTGGTCGTGTTGTATCCGAGGAAGCGGTCGAACTTCTCGACGACGACCTGATAGATCAGGTGGAGTTGTTCGGCGGCCTCTTCGCGATCGATCTTGCCGCTGCGGAGGTCGTCGAGCAGCCTGACCGGCCGCAGCGGGTCTTCGTTCTGTTCGAGATACTCCAGGAATTTGGAGACGCCGCTGTGCAGGATGGCCCGCACGTTGCCGAGCGTCAGAATGCGGGCGTTGAGGATGTCGGAGCCGTACGTCTTCACGAACTTGGCGGTGTCGTCCCAGACCGGCTCGACCTTCAGGGCCTCGACCGAGGACAGTCGCATCGTGCCGCTGTGTTCGAGCCACTGGTCGAGGTACAGCTCGACGATCTCACCGACGATCTCGATCAGGTCTTCGTCGCTGAAGCGGCCCCCCTTCCAATCCTCGGACGCGCGGACGACACATTCGAGCGTGTTGCGGAGCGCGATGCGGAACAGCCGATCGAACTCGGTGACGGCCATGCCGCGCGGGCGCGAGGCCCGCTCCATCTGACGGGCGGTGCGCAGCAGGTGCCACGTCTCGCGCAGCAGTCCGAGTTGCGGCAGGTGGGCGAGCAGGAATCTCACCAGCATCTGCATCGAGCGCGCGGTCAGGATTTGCTTCGGCTCGCCCCCGTGTTCGAGCGGCACGTAGAGGAGCGGCTTGCTTTGGAGAGATCTCAGCAGGCCCGGCAGGACTCGCCGGACTTCGGCCTCGTTCCGCTGCATGATGCCGCGATAGATGTCGATGATCCGCACTTCCTCGGCGGAACTGCGCACCGTCTGGTCTTCGGGTGAGAGGGCGCACGCGAGGCACCACTGCGCCGAACGGCAACTGAGCCACGTCGAGAGCGCGTTCTGGATGAGATAGAGCTTGGTTTGCAGTTGCGAGTCGTATTCGATGTTGGCGTCGTGTTCGCCGCTCGATTCGCCGATGTCACCCTTCCAAAGGTCGTCAATCAGGCGCGAGAGGTCGGTCTGAAGGCGGACCGAGTGTTCGAGCCAGTGTCGCAGCGATTCGGCCTGCGCGGTGCGGGCCGCCTTCGTCTCCTTCGAATCATCGCGGGGCGACACCACTTCGCGCTCGACGGCGAGCGTGGCTCCCATCTGCCACAACTGGGCCAGCAGCCGCAGGAATTTCAGCCGCGGCTCCAGGCGTTTCTCGACGATCTCGAATTCGGAGTCCCCTTCGACGCGCGGGCCGTCGTCCATGGTCGGGCCCTCCTGACCATCGTCGGCACTATCCTTGAAGACCATGTTGTCGTAGGCCGCTCCAAACAGTTCGTCCTCTTCGTCCTCGTTCTCTTCGAGCAGGTCGTGGTCTTCGTCGGGCCAGTCGGACGATTTGGCGGACCCCTCGCCCGGCGTTCCGTCGCGGTAGGCGGGGGCCGACCACAACTCACCGGCATTCGCTTCGAGGTAATCGAACATCCGGCGGACCAGCGGCCACGGGTCGTCCTTCGAGGTCGCGCCCTCTTCGACCGCCTGGCCCATCCACCACAGCAGCAGATCCTCGAACGACATGTGCCCCGCTTCGAGACCGACCGATTCCTGTTCGCTGAGCCACTGCATCAACAGGCCGAGCGCGGCCACGCGGTCGTGACGTTCGAGCAGGGCGGAGACGACCTGCGCGTAGGCCTTCGCCGATTGAAACTGTTCGACGTGTCCCCGCCAGAAGAGGATGTCGCCCGCCGCTTCGCCCGCCGCCCGCCAGTCGGCGAGAGCCCGCGCGACGTGCTCGGCCGAATCGAGTTGCTCGCGCGCTGCCACGCGCGGCAGGTCGTGAACCGTCAGCGTGCCGAAGCGGTCCCAGAATTCGGCGAGTCGTTCGTAGTGCTGCGAGATCGCCAGTTCGAGTCCCTTCTCCCCTCGCGACGCCGCCTCTTCGAGCACGCGCGAGTAGGCGTCGAGCAGCGCTTCCATGATGTGAAACAACATCTCGACCCGCTGGTCGGGAACGCTGTCCTCGCGCGAGATGAACAGCGGGAAGAGGCCCTGAAAACCGAGCACGTTCCACGGATCGACCAGCGCGCCGCAGTCGATGCCGCGATGCAGATACTCTTCCGCCTCGGTCAGCAGCCGGAAGGCTTCGGACACCTGCTTCTGTTCGACGATCCGCCGCGCGGAGTGAACGCGGCAGAGCACCTCGCACTCGAACCGGGCCGACGCGCAGGGGATGACGGCCGCCTGACGCAGGCTGGCCTCGGCATAGCCCATCCGCGCGAACAGGTACGCGAGCTGACGGCGTTGCACCTGCTGGGCACCGTACTGCGCGAGAAACATGTTCAGCGCCTGCCGCACGTGTCCGAACGGCTGTCGGGTCTGTTTGGCATGCCGGGCGAGCCGCTTCGCGCGCGCTCCCGTCACCGATTGCAACAGCCTCGAATAGAACTCGTCGCGTTGACGGGCGACCCGCGGCAGCAGCGACGTCAGCGTGACACTCGAATCGTGGCACTCGGGGCCGTAGCCGCTGATCGCCGACGCCATCAGGATCGTGCCGCACAGGACGGCCGAGATGTCGAACAGCGTCTCATCGGGGTCGACCCGCTTCTGTTTGGCCGCCCAGTCGAGCAGCGCGTCGAGAATCACCTTCCGCACGACGAACCGGCGATAGCGGCCCTTCAAGTCGATCTGATGCGGATCCCATTCCCCGAACAGATAGTTGGTTCGCTTGTTCGCCGGATGAACGTGATCGTGAGACCGCAGGTCGACCGCCAGTTCGTCGAGCTGTTCCAGGTCGAAATACGAGTCGGCCAGCAGATCGCGCGGCATCTCGCGAAACAGTTCCAGGACGCGCTCGATCAAGTCGTGATACTTCCCGTGCGCCACGCCCGCTCCCCGAAGGAAGATCGGCAGCGGTCGAAACCGTTCGTGCGGGTACGGCTCCGCCTTGCGACCGTTCTCCAGCACGGCGATCGGTCGATATCCGAGGAAGTCGTTCAGACGATCGAGGGCTCCGGCGACAATGCGATCCGTTTCGTCCCACGGGCCGCCCTGTTCGAGCACCGCTTCAAAAGCCTTGGCGACGAAATACGACTGCTGCCACTCGTCCGGCTTCAGATGGAAGAGCAAATCGCGGTGATGCTCGCGGTACGCGGGGAGCGTGTGGTCGAAGGTCAATGCGATGACCTGCTCGGCTTGGGAGCAGTCGGCAAACGCGGGCGACGTGGCATGCAGATCGGTCATGACCTGCCGCAGAACCCCGGCGACCGACGCGAAGGGAACGGCCTGCCAGAGCTCGTCGAGATTCTTCTCGAACTTCGGATCGGGCCTCCCCCCCGAAAAATTCAGATAGCCGAGCAACTCCTGAGCAATGGCGGCATCCTGCGGGCGAAGTTTCAAGGGTCCATTCCTCCGATGTCGCGAGTTCGCAGCACGGCGCTCGACGGGCGAACGGGTCGGCTGCTGCGTGTCTCAGACGGCTACAGAGTAGTTCACCGACACGGGGGTTCGCAAACCAGACTTCCGGCAGAAATGGCGGCCAAAGTCGTTCTGCGGCAGGGGACGGGGAATTGGCCTCAACTTGGGTGGCAAACTTTGACGATTCTACCGAACGAAGCGGTCGTGCAGGCTCTGCATTGGGGGATCGTTTCGTGGCTTGAAGGCGGTGTTTTCAAGTCAGACGGGGCTTAATGGTCGCGTCAGATTGAGGTTGTGAACGGCGTTCGGATCTCGTTGGCTTGGCTCTCACCGTAAATAAGAGGTGGGGGCGGGCGAGAATGTCCGTGCCACGTCAGGAAGCGATGCCCACCGATGAGTCGCCGATCTCAAACCTCGCAACCCATCAACCTGTTTGCCTTTCTGGACATCCTGATTTGCACGATGGGGGCGTTGATTCTGATGTTGATGGTGGTGACCACCCGTCAGCTTCGGAAGGAATCCCTGGCACAGGTGCTCGCCGAATTCAAGAATCCCCCGCCGCCACTGATGTCGGTCGAGTCTCCGCTGTCTTCCACTCCTTCCCCGTCCGAACAGATCGTCATTTTGGCGCAGCCCGAGGTCGAGCCCGAGCCGTCCGAACCGGAACCCTCCGAACCGGCGGTCGATCCGCGTGAGACGGCTCGTGTCGAACGGGCAGCCTTACTCGCCCAGCGCGAACGCGAACTGAACGAGTTGCTCGAAGAATGGCGTCAGAAGACGAATGAACTCAGCGACGAACGCGATCAACACGCGAAGACGCTCGCCCAGCGACGACTACTCAAGGAAGCCGCCTCACGGCAGGTGACCGCGCTTCAGAACGAGGTACAGGATCTCGAAACGAAACTCGGCGGACTCACCAGTGAGTTGACTGCGACGTCCCCGGGCGACGCAACGCAGAAGGAGCGCAGGCTGATCGAGCAACAGATCGCGGCCCTGCAAAAGCGGCTCAAGACGGCACAGGCCGCCGCTGCGGGTGGCGAGAGCAAGTTCATGGTGGTGCCGTTCGATCCGCAGTCGGGAACGTCCCGGCGGCCGATCCTGATCGAATGCACGGCCGAGGGTCTGCGGTTCATCCCCGAAAACGTCGTCATCCGACCGGACGATCTCGAAGGTTTCACGCCGCGCATCAATCCGCTGCTGGCGGGATCGAACGCGCTGGTCAGCTATTGGACCGCGTGGAACCTCAAGCAACCGCAGCCCGCTCGCGAACCCGAGCCATACGTGCTGATGCTCGTCCGTCCCAGCGGCACCGTCGCGTACTACGTCGCGATGAAAATGCTGACAACACTCAAACAACCGCACGGCTACGAACTGATTGAAGAGGACACGCAGCTTCAACAACCGGAACTCGATCCCGGCGCGAAGGCGGCGTGCGAGGCGGCGGTGAAGCGATTGCTGGCCGAACGCGACCAGATCCAGAAGTTTGCCCGCAGCGGCTCGGGCGGCGGCTTCGCGCGCGGAGGTGGTGCGAAGGGTGATGCCTTCCGCGCCGGCAGCGGCTCGGG
The DNA here is from genome assembly GCA_031412755.1 of Schlesneria sp. Taxonomy (GTDB): domain Bacteria; phylum Planctomycetota; class Planctomycetia; order Planctomycetales; family Planctomycetaceae; genus Schlesneria. Next base: position 15,285 of record JANODP010000302.1, on the reverse strand, counting down.
AACCGGCAAGGGGAGTTCGTCCAATCGCTTCGACGTGACCGACGTCACGGGCAGCGAGGACGAAGTGGGGAGCCGCAGTTGGGAGCGGATCGAAAACTTCGCGGGACGCACCCCGCGCCGAGACGTCGCTGGCAATGAGCCATCCGTCTCAGGGGGATCGAGTGGTTCCCCCTCCTCGAATCGCAAACAGAAAGGTGAAGACGATGAGCATGATGCAGATGGTTCAAGTGCTGGTCGGAGTGGTCGGCAGTCTGACCAGGCCGGTCAACTCGTGGGACGACGGAACGCGATCGTGGGGCGTGGACCGGAAGGCTCCCCAACACAAGCCGGTCGCGAAGAGGCCGGCTCCGCGCCAACAGCCGCCTCGGGCATCGAACGGCTCGAGGGCGCGGACGACTCCGGCTCCGCGCCCGGTCCTGCTGGCGGACAAGCTGGCCGCGAACCGCAGTTAGACATCGGTCTGGGCTCGACCGGTCCCACTCCCATCGCGGTCGAGGATCGGCGAACGAAGAACAAGTCGGCGAGCAACAAGCCGCTCGAACCCGAACAGTTCACCCGCAAACGTTGGGGACTTTCGGCAGCCGATGCGGCGATCGGACTCGAACGGGAAGTCTGTATCGAAGTCGAACGCGGTCGGCTGGTGATTGCCGGCAAGCATGCGATCCGGATGGGTGAGGGCGAGTCGAAGCAGGAAACCTTCGAGCGGCTCGTCACGGTGCTCGACTTGCAGGCGCGCGACTGGGGTCAGCCGCCGCAGGGCTTCTTCTGGAAGCCGAGTCTTCGATTTGTCGTCGCCCAAGACGGGAACCCGAACTACGAACAAGCGAGATCGCTCGCGGAACGCGCGGGCCTCACCACGTCGAAGGAGTATGCGATCGATGGCACTGCGAAGCCGTCGCGCTCGGGTGCCACTGGCGAGGGACTTCGCTCGCCAGTGCTCCTCGATCACACTGGCGGCCCAAAGCCGCCGCCAGTGGCACCCGAACGCACTCCCGCGACGTCCGCCTCGAAGCCCGCACGCGTCATTCGAGGAGTCACGCCATGAGCCGTCGCCACGACGATGAGGGTGAATTCAGCTCGAACTCGTTCCTCGACGTGATCTGCAATGTCGTCGGCATTCTGATTGTCCTGATCGTGATTGCGGGCGTCCGCACCCGTCCGGCGGCTCGTTCGAGTCCGCCACCCATTGTCACCGCTCCCTCGCCTGGCACACCGACGGAGATGTCGTCCACCGCTGGGGAGGCCGCGTCGCCAGAGCCAGACACCACGTCGGAACTGGCCGCGACCGAATCCGATTCATCACCGACGCTCGTCGAACCCGAGCCGGATCTCGAACCGTTGGTTCTCCCCGAACTGACTCCTCCGCCCGAGATGGTCGAACGGGCGCGACAACTTGGTACCGAACTGGCCGCACTGCGCCGAGATCACGCGACCCTTGCCGAGACCTTGACGGCGCAGCATCGTCAGCAGACGGAACTGACCGAACGGATTCAAACCGCGCGCGAGCTGCTCGCCCGGCGACAGGGCGAACTGAACGCCTCGCGGCAGCAATCGTCCCAGCAGAAGGAAGACCTCCGGCTGGCGAAACAAACGCTGGCGAGGCTCCTTGCACAGTTGAAAGCTCTGGAGGAAAAGACTCCGCCGGTCGAAGCGTTGAAGCACCACATCACGCCCGTCAGTCGGGTCGTCTCCGGGAAAGAAAAGCATTACCGGCTCGACAAGAACCGCGTGGCCGAAGTTCCGATCGAAGTCCTGATCGTGAAGCTGAAGGATCAGATCGAACGCCGCCGGGACTGGCTGACTCGCACTCGCTCGCATCAGGGTCAGGTCGGACCCTTTGCCGGGTTCAACATGAGCTATCTCGTCCGCATCGACATGCTCAACGGCCTCGACGAACTGCGAGCCGGTCACGGCGGCTATCGCGTCAGCGTCGCCTCGTGGGAGATCGTTCCCGAACCCGACTTGAAGGGTGAGACCGAACAGGTCGCGCTCTCGCAAGGCTCTCTGTTCTACGAGTCGCTCCTCAACGCCGATGCTGACACCACGTTGACCTTCTGGGTCTATCCCGACAGTTTCCCAATCTATCGCCGACTGCAAGCCTTCGCTCACGAACAGGGCTTCGCCGTCGCCGCGCGTCCCCTCCCGAAAGGCATCCCCATCGCCGGCTCGCCCAGCGGTTCGAAATCGGCCAGCCAATGATGATGAAAGTCGAGAGCGGAGAGCCTAGAGACAAGAGCCAGAAATGAAGTCGAGAGCGGAGAGATGAGAGTCAAGAGCCAGATGTAGAGACTGAGAGTGAGGAGTCCGGAGCGAGTCGAGGAGTGAAGAGGCGAGTTCGGGTGCCCGTTTTTTCTGGCTCTTGGCTCTCCACTCTCGGCTCTCGACACCTACAAGAAGAAAGGCACCCGCCATGAGTGGGTTTCGGTTCGAGAAATTAGACGTATGGCATCGTGCCGTTGACTTTGCTGATGGTGTTTACGATGCCACGAGTAGTTTTCCGGCGGAAGAGCGATATGGACTCACGAACCAGATGCGCCGCGCTGCAGTGTCAGTGTCATCCAACATCGCCGAAGGATCGGGAAGAGCATCGGATCGAGACTTCGGAAGATTTGTTGAGATCGCTTATGGCTCACTGATGGAGGTTGTTTCACAGTTGTCCATTGCTCAACGTCGTAAATTCATCCTTAAAGAATCGTTTGACACCATTTATCAACAGGCTGACGAAGTCGCGAGAATGCTCAGCGGACTCAAGACACATTTGGAACGTGGCTAATTCAAAACGGCAAGAGTCGAGAGAGGAGAGTCAAGAGCCAGAGAAGCCGTCGAAAGTGGAGAGATGTGAGTCGGGAGGCTGAAGCTGCATGCTTTCCGGCTCCTGACTCTCGTCTCTCCACCCGCGTCATTTTTCTGGCTCTTGACTCTCGTCTCTCCTCTCTCGACTCCTGAAAACTGTCCAACAACGAATCGAGTCAACAATGCACACGAATCTCAAGCAGACCCTACTGCGAAAACTGGACCTGTCGTTCGTCCTCGGGGCCGCCGCCACCACGATCTTCTACGGCATCGTGCTTCAGCCGTCGTTTCACGACACGCTGTTGGCGCGCTATGCCACCGAGCATCCCGTGGACTACGTCATCGTGGCGCTGTTCTTCTGGGGGATCGCCGACATCGTCCTGAAGACCTTTTCGTTTCCGCGCGAGAGCATGGCTCTGCACGAGACGTGGTTGCCGCCGCGCAACGGCCGCGAACCGGTGACTCGTGCGCAGGAGTTGTTGGCGGCGATTCAAGCCCGGCCGCGCTGGCTGGTTGAATCGAAAATCGGGCAGCGCGTCGCACAGGCCCTCGGCTACGTGGTCGAGAACGGATCGGCCGAGGACTACCGCGAGCATCTGCTCTACCTGGCGGGTCGGGGTGAGGACGTCACGCACGCGCGCTATTCGCTCGTCCGATTCATCATTGGCATCACACCGGTCCTCGGATTCCTCGGGACGGTCGTCCACTTCGGGACCGCACTCAGCGGCATTTCGTTTGATGAGATGGCCGACCGGCTCCCCATCGTCGTTTCCGAAATGGGTGAGGCGTTCAACACGACGACGGTCGCACTCGGCACGGCCATGACCATGATGTTCGCGCTGTTCCTCTGCGAACGGATCGAACGGGGCGTCGACAATTTCATCGATCGCTTCGTGGAGCGCGAACTGTTGAACCGCTTCGAGGTGAAGCATCCCAGCCTCACTCCGTTCTTAAGCATGGTCCAATCGGCCAACGACGACGCGCTGCGCATCATGGGCTCGACCCTGGACCGTCAGGTCGCCGTCTGGACGCAGAGCATGGAGTCACTCTTCCGGCGCTTCGACGACCGCCAGCAACAGGAGGGAGCCGCCTGGACCAAGGCGCTCGATGTCCTGCAACAGCGACATGAAACGCTCGACACCAAGAGCGACACTCGCCTGGTCAACCTGCTCACCCAGATCGAAACCCGGCAGAATCAACACCTGGCCAACATCGAGAAGACCCTGCAAAGCGTGAGTCTGTTGCGAGACGACTTCAAGGAGATCGGCCGGACGCTGCAAAGCATCTCCCACGGCGAAGGCAACCTCGTCCACTTGCAGCAGAGCCTGACCGACAACCTGCGCGTGCTGCACGAGACAGCCCAAATCGACGACGCCCTGCACGGCCTGACCGCCGCGATCCATCTCCTGACCACCCGCCACCGCCAGGGAGGCTCCCCCGAGTCGATTGCCGCATGAAGTCCTCGAACCTCGCGTCACAATTCGAACAGGATGCGCAGACGGTCTTCAACGTCATCCAGCGTCGCGGCGGAGACTGTGCCCCAGCGTTGCACGAGTCGGTCTTGCGAGACGGACCGAACGGCCTCGCACATGAGGAAGCTCTTGGTCTTTGTGCCTCCCTCGGGAGGTTGCAGCGGGACGTGCCACGGGATGCTCTTGTCCTTGCTGGTGATCGGTACGACCACGACCAGATCGGCGGGACTCTTGTTGAACCCGTTCGTCGAGACGACCAACGCCGGACGTTTGCCAGCCTGTTCCCGTCCCCGTGTCGGGTCGAGGTCCACCAACCACACTTCGCCGCGCAAGGGACTGGGCATCGTCATTCCTTGTCGAGTCCGTCCTTGAGCGTCTTGTCCCACGCCTTGCGTTCGGCCTGTTCGGCGGCCCATGCCTTCTTGTCTCGCCGCAGTTCGCCATAAGCCTGTGATGCCTGTTCCAAAAATCGCTGTCGGCGGAGCGCTTCAATCGCCTGTTCCAGAACGGCAGGCATTGAAGTCCCCAAGTCTTCGGCGAGAGTCTTGAGTTTGCGGTGACTTTCCGGGGTGATGCGAACGGTAGCAGACATCGCTTTCGCTCCGCGAAGGAATTCCGTCATGACGACCAAAAGGAACGTCGCCAAGTATACATCGGCGTATTCACTTGACCACACATCCTCCGAACGGCAAGCAGTTGGTCAACCTTCAGATTTTGCGAACCCTCGGCTTGGTGACACTGTCGAGACTCGCGAGGAACGGTTGGATTGCATCCGAGGTGCTACCGGTGGATGCTTTGCGCTGCCAGTGTTTTCAAAGATCACTGGCGAGTGAAGTCCCTCGCCAGTGGCCCCCGCGCGTACTCAAGGCGTGCGGCTCATTCAACTGTTAGATGCACAACGTGGAGTCATAGATGGATCGGCACTTTGGACTAGTTGACGCTAAGGTCGCGGAAGCGAATTTCTTTCTGAAACAACTTGCTGCGTCTGAAGCTAACTTCTTCACAGCAAGATGCTATTTCAGCGCATTCGTGTCCTCCGCTCGCAGTATCACGTTCGCACTGCAAGCCGTAATGAAGGGCTTGGACGGTTTCACTGATTGGTACGCAGAACACCAAGCAAGCCTCAAGGCGAATTCCACAGCCCATTTCTTCCACGACGCAAGGACAATCGATCAACACGAGGGGATCAACCTCGTCACGTCTGGCGAACGGACCCGCCAAACTGACGGCACACCGGTTCAGCGATTCTATTTCACGCAACTGCCCCAAGACCCAAACACGCCGACGGCGGATGTGGTAACTGCATCTCGTGAATATCTGACAATACTCATTTCAATCGTGCTCGATTGCTACAGACGCTTTGGTAATCACATCGATCCTCGACGGTATTTTACTGCCGAGAACTTTGAACGCATGGGGCGCACGATCGCGGATGCGGAAGAAGAGGTTTTTGGCGTACCAGGCTGGACAGAAGCCCCCGGAGTACCGCTCGACGCACGTTGGGAAATGCTTCGTAACTCAATCGCTGATTGCAATATCCGCCATTTGTTTCATGAATACTTGGGCTGCGAGTCCTAACTCTGAGATATTTGCATCCAATAAGATGCATGGTGGCAACCAGGGTCACTCGGTGAAAAGATTGCTGTCGAGGAGCGATCTGCCGGCAAGTTGTGTAAGACTGGAACTGAGAATGCAGCACGAAACGAATCCATTGGGGCAGCCGGTGGGCGCGTTGGTTCCCGATTGGAAGCCACCGGCACTTCCGTCTCGTGACACGATGGAAGGTGCGTTTTGTCGGTTGGAGCCTCTCGACCCGGATCGTCACGCTTGCGAACTCTATGAGGCGAACAGCCTTGACGTGGACGGTCGAAACTGGACGTATCTTCCCTACGGGCCGTTTGCCAGGTTGGAAGACTATTTCGTCTGGCTGAGCGAGTCGGCTTCCAAGAGTGATCCCTTGTTCTTCGCCATCATCGACAAGGCGCACGGCAAGGCGGTGGGAGTGGCCAGCTATCTGCGGATCGATCCGCGACACGGTTCGATTGAGGTCGGGCATCTGAATTTCTCGCCGCTGCTCCAACAAAAGCCCGCCGCCACCGAGGCCATGTTTCTGATGATGGACCGCGCGTTCGGACTCGGCTACCGCCGGTACGAGTGGAAGTGCAACGCGCTGAACGAGCCGTCCCGCCGCGCCGCACAGCGACTCGGCCTGTCGTTTGAAGGAGTCTTCCGCCAGGCCGCCGTCTACAAGGGAAGAAGCCGTGACACGGCTTGGTACGCCGCCATCGATCAAGAATGGCCAGCTCTCCAGAACGCCTTCTCGAGCTGGCTCGACCCGGCCAACTTCGACGAACACGGTCGGCAACGAGTGGCACTATCGACACTGACCGCTCCTATTCTCAAGCAGCGTGGCTAGTTCTGTTGCCTCTGCCATAATCGTCCTTGTCACGGCACGCGTTGACTTGGTGGCCAACAGAGCCGACTCAATGTCGCTGACAGAACGCGGGCTGGACTCCTCAAAGCTTCGCGCGGTTGTAGAATGCGGCCGAGCTTGAACAGGTGAAGGCCCCGCACGTTTTGAAGGAGCCGAGTCATGCCCGCGACCGCCGAGGAGATCGTCTCGGCCGCCATTCAACTCCCTGAGTCGGATCGTCTGGCAATCGTCAGCCAGCTTCTGGAAACAATGGGGGACGAAGACCAACTGCCCAGCGTTGATGATCCCGATTTCGTTGATGAGCTGCGACGACGCAGAAACGACCCCGCCGCCGCGGTTCCGTGGCCGCAACTGCGTGACGAGGACTGATGCCGATGGACTCCGTTCGATTTCATCGGCTCGCAAGGCAGGGCAGCGTGGAGCGTCGATTAGTGCGCTTCACGGTTTGGTTCCTCGCCGTGCAGTTACTGCTCTTCACAGGCGAGTTCTTTGCTAAAGCCTGCCTCGCAGCGGATCCACCTGTCGATGAACGGGCTGCCGCCGAGTTCTTCGAGAAGAAGATCCGGCCGCTGTTGGCGAAGCACTGTTATGAATGTCACGCTCACGACAAGGCGGGCGACAGCGGGCAGTTGGCCGTCGATTCGCGAGCCGCCCTGCTGAAGGGAGGCGACCGCGGGCCGGTCATTGTGGCGGGCAAGCCCGACGAAAGTCTGCTGCTTAAGGCGGTGAAGTACGGGGATCCCAAGTTGCAGATGCCGCCCGAGGGAAAGCTGCCCGACAGGGAGATTGAACTGCTCAATCAGTGGATTGCCGACGGAGCCTTCGTTCCCGAGTACGGCGTCGCAGCGCAGAAGATGGGGAAGCAGATCGACTGGGCCGCCGCGAGGCAGTTCTGGTCGGTGAGGCCGTTGGCGCACGGTCCGATCCCCGAAGTGCGGAGCGCGGAACTCGGAGCGCGGAGCGAAGACAAGACCGGCGTCGATGTTGCCTCTTCTGGCTCCGCGTTCCGCGCTCCGAGTTCCGCGCTTGCCAATCCCCTCGACTCATTCATCGTGGCCAAGCTCCATGAGAACGGTCTCGCGCCGTCGGCGACGGCCGACAAGCGAACGCTCATTCGGCGGTTGGCCTTCGATCTGATCGGCCTCCCGCCGAGTCCCGATGAGGTGTCCGAATTCCTCGCCGACGAACGGCCAGATGCGTATGAACGGCTCGTCGATCGGCTGCTCGCGTCGCCTCACTTCGGCGAGCGGTGGGCGAGATACTGGCTCGATCTGGCGCGCTACGTGGATGACACGCCCGACTGGCAGAAGACCACCGAGCAGGCGTGGCTCTACCGCGACTGGGTCGTGCGAGCCATCAATGAGGACCGGTCGTATGACGATTTCGTCAAGCTGCAACTCGCCGCCGATGTGATGCCGGAGACCTCGCCCGAGGACTACGCCGCGCTCGGGTTTGTGGGGTTGAGCCCTCAGTATTGGAAGGAGCTCAAGCTCGCGCCGTCGGTCATCGAAGTCATCGTGGCTGACGAGTGGGACGAGCGGCTCGATGCGGTCTCGCGCACGTTTCTCGGTCTGACGGTCGCCTGTGCCCGCTGCCACGATCACAAGTTCGACGCCATCACGACGCGCGACTACTACGCGCTGGCAGGAGTCTTCGCCAGCACCGACCTCTCCGACCGCCCGCTCCTGCCGTCGCCGCTGGCCGAGCAGGTGCGCGAAGCCCGCCACAAAGTTGACTCGCTCAAGGAGAGCCTCAAAAAGGTCAAGGACAAGGAATCGGAGGAAGCCAAAAAAATCGAGCAGCAGATCGCCGACATCCGCGCCGCGACGCCGCACATCGACTCGCCGATGGCCCCCACGATTGAAGAGGCCAGCGTGTTCGTGATGCCCGACGGACCGGATGCGACCAGGCTCGACATCCGCAAACGTCAGCCGCGCGATCTCCCCGTCTTCCGTCGCGGCAACCCGGGCAACCCCGGCGACATCGTGCCGCGCCGGTTCCTCGAACTCTTTTCGTCGGCGACCTCGCAACCATTTCAACAGGGGAGCGGCCGGCGCGAGTTCGCCGAAGCCCTCTTTCACGAAGCGCGGGCACTCACCGCGCGAGTCATCGTGAACCGAATCTGGTCGCACCACTTCGGCAAGGGTTTGGTGAGAACGCCGAGCGACTTCGGCCTTCAGGGTGAACGGCCGAGCCATCCGGAGTTGCTCGATTGGCTGGGCGGTGAGCTGGTATCTGGCCTTGTCCCCTCGCCCCCGTCTTCGGGGGAGAGGGTTAGGGTGAGGGGGCCGAACGGCGAGACGACTTCGCCAAGTGAAACCGACGAAGAAAGAACCCCTCACCCTAACCCTCTCCCCTCCAAGGCGAGGGGCGAGGGGACCGGAGCTTGGTCGCTCAAGCGGCTGCATCGTCAACTCGTCACGTCTGCGACCTATCGACAATCGAGTAGCGTGACCCGTTCCGCACTCCCCGCTCCGAGTTCCGCGCTCGCCCTCGATCCCGACAACCATCTCCTGTGGCGCATGAACCGCCGCCGGCTCGACATCGAACCGTGGCGCGATGCGATGCTGGCTGTGGCGGGGAACCTCGACGATTCGCTGGGTGGCGTGGCGATCAACCTCGATCTGCCGACGAACCGCCGCCGCACGCTCTACGGCAAGATCGGCCGCGAGGAACAGCACGACATGCTGCGCACGTTCGACTTCCCGCCGCCCACTTCGCACAGTCCCGCACGCGATTTGACCACCACGCCACTGCAGCAACTGTTCGTGTTGAACAGTGCGTTTGTGGAGGCTCAAGCCACCGCGATCACCACCGGCCTTTCCGATGGCCCGATCGACGACCGGATCACGATTGTCTACCACCTCCTGTTTCAACGTCCTCCGAGCGACGATGAGCGGCGAATCGGCACCCGCTTTCTCGCTGCGGCCACTCCCGAACGCTGGCGGTCCTACGTGAAATCTCTGCTCGGACTGAACGAGTTCCTGTTTGTAGACTGAACCGTGGTACGGACGTTTCACTTTTTCGCGAGTCACCCTTGTTGAGAGAGCATGACCCATGACCGCTCCCACCGACCAGAACGCCGCTCCCGAGACCACCGCCCCGCCAAACCTCTCGTCAGCCCAACGGACACCGTCGCAGCGCATGAAGGATTTCAAGACGGCGGGCGTCGAGCTTGCGCTGGATGCCGCCGATCTCGCGCTGAACGTGCTTCATGCCGTGAGGGCACATGCACCGGCAGCGGTCAACACGGCGATGACCGTCACTCGCGAGACCGCTTCCGGAGCGGTTTCGTTTGCGACAGAAACCGTTCCTGCTGCTGCGGGGGCCGTTGTCGAGACGGCCGCGACCTGTGGAACCATCGCGTGTGATGCGGCGTCCACCGTCGCCAGCGCGACCGGCTCGGTGATCGAAATTGCGGGGACGGCCACGGAAGTTGCCGTTGGCATCGCTCAGGGAGCGGCCGGAGTTGCGCAGGGAGCATTCGAGGTGGCCGGGTCGATCGTCGAATCCGCGGGCGATTTCGTTCCGTGACACCGTCAGTCCGCCTGTCTCGGCGAGTCCTCCGTCCAACAAAGTGAGTTCGCGAATGGCATTCGATCCGCAACTGATGACTCGACGCCACATGGTCAGCTCGCTGGCGGGCGGCTTCGGCGCGATCGGCCTCGCGTCGGCGATGTCACGCGAGGCGTCGGCCAAGACCCTGGCATCGCACTTCGCCCCCAAGGCCACACGGGTCATTCAACTCTTCATGAACGGGGGGCCGTTTGGACCCGACTTCTTCGACCCGAAGCCGGGCGTCGTGAAGTTTGAGGGGCAGCGGCCAGCGGAACTCGATTCGTTTCGGACCGAGCGAAAGACCGCGGGGCTGTTGCCGTCTCCGTTTCAGTTCGCGCCACACGGCGAGAGCGGTGTACCCGTGAGCGAACTGCTGCCTCACTTTGCCGAGTGCATCGACGACGTCTGCGTGTTGAGATCCGTCTACACCGACAACCCCAATCACGGACCGGCTCTGCTGATGATGAACAACGGCACGATCGTGCCGACTCGACCCAGCATGGGGTCATGGTTTTCGTATGGCCTCGGCACCGAGAACGAGAGCCTGCCGGGATATGTCGTTCTCTGTCCGGGCCGTCCCGTCCGGTTCTCGATCCTCTGGACCAGCGCCTTCCTGCCGGGGGAGCATCAGGGGACCTACATCAACCACTCGAACCTAGACCCGCAGAAGCTCATTCCATACCTGCGAAACGCCAGCGTGCCGGTCGATGAGCAACAGCGGCAACTCGAACTGATGCGGGCGCTCAACGGACAGCATCTGAAGGAGCGGAGCGAGGACAAGCAGCTCGAATCGCGCATCACGGCGATGGAGACGGCATTCCGCATGCAGTTCGCCGCAACCGAAGCCTTCGACCTGAACCACGAACCCAAACACATCCGCGAGGAGTACGGATCGAGTCACTTCGCGAACGGCTGCCTGCTGGCGAGGCGTCTGGCCGAACGAGGCGTGCGCTTCACGCAGGTCTACTACGGCGACGGCCAGCCGTGGGACACTCACAACGACCACAACAACGCGGTGAAGAAGCTCGCCAAAGATATCGACCAGCCGATGGCCGCGCTCCTGCGAGACCTCAAGCGGCGCGGGATGCTCGACGACACGCTGGTCATCTGGGGCGGCGAGTTCGGACGCACGCCGACGACCGAAAACGGCAACGGCCGCGACCACAATCACTACGGCTTCACGATGTGGCTCGCGGGCGGAGGCATTCGCGGCGGCATGACCTACGGCGAAACCGACGACTTCGGCTTCCAGGCCGTCCACAACCGAGTCCACATCCACGACCTGCACGCCACCATCCTGCACCAACTCGGCCTGAACCACGAACGCCTCACCTACCGCTACGCCGGCCGAGATTTCCGCCTGACGGATGTCGCAGGCAAGGTGCTGCACGATGTCATCGCGTAGTTCTTGTCCCCTCGCCCCCGTCTTCGGGGGAGAGGGTTAGGGTGAGGGGGCTTCTTCTTACTTCATCGCGTGACAGCCCACCCATGACGACGCGAACTAAGTTCAATCAACGGTCTCGCCTTGTCCGATCCACCGAGTAGAATCGCAACGGTATTCCCTTCACAAGCACAGGACGAAGCCATGAAAAGTCAGTTGGAACGACTGATCTACAACGTCGAATTGGAACCTGGCGAAAAGCTCGCTCTGCCACCCGAGTTGATCGACAGCGTGGGCGAAGGTCACTGGACAATCACCGTTCAGCCCGCCAACGACACTCACCCGCCAACTCGCGACCACGGCGCGTTCCTCGACAGTTACTCACCCGACGACGAAGGGCTGTACGATGACTGTCAGCGCCGGTGAGTTGTGGGTGGCGGACATCACCTTCACCAGCGGAACGATCTCGAAAAAGCGACCGGTTCTCGTGCTGTGGGTTGATGGAAACGATGTGGTGGTCGCCGCAGTAACGTCCGCCGCACCACGCTCACCAACCGATGTCCCGCTGCAAGATTGGATGAGTTCCGGCCTGAGGCTCCCATCCACCGTCCGCCTCGCGCGGCTCGACTGCCTTGAGCAGTCCTTGCTGCTGCACCACTTGGGGCGCCTTTCCTCCACGGATGCCGCTCTGTTGAAGTCCGTTTGGAATCAGTTCGTCCACCCGCAGTTCTGATTCCCAAGTCAGACTCGGAACAGCCGCCGATGTCCGGTAGAGTGGCAATCGTTCGCACTGCCACTTGATGTGGAGTCTTTCCATGCCGTCGCCGTTTCCGGGAATGGACCCGTTCATCGAGAGCCAGAAGTGGAAGGGATTTCACTCTGGATTCATGGCCGCCAGCGCGGAGACCCTGACATCACAAGTCCGACCGCGTTACGTCGTTGATGTTGAGGCGGATGTCTATCGCGCGGATGGCGCTCTGATCCCTTTCGTCGGCCCCAATGGAATTGCTCAATCCGGCGATGGCTGGCTGGAACCGCATGACGGAGGAAGCACGACAGACGCGAAACGAAGTGTTGTGACGCTCCCGATGACGGAGCCGATCGAGATTCCGTATCTCGTCATTCGCCGGCGTGACAACGAAGAAGCGGTCACCGTGATCGAACTGCTGTCGCCGACCAACAAGTCGTCGCGCGACGGGCGGGCCGAGTACCTCGCCAAACGGAATTTGTTATTGCGAGGTCGGGCGCATCTCGTGGAACTCGACCTGCTGCGCGGGGGCGAACGGCTGCCGACGGTCGAGCCTCATCCGGCGGGAGACTACTTTGCGTTTGTCTCGCGAGTGGAACGGAGGCCGCAGGCCGAGGTCTACTCGTGGACACTGGCACACCCGCTGCCCCCCATCCCGATCCCGCTGACCGACGGCGACCCGGACGTGACGCTCGATTTGCAGACCGTCTTCACCACCACCTACGACCGCGCCGGCTACGACTACGCGCTCCATTACGAACGCCCGGTCGATCCGCCCTTGGAGGCCAACCAATTGCAGTGGGCCGGACAGCGGACCGGCCACCCTGCGACGTGACCGGCAGTCAATGGCTTCCAATGCGCGCAACGTGCGTCAATGATGGAAATATATGAGGTCGTGGTTTTTTGTTGTTCAGGGAGTTGAAATGAAAATCGCTCGATATTCTGTCGTGGACGTTGCACCGATCAAGCGCTTTGAAATTGGCGGGCTTACCGATGTCGTGGTTTTCGCAGGGCCAAACGGCGTTGGGAAAACAACTCTCTTGAATGCCCTACTCCTGATCTTTCAAAATCCTCGCCCTGAAGGCGGTGTCGCCGTTACGGTGACGGCAACGAACGCTGAAGAGATTGCTGCTTGGGGGGGCCGTCACTCCCTCGACACTAACGTGCTAGAAGACGCCCAAGTGCTTCGAGCATTCTTGCAGAGACCGAAGAAGAGGGGATTACTCAAAGGCGGCGTTCTCAATTTCGATTCGGCACGCGCATTTGAGCAAATACAACCATACAGTTGGAGCTGGCAGTTTGATGACCCGTTTGATGAAGACATCGGCTGGAATGCTTCGTTCCAGTCGATGAAGGGTCGATTTCAAGATGTTGTGCATGCCCTAATTCGCAAGGTTCGTAGCCAAAAGGAAGAGATCGCCAATAAGGCACTTGAACTGCGACGGAAAGGAGAAGAAACACTTGAGCTAGCCCAGTTCGGAGATCCAATTCTGCGGTTCAAGGACGCCTTTGCGCGCCTACTTCCGGGAAAGCGGATGCTGGATATCAACGAGCAAACTCAAAATATTCAGTACCAACAGGACGGGCAGACTCTCCATTTCCGTCAGTTAAGTTCCGGAGAACGAGAGGTTGTCACGGTCGTCTTCGACTTTCTGCTCCGCAATCCTACCGATTGTGTAGTGGTATTCGATGAACCTGAGCTTCATCTCCATCCAGAACTCAGCTACCGGTTGCTCAGAACCTTGCAAGAAGTTGGCGAGCGAAATCAGTTCGTGTTTTGCACGCATTCGCCCGAAATCATTACTGCGGCGCTGGAACAAACGGTGGTCTTTGTTTCGCCGGCGCATGCCAGCGGCGCAAACCAAGCATTGAAAGTCGAAGAAAACGACGACATCGCTAGTGTGTTGCGAGCGCTTGGCCAGTCCGTAGGTGTCATCTCTCTCGGAAAGAAAATAGTACTGATCGAGGGTGAGCGAAACAGTCTGGACAAGGAGGCATACGGAAGCATCATCGGTTCCCGTTACCCGGATTTGGTGCTGGTACCAACAGGTGGAAAGGAGACAATCGCAGGTTTCCAAAGAGCCGTAGAGACGGTTCTGAGCAAGACCATTTGGGGGGTCGATTTCTTCATGCTCTGCGATGGCGATTCGGCAGCGCGCGGCGTAGCCAGCGCGGCATCCTCGGGGCGGCTGCAATTCTTGTCCCGATATCATTTGGAGAACTACTTTCTCGATGAGACTACATGGGTGAAAGTCTTTGAAGACTTGGCGATACCGGTCGACGATCCACTCCGCGTTGCCTCAAGTGTTAGGGAGCAACTTCGTACATTGGCACGCCACTACGTTTCTTACGCCGTGTCGCTAAAGGTTGCGAATCAGTTTCGCCAACGAGTTGGAAACATTGACCTGATGCCTAAGGGCTGCGACGAGGCGAGCTTGGTCGATCTCTTGAAGCTCTTGGAAACCAAGCGTGGTGCTGAGGTGAGTCGGTGCTTGTCATCACTGGACGAAGCTGAAGTAGCTGGCGCGTGCAAGCAGGAGCACCGAACGATCGAAGATGCCTTGAATCGGGACCACGACGATTGGAAGGCACTCATACCGGGACGACCAATCTTGAAGCGATTTGCTGCCCACACGAAGCAGGACTATTCCACGCTCAAGCGGCTTTACATCAGGGCTGCGAAGTTTGTGGACCCCAATCCGTTTGCGGAAATTGAGCAAATCTTCAACAGCTTCCAGGCCAGTTGAGTGACACCAAGTCAAACGGCGGGGTGGCTGGGGTCGGGCGTCGTCGACCGCCCCCAGCGAAAGAAGGGTTCGCGTCCGATGAATGTGGGCGGCGAAGTCGCCGACCACAGCCACACGGTGTGCCCTCGATCACAGGCCACATCATCGACGGC
>JANODP010000301.1:0-7792 GCA_031412755.1 Schlesneria sp. | reverse complement strand
CGGTTCTGGGGGAAACCGGCCGCTAGCGCGGTCCGGATGATCCTCGTAACTCCAAAGTCAATGGCAGACATCGTCTGGGGTAGTCAGAATGCGAGCATCACCCCGGTCATCACCCAATCGGAGATTCGAGATGAAACGCTGTTCCGTCACGGCGCTGCTGGTCTTCCTGGTCGCAGTCGGTGCATGTGCCGTTGCCGACAACCCGCCACAGCCGCAGACACCTGTCACCAAAGCCCCCGTTCAAACAGATTCCACCGCGAGTTCCCAGCAGGACAACGGCGACAATCCGCCGCCGTCAGGAGCGTCGGCGGACAAGCCGCGGGTGGTCTCGCCGGAAGGGATCGCCTATCTGGAAAGTCGGCGCAAGAGTCCGCCGTTCGGTGCAGGCGGCTTCGATCTCAAGGGGTTGCGGGCCGGCATGGGCTCACGCCAGGAGCCAGCCAACAAAGACATCAAACTCATTCGCGTGAAAATCGGAGAGATTCCGTGTGAATGGGTTCTGGCACCCGGCGCGGATCCCGATGTGCGGCTCCTGTATCTTCACGGCGGCGGCTGGGTCTCAGGGTCGGGAGGAAACTATCTTCCGCTGGCGGCCGACATCTCGGTGGCGGCCAAGTGTGCCGTACTCCTGCCCGACTACCGACTGGCGCCGGAGCATCCGTTCCCCGCCGGGCTCGACGATTGTGTGGCTGCTCACGACTGGCTGATCGCGAACGGGCCGTCCGGCCCCGGCCCTGCCAAGGCGACATTCATCGCCGGGGATTCGGCGGGCGGCAACCTGACTCTGGCAACTCTGCTGGCGCTGCGAGACCGCCAGCGACCGCTCCCGGCGGGAGGAATCGCCCTTTCGGCGGCCACGGATTTCACGCTGGCGAGCGAGTCCCTGAAGACAGTCCATGACCCCATCATCAGTGCGCGAACCATGCCCGAGTTTCGGGAGCGCTATCTGGGGAAAACGGATCCCCGCAACCCGCTGGCTTCACCCGTCTTCGGCGACTACCGCGGCATTCCGCCGCTGCTGATTCAGGTCGGCGAGCACGAAATGCTCCGCGACGACAGCGTCCGAGTGGCGAAGAAGGCTCTTGCGGACGGGATCCCTGTGAAGTTCGAAGTCTGGCCGGGCATGGTCCACGTGTTCCAGATCAGGCGGCTTCCGGAATCCCGGCAGGCCATCGAGCAGATCGCCGAGTTCATGCAATCGAAACTGCCCAAACCATAACCCGCACTGCTTCGGGGAAGGGCGAAGTTCGGCGACTGCTGCCTGTCATGCTCGCTCAGCATTGGCGCGACGCTCGACATGGCCCCATAAACTCAGGGGTATTTTGGGAGTCCCATCGCACGACCGTTCTCTCGGCGCGAGCGGCCAATGTTCATGCCCGCACCGGCGCACGTTGGTTCAATCGACTGACGCGTCGGTATTGCGGACCGACGCGCGCAAGCCGATGCTCGCAAGAACATGGTCCCCAACGACTTTTCGGTATGTTAAAATGCGACACGGCATTTTGCGGTGCATCGGCAGAAGCCTTTGGTAGACTTATGGTGGCGGGGACTGAGAAGCGGGAAACGAACGTTTTGTGGGGCTGAACGCAAGCCAGCCGTGGCATCTTGAGTCGAGGGCGACATGCAGAAGCGAAGAGCTCTTCTCGTCGGTATTGAAGAATACGGGGCCGGCTTCCTTCCCCTGCGCGCAGTTCGGCAAGACGTCCCCTTCATGGGTAAGGCACTTGGCTCGTGCGGCTACGAAGTTGAAGAAGTTCTCGATGACCAAGATGCGGTGGCCCTCGGCAAGAGACTTCGTGAATTCTGCGAAGCTTGTGACGAAGGTGACGTGCATGTCATCTACTTCAGCGGCCATGGCCGGTCCGTCGCTGGCAAGGACTACTTGGTTCCGGCGCGGGCCAATCGCGATCAAGTCGATGACAAAGAGAACGACTACAGCCGAGTCAAGACAGACTTCAGCGAACATGTCGGCCGCGGCCTCGTTGTTTTTATCATTGATGCGTGCCGCGACGGTGCGACCGCCAAGGGCCGAGAAGAATTCGGCCATGAAAGAGTCGGGGGACCTCGATTCGTTCGCTTCTTCGGGTGCAGCCACAACGAAATCTGCCAAGTATTCCCGAAAGGTCACAATGGGGAAGATATCAGCATTTTCTCGAAGGCACTGGGTGAGGCATTGCAAAGCGGGCAGTGTTGCAGCCTGAATGAGGTCCTCGGTCGGACAACGGACAAATGTCTCGCGATCACAAAGAAGGCCGCGCTACCGGTGCAAAAACCGCGTCTCAGCTTCGGGGAAATGACGGCCGAAGCACCCGAGATGCTTAAACGTCGAATCTTCGATCCACCCGTCGTCTCGCCCATCTGGAAGCAATTCGACTCGCAACGAATGCACTGCCTCTTGATCATTTCCGAATCGGAATCTCGCAAAAAGCACGAATCGGAGTTCCATTGGATGGTCAAACAGGCGATGACGGGAGGATTTGGAAGTCGAGTCTGGGGCGCCTTCCGTAGTTATGCAAATGACCGAGACCTGATCAATGGAAAACGACGTGTCATCGAAGAATCGCCCGATCCTCCACTGATCAATCTAGCGACACTTGCTGTTAATGACGCCTTTCGCGATCACGTATTCGACGATGTCGTGCGCGCGCTTGTGGAAGCTGATCTCGTGATATTCGACGTCACGAGTTTCGAGCCGGGAGTATTGCTGCTGATGGGCATTCGCAGTGCCAGCCGGCGCGGGGTCAGCCTCTCGATGCATGGCGGTGGCTGGCGCGAACTTGATGATATCAACGTCCCGTTCAACCTGAGCGATTTGAGTCTGGGTTCCCACACGGAACCAGAGGGAGGCAAAGAGGAAGACAGAGTTACCGAAACCCTCGTACAACGAATCGAATACGGCTTTCGACAATTGGCGCAACAACCGCGATATCAAGACCTCCCAGCCTATGACGCCCTCCGGCAACTCGGACCACTTTATGAGGCGGCGTCAACGATTTTCGCATCAACACATGTCTTGGCGTTGGCATCGTACAGAAAGCCCTACAAGAGAAACTGGCAGTTTCTGACAAATCAAGTCAAGGGATTTCTTAGGTCACGGATAAGCAAACCGGAAATTGTGCGCCTCGTGGATCTTGGAAACCCTCAACTTGTGTCTCAGTTCTTGTATGAGCAGATTCGCCGCACCGCCGCGTGCATCGTCGATTGGACAGAGTACAGTCCATCGACGTTCTTTGAGCTAGGAGTGCGATTGGCTGTAAGTGAATGGGGGGCTATTCAAGTTGTCGACGACCGATACTTACCGGAAGGTGAGCAATTCCACAAATGGGAGGGAATGGCCGGACAGATTGAAAACATGCGAACGCTGTTCAATCCCTTCACCTACCGTTTGGACGGAGACAGCAGCCAAATTCGCGCTGCCGTGGACCTGTTGTTAGACCTGAATCCGGGGATGGATCAGTCGTCCAAATATGACCGTGTCTACCGGCGGGTCAGTGAAACGATCCAGGAAATCGCCGAGGCCTATACCCCGGTTCATAAGCAGCTGATGGATGCGGCGGATGCACTGCACAATCCCCGGCAGGGTCGCGAAGGCGCGCCGCAGATTCTCTTCCGTCACAGCGGCGAAAATTCAAAACAGTACGCCAAGACCGAAAGCGAACGCGCCGCCAGAGAACTCCGCATCGCAGCCTGGCTGTACATGGAGTACCGCGTGAAAGCCGGCCATCTCCAACTCAATGATCCTTTGCGAGAACTCTACGAGCAACTGGGCGAAGAATCGGCGAGTGCACTGTTTGCGGCCGACGAAGTCGAGCTTGGACAACTGATCTTGGACAGCCTTCAGGAAAAAAGGAACAAACATGAGTAACCAATTCGAGGCGGTTCTTCGCAAGGTCGATGTCCAGCGCACTAGTGGGGACGCCTATCGAAAAGCCGGAGACGAACAGCGTGCGTTAGCAGCGTTTCAGAAAGGAGAAGGATTATTGGAGGGGGTACTGAACGTGCCTAATCCAGAAGATGTAGATGCCAAATTCCTCGCAGAAGCGCATGGTGCATTGGGTGGAATCCTGCGACGACTCGGTCGGCGTGCCGAGGCGTTGCAAGCCTACAGGAAAGGGGCGCAAATCGAGACGGAGCGCGGTCTGGACAGCACCTACAATCGGCTGAATTCGATCAAATATCGGCTACTCACCGGAGCAGACACACTGCGGGCGCTCGAGCCCGAGATCAAGTCCCTCGCGACATTCATCGAGAACAGCCTGACCGATACGTCGAAAGCGACCGACAAATCAGATGTTCGAGATAGCGGGTGGGCTTGGGCTGATCTGGCTGACTGTAATGCCCTTCTTGGCGATTTGGACAAGGCCGAGAAGTATTACATCACGTTTATTGAAAAGTCGGAAACCAAGTCACCCAAGACGGCACTGGACGTACTCAACGACCTTGCAACGCATCTCGACGAATCGGGCGATCCCGACGCCGCGCGAGTTCGAGCCGCTGCGGCGTCTCTGGAAGGCCGGCTCGATCGCAAGTAACGTGTTTCTCTCTGAGGACTGGATGATGGAACAACACCTAGATCGAACCATTCCACTTATCTGGAACAAACTCTCGCAACTATTTGGTAGCCATTGGCCTCGTGTCGAACGAGAACTGTGGGAACTATTGAGAAGACTTGAATCCGGTGATCCGGATGCTGCACAGGCGATCATCAAACTATTTGCTGCGTATCCGCAGGCGTTCGCAGTATTGCAGATCGCTACGCAAGAGCTGGTTCTTTCTCAACCCAAGGGAGCTATTCCTCCCCTCGAATTGCTCCCTGCCGGGTCGTCCATCATGGAGCGGCACGTCGTCGTGCCGGTGATGTATGGAACAGATCGTGGACTGGTCGACAATCGGTACGGAGAGTTTCCCAACGAAGGAACGCTCAAGCTCGGTGTCGCCCAGGTGAGCATTCCAGAGGATCATCGCATGGGCGTGATGGAGAATCCTCCGTGGTGGAAATTCGGATTCGGCTGGGACCCTAACGAGCACGTAATGGTTCTGTCGATTCAAGATCTCAATCGAACGGACTTCGTCGCCCGATCGATTGCAACCCTCACGCAAGGCGGAGTGAAACAGGCACTGGTGTTTATTCACGGATTCTGTGTGAAGTTTGACGATGCAGCGCGGCGAACGGCTCAACTCGCCTACGACCTGCGATTCAAGGGCCTGTCGATGTTTTACAGTTGGCCTTCGATGGGGGAACTCAGCAGAGAGGCATATCACGTCGACGAAGATCGAATCATTTGGACACGACCGAGGCTCCTGGAATTTCTGCGTTTAGTGACCACGGAGTTAGGCTTCGAGGCTGTCCACGTGATCGCTCACAGCATGGGCAATCGTGCGCTGACGGATATCCTGCGCGAGCTACTGACGAACTTGCCGGAAAATGCAGCAAGCTTGCGTCAGGTCATATTTGCTGCTCCGGATGTCAACGCAGAGACATTCCAAGATCTAGCCGCGACGTTCGCCGCGTCGACAGAACGATGCACGTTATACGCGTCTTCCGAAGACCGAGCGCTGAAATATTCAAAGAGTATTCACAAGTCCGCACGCGCTGGTGATTCGGGAGCCTACTTACTGCTCATGAAGGGCGTCGACACGATTGATTCAACGGCTGTTCGGACGGATTTCATTGGGCATTCGTACTACGGTGACAACACCTCGATCATTACTGATCTCGACATATTGATTCGGCACGGCCATCCCCCCGACGGTCGCCCGCGCTTGCTTCGCAGGGGAAACCGCCAACCCTACTGGGTATTCCAAGGCGGCAACTAAGTGGAAGATTTTGTCAGACTGGGACGTCCCGTGACCCGGTGTAGCGGTGGAACTCCGTGACGCCGCCCGGTCCGCCACGGCGTGTCGGACCTACAAACCGCAAGGACAATGCGGCTGGGTACCGACAAATTGCGAAAAAGCAATGTCTTGGCGGCGCCCAACCCTGCATGATCTTCACGCAGCAAATTCAGAACGTCGGGCGACATCTCCGTGGTTAGCGCAATGCGCTCGAGTCACCACATGCTTTACAGATGTGCGGGACGCACTTCCGTTAATCTCTCTGGTCATGTGTTTGTTATGCCAATCATTAAACGACCGATTCCTGACAGCGAACGCTGGAACTCGACCCCACCGGCAGCACGCATCGGTTTGATCGACCGACGCGTGTTCCAGATATGAACGCTCACGCATCACGGTCATGCGACGTCGTGCTGCGAGAGCATCTCATCCGCCGGGTGTAATTCTCTCAGGGAACACAGTCGCCGAATCTCAGGCCATTTTCCGGCGACTCCCACGACAACCAGCAGTGTGCCCAAGCCACCAACGACGACTGACAGCACCGGCCCAAACAGTTTCGCCGTGACGCCCGATTCCAAGCCGCCCAATTCGTTGCTGGCTCCGATAAAGACCTGATTGACTGCGGAGACGCGACCTCGCATTGCGTCTGGTGTCAGCGATTGGACCAGCGTCTGGCGAATGATCACGCTGATGTTGTCGCTGGCTCCGATCAGCACCAGCATCGCCAGGCTCAACCAGAAGTTCTGAGACAAACCGAACACGATCGTCGCCGCACCGAACGTCGCGACGGACAACAGCAGAGTGCGGCCGGCGCGGGTCATGGGTGACCGATGGGCCTGAAAGACCGCCATTGCAAAGGCTCCCAGTGCGGGTGCGGCTCGCATCCACCCGTAGCCGATCGAACCGACGCCCAACCGTTCGGCGAAAACTGGCAACAAGTAAGTCGCTCCTCCGAGCAGCACCGCCAGCAGGTCGAGTGTCATCGCGGCGAGCAGCAGTGGCGAGTCGAATACGAACCGCAGGCCCGCGGACAACGTTCGCCAGCCAGGCTCCTGCGTCGCTGGTTCGCGGGGCGCGTCGCTCGGAAGGAGCAGCGTGATTCCAAAGCAGCCCAGCAGACACAGGCCCGACATCAGATAGGCCCAAGTGACGCCGAAGACGATCAACATCCCGGAAACGGCCGGACCGACCCACGCCGCCGTCTCGAACAGGCTGCTCATCCACGCAAACGCATTGGGATAGGCGGACCGCGGAACCAGGTTTGGCAGGATGGACGCCCGTGCCGGACGTGCAAACGTCAGTGCGATCGCATTGGCACTCAGCAGCGAAAACGTCACCAGCAGCGACACTCCCTGTGGATTCCAGGCATTGAGCACCCACAACGCAACCGGGACCGCCGTCAAGGGGATCTGCGTGATGAGCAACACTCGCTTGCGGCTAAACCGATCGGCAACGTGTCCCGCCGGAAGCGCCAGCAGAATCACGGGAATGGCATTGATGAGCCCGACCAACCCGATGGCAAGTGGATCTTTCGTCCTTTGGTAGACGTCCCACTGAATGGTCGCGGACAACACCTGGCTGCCGACGATGGCGAGTACGTAGCTCGCGGCAAACCGGCTGAACGCCACGTACCGAAACGCCTCATACGGATCATGCATTGCCATCGGTTCCTGTGACCACCGCCAAGCCAAGACGTTTGTACGATATCGGCCCACTTCGGTTTGATCGATCGACGTCAATCCTGCCAGAACGATCTGGAATTGGATTGTCGTCACTCATGCCGAAATCTTGTCCTGCTCGGCGCTCAAGCAATCAGCGAAGGGTGCAGTCGTTATTTGGTGGTCGCCTTTTCTGGTCCCCTCTCCCGCCCGTCTTCGGGGGGCGAGGGTTAGGGTGAGGGGGGATTCGTTTCAGAGCGGCAACAACCGGTCTACACGTGCGGATGCGTTCACCATTT
>JANODP010000300.1:0-2862 GCA_031412755.1 Schlesneria sp. | reverse complement strand
AGCAGCGGTGGAAATCGTCATCTCCAACCAGAGACTCATTCCGCTGCTGTTTGAAGTTTGGAGTGCCTGACCCCGGACGGTGGATCTCGATCCGAAGACCCCTCACCCTAACCCTCTCCCCTCCAAGGCGAGGGGCGAGGGGACAGGAACATGCGACGTGCCCGAATCATCAGACCTTTCCGAACTGAGACTCGACGGTTTCCCTTCGCAATTCGACGCGGCGGGGTTGGCATCGTGCGAGAAGCTCGACGTGCTCGTGACGTTGTTCACGCAGGAGATGCGCGCGGGACTCGACCCGTCCGTCGAGGCGTATGCGCAGAAGTACAAGGAACTGGCGGGCGAGATTCGGGAGATCTTTCCGCTCGTCGCGACGCTCGAGCACTGCCGGGACCGCAAAGAATCGGAGGGCCTGCGGCACCGGTTTCCGCTGGAGTTTCGGATCGAACAACTCGGCGAATACCGCATCGTGCGGGAACTCGGTCGCGGCGGGATGGGGATCGTGTTCGAGGCGTTTGAGCCGGGGATGCAGCGGCCGGTCGCGATCAAGCTGCTGCCGTGGCGGTTCCGCGAGGATCGGCCTCAACGGGCGGAGCAGCTCCGCAACGAAGCGGCGACGATTGCCCGGCTGCGGCACCGCAACATCGTCCCGATCTACACGTTCGGCCAGCACGACGGCTACTGGTACTACGTGATGCAGTACGTCGCGGGAGTCAGCCTCGGCTGGGTCGTGCGTCGCCTGCGGGAACCCGATGGCCGCGTGACGGCGGAGGAGATTCTGCGGATCGCGCGCAGCGGTTCGTTCGCGACGAGGTCGCTCGTGGAAACCGTCGTCGAGACGACCGACCGCACGATCTCGCGCGCGTCGTGGATGGCGTTCGCCCGGATGGGTGTGCAAGTCGCCCAGGCGCTGGCCTATGCACACAAGGAAGGAGCCCTGCACAACGACATCAAGCCCGACAACCTGCTGCTCGACACAGTCGGGCGAATTTTCGTCACCGACTTCGGCGTCGGCCTGCGCTGGTCCGACGACGACGCGGCGACCGATGACCAGCCGGTCGGGACGCTGCGCTACATGGCTCCCGAGCGACTGAACGGCCAGCCGAGCGTCAGTACCGACATCTACGCCCTGGGTGTGACGCTCTACGAACTGGTCACCGGCGTGTCACCCTACGATCACGAAGACCGCCGCCAGTTGATGGATTTGATCTTCGAAGGGAAACCGAAGCCGCCGCGCGAGTGGATGCCCCAACTTCCGGCAGCGCTCGAAGCCGTCATTCTGCGAGCGATGGCGAGAGCTCCCGAGCAGCGGTACGCCTCGATGAACGATCTGGCAGCCGATCTGCTCCGCTTTCTCAAGGGGCAACCCGTCGAGGCGTCACGAACCAAACTCTGGGACCGCCTGCTCCGCTGGCGGAAACGGCCCGTGTGACGGTCCACCGGAATTCTCGCCTCCCTCGCGGAATCTTC
The DNA here is from genome assembly GCA_031412755.1 of Schlesneria sp. GTDB lineage: Bacteria > Planctomycetota > Planctomycetia > Planctomycetales > Planctomycetaceae > Schlesneria. The sequence goes on along the minus strand of JANODP010000300.1, from coordinate 1,395 downwards.
TGTTGAGAGACCGCGCGGGAAAACGTTTCTCCTCTTGGTGAAGTCGTTCGTCAGGCGACTTCCAACAATTTCGGATGCACCCGACGGCGCGGCACGATGACTCAGGGATCGGCCGGAACGCAGACGCGCGGTGCATCGACCAGGCCGTCGAGTCCGTTCCACGACAGGCTCGACGCCGTTTCCGAGGAGGATCGATCATGTTGTCTCACCCCGAGTCGAGAATGGTGAATCGTCGTCGTGCGAGTCCGCTCCGCACATTGTCTCTGGCCGTACTGGCTCTGTTCGTGTCGGCCTCAATGGCGGCGGCCCAGGGCGGGGGCGGAGGCGGCGGGTGCCCCGGTGGTGGCGGGGGCCAGGGAGGCGGTGCTGGTGGTGGCAGCGGAGGCGCGGGAGGGATTGGCGGAGGCGGTGGCGGTCGCGGACAACAGGGTGGCGGTGGCGGCCAGGTCGATACCTCCGGCCTCACCTCATCCCTGTCGTCGATGGGCAACCGAGCCGCGATTGTCGGTCAGCAGATGCGACAGGCTCAGCAGGCCCAGGTCGATCAGATGGCGAAGGTTCGCCGCGATGTCCAGCAGGCCGCGCAACAGCGGGTCCAACAGCGGACCGCCGCCCTGGAAGCCCGTCTGGCTCGGGAAGAGCGAATCGCCGAATCGGCCGCCAAAGCCAGGGAACTTCGGATGGCGGCGGTCAAGAAATCTCGTTCGAACTCGTCCAGTCTGATCGCCTCCACGGATCGACCGGCCACCTCAAATCTGTCGTCGAGGGAGCGGTAACGGACGAGTCCTGATCGTGCGTCCCTGCAGCGAATCCGGTTGCCTCTCCGTTCGACAACTCTTCGCGGTCCGCCGCGACCACTCCCGTGGTGTCGTTCCCGACTCAAGCCGATTCCCTTGAGTCACGAGAGGCCGCCGGGCCGCTGCGAGCTGTGACAACACAGGGAACCGTCTCAGACCGGGTCCATCAGCTTGCCGTACTCCACCGCGAACTGTTCGTCGTCGCGCAGCGAGCGTTTGTATTTGGCGAGTCGCTGCCGGATGCGATCCACCGTCATGCGGATCGGCTTCGACAACAGGTGAATGATCTGCTGCGGGCTGAACTGTTCCAGATCGCGCACGGTTTCGACCCGCAGAAACTCGAAGACCTGCCGCGAGTGATAGTCGTCGTGGAACAGCATGTAGAGCTTCTCTTCCTGCGTCACCAGTGGACGCCCGAGCGACACGTCCGGCGTGGAATGGGGAGTCCCCTTCGCCGGCGCGGCCGATTTGGCGGGAACCTTCACCTTCACCGAAGCCGCTCCCTTCGCAGGCGTCTTCTTCGCGGCCAGAGCAACCGGCTTGACCGCTTTCGTCACAGAGACCGCGGCCCGTTTGACGACCTGCTTCACGACCGGCG
>JANODP010000299.1:0-54878 GCA_031412755.1 Schlesneria sp. | reverse complement strand
GCGGATCACAGTCTCTACCGCTGCCGTTTGAAGTTTGGAGTGCCTGACCCCGGCGATGCTCCTCAACTCAATCGCGGTCATCCCTCGACGGCGACGACGCTTTTGACGACGGACACGATCTGGTCGTGCAGGTGGCCGTTGGTGACGATCACGCCGCGGTTCTGAGTCAGCTTCTGGCCGCGCGTGAAATCGAGTGGCAGGCCGCTGATGTCGGTGACCCGCCCTCCCGCCTCCTCGACGACGATGACGCCGCCCGCGTGGTCCCAGATTCTTTCAAAGTACCCGGTCTTCGTCGGCAGGCGCAGATAAGCATCGACGCGGCCCTGGGCGACGGTCGCGTACTTGGCCTGACTGTCCATTCGAATCGCGGCCTCGGACATGCCGAGCAGTTTGGCGATCTTGATCGAATCGTCGTGCGCACTGTGGGCCGCCTCGACCGACTCGCAAAACCGGGCGCGTTTCGGATCGGTGGTCTCGGAGACGCGGATCGGCCACGGTGCGGCGTCCCCCTCCAGCGGCAGCAGGAACGCCCCCTGACCGCGCACCGCGTAACACAGGACATCGAGCGGAGCATCGGCGCGCGACGAGAGCGGCAGGTTCGGACAACCGAGCACGCCCACTTCGATGCGACCCTCCACGATCAGGGCCAGCGAAACGGCGTACTGGCCTTTACGCAGAAAGCCCTTCGTCCCGTCGATCGGATCGAGCGTCCAGAACCGTGGCGAGTAATTCACCGCGTCGCCGCGATCGATCCACCGGCAGATTTGTTCGGCCGTCGCCTCGATTCCCAGCCGCTGCACTTCCTGGCAGATCCCGTTGAGGAAGGCGGCATTCTCGGCGTGACGCAGCGCGGCCGAGTCTTCTTCGGCGATGATCGGGTCGTTGGGAAAGGCATCGCTCAGGAGACGGCAAATCACCGCCTGACTGCCGAAATCGGCCACCGTCACCGGACTGTTGTCCTTCTTGTCGAGCACCTCGGGAGTAATGGTCGCCTGCACGGAGCGGCACAACTGCGTGGCGGCACGCACGGCGGACAACGCGGTTTGGAGTTCGTGGGAATAGTCGGGCATGAACGGCCTGGTTTGAAGGTTGAAGGTTGAAGGTTGAAGGTTGAAGGTTGAAGGTTGAAGGTTGAAGGTTGAAGGTTGAAGGTTGAAGGTTGAAGGTTGAAGGTTGAAGGTTGAAGGTTGAAGGTTGAAGGTCGAAGGTCGAACTGGGCGGGGTCTGAACCCTTCCACCTTCCACCCTCAACCTTCAACCTTCAACCCTCCCGACGATTCATCAGGAGGTGGGGCGAGGGCTTTTTCCAACTCCGCCAACAGCAACTCGGCCTTGAACGGTTTGTAGAGGGCCAGTTTGAAGCCCATCTGCCGCGCGTTGACCATCCGGTGAGCGCCGTCGTAGCCGAAGCCCTTCATGATGATGACCGGCAGCAGGGGATGGATGTCGCGAATCTGAGTCAGCGCCGTAATGAGATGCAGGTCGGTCATCTCGGCGTCGAACAGGACGACGTCGTAGTGGAAGCTGCGAATCATGGCGAGCGCGTCGTCACCGGTGTTCGTCGCTTCGACCTCGCAACCGTAGCGGCCGAGCAGTTCGTGCGCCGCCTGACAGACCGACTCCTCGGCATCCGCGACGAGCACCCGCTTCTGTCGGAGCTTCGGCCGCGGTGACACGTGAGGCATCGCCGCCGCGGCGGAACTGGGAGCGAACTTCTCGCCGATGCCATGAATCAACTGGCGAATCGTCCGCGTTTGCTTGAGCATTCGCTGCAGCCGCCCCGCCGCTTCCGGGTCGAACCCGACGTACTTGTTTTGCAACCAGGCGATGTCGCTCAGAATCTCATCGACCGGTTTGGCCGCGTCGCGCAGCAGCATCAGCGACGCTTCCGAAGCCATCGTCGCCCGTTCGAAGACCAGCAGTTCCAGTGTGTTCAGCGCCACCGCCAGGTCGCGGCAGAACAGTTCGAGGAATTGCTGGTCCTGCTCGGTGAACGCGTTCGGCTGCGTGCTCTCGACGTTGAACGTGCCGAGCACCCGGTCCCGGTACGTCAGCGGGACGGTCAGCGAACTGCGGGCTCCGACCGCTCCCTGAAGATAAAGCTCGTCCGTCGCGGTGTCTCGACAGAGATAGCTCTTCCCTTCGGCGGCGACGAATCCGGTCACGCCGTTGCCGGTCGGCTCGGCGAACAACTCGCGAGTCGCGGCCTGCTCCGTCATGCCGACGTTCAACAGCGGTTCGAGACGATTGGTCCGTTCGTTGAGCAGCCGGACCTCGATGGTCTCGAAGTGCAGCACGTCCTTGGTGTGGTAGATGATCCGCTCTTTGAGCAGTTCTTTTCGATCTTCGACCGACAGCGCCGCGAGATCCTCGGGAGAGAGATCGCCCAAGTCCTGGCCAGCCTCATGGATCGCGGTCAGCTTCTCGCCCTGAAGCTGCTCGGCCGAGATGTCTCGCACGGTGACCACCAGCAGCGACGGGTATTCGGCTCCCGCGGCATAGACCGGCGCGGCGAGGACATCGAGGTACGTTCGGTCGTCGATGCGATAGGTGGTCCGCGCGGTCGTCCCCCCGCCCAAGGCGGTGTGAAAGGGCGAGAAGTCCGGCCCGATGATCTGCGGCGCCCCGAAGGCATCGTGAAAACTGAGGCCGATCGGCGACGCCTGCCCCGGCACGTTGCGGCCCGTCAGTTCGATCAGGCGGTCGTTGCACCAGCGAATGTGCAGGTTGGCATCGAGGACCGCCACCCCCTCGGGCAGATGCTTGAGGACGTTTTCAAAGGCGAGCAGCGCGGGCAGACGGCGAACCGAATCGCCCAGCATCACGGCGCCCGAGAACTCCTCCGCGCTGGTGCTGGCATCGATCGGCCAACCCTCATCGGTGGCCGTGCAGAGGGTGCACGACAGCGATTGAATCGACTTCAACAGCGAGCGGCCAGCCTCTTCGTCTGCACCGAGCACAAGAATCCGCGGGGGATGGGACACCGGACAACGCTCTCCCTGTTGAGGCCCAGAACCGGGGCCGATTGTAAAGGTCCCCCTCGCATCGGGCAACAGGGTCTGCGGATGACGCACCGCTGGCCAAAACGCGGCGTTCCCAGTCCGTGGCGAACTCGGCGCACGACCGGCAGAGCCGGGATGAACTCGAACCGATCGTCATGATGCCGGGCGAAGTCGCGCCTCACGCCACGGCAAACTCCACCTGTTCGACACGCTCATCAGAACAGACAGCCGTTGCCTGAGCCGAGCCGCAGACACAACCTTGGCCAGATCGTCGAGTTCGCCGCCGTTCCCTTCAGATGCGAAATCCCGTTCGCCGACAAACCCTCGGTTGAGTTGCTGTACGCTTCGGTTTTTGGCAGCATTCCGTCCCAAATCGGCAGTCGCTGGGCTCGACTCCTGGTTCACAAACTGTGAGCGCGCGGTACTGATGGATGAAGTTTCCAGTTGCAATCGACAGTTTCTCCGGGTGAGAATCCCGTGATTATCTGGTTCACGTCTCGAACAGGTCCATTTTGAACAGGGCACGTCATGCTATCCAAGCTGCTCCGAAACCTTGCCGGATTCTCGGCCGCATCGACTTCGTCTCGGCGGTTCGCTCGACCGTGTTACACGGCGGGTTTGCTGTCTCTGGCCTGTCTCGTGACAACGACCTATCCCATGAAGACCAGGGAATCCTCGTCGCAGGGACATTCACCGACGTGTGATTTCCGGCATGCGTCAGCCGATGGATGCGGGGCCGCGTTTTGTGCGATTCCACCCGTCGATCCCAAACTGGCGGCGAAAACCAAAGCGCTGTTTGTCGCCCCTGCGCCTCAGTTCCCGTTGACGGATACGTTCCTGCTGCACAGTCGTCCCACGGCCACCAAAACCATCTACTTGGACTTCACAGGACATTCCACGACTGGGACGGCATGGAATTCGGGAGGCAACACCATTGTGACCGCCCCCTATCACTTTTCAGGAGGCTCAGGCTCCACCTTCACCGATCCCGAACTGACCCAGATTCAAGAGATCTGGCAACGAGTTGCCGAGTGTTTTTCGCCGTTCGATGTGGACGTGACGACTGATACCAAGTTTGATCTCCCCGCAAACTTTCCCGACCTGATCAACTCCGGTGGAGCCGACACCCGCTGGGGGATTCGAGTCACCATTGGAGACTCGAGTCCGGATCCCGCGCCATCGGCCGGTGGTGTCGCCTATCTGGGGAGCTTCATCTGGGACACCGACACGCCGACGTTCGTCTTCTCGTCGAGATTGGCGAATACCGGAAAGTACATCGCCGATGCCACCGTCCACGAAGTCGGTCACACGCTGGGCCTGTCTCATGACGGCCGCATTGTCCCAAGTGAGGGATACTACACGGGGCATGGAACCGGCGTGACCGCCTGGGCGCCCCACATGGGCGTCGGCTACTACGTGAATCTCGTCCAGTGGAGCAAGGGCGAATACGTCAGTGCGAACAATCAGGAAGACGATCTGGCGATCATCGTCAGCCCGGTCAACAACGGTTGGGGCGGCCCCAACGGTTTCGGCTATCGCGTGGACGATGCGGCGGACGCTTTTGCCACCGCAGCACCGATTGGTGGAGTGGCTGCTGGCACCGTGTTCAACATCGATCAGAAAGGGATCATCGAAAGGACGACCGATACCGACTGGTACAAGATATCGGCGGGAGCGGGGACGATCAATCTGAATGCGGTCGGCGCTAACGACAATACGATGCTCGACATTCAACTGGAGTTGCGCAACTCGACGGGCGGACTGATCGCCTCGAACAATCCGGCGGATCAACTCACCGCCGCGATCACCCAGACCGTCACGGCCGGCACCTACTACGTCAAGGTTGATGGTGTCGCTCGGACCGGCCCCGGTACCGGCACGCCCCCCGATGAGGGATATACGGAATACAGCAGCCTCGGCCAGTACCGGATCTCCGGAAACTGCGTTGTCGGGAGTGGCCCGGGTGGCAATGTTGTCGCCTCGTACAACAAGAACACCAAGACGCTGACATTGACGGGCGACAAGAATGCCAACAGCGTCAGCGTCACCTATAACACGGCGATGAGCACGATCGAGGTGCTGGGCTTGACCGGAACGAAGGTCAACAACAAGACCGCGGTTCAAACGTATTCCCACACCGGCAAGCTGAACCTCGGTGCGGTGATGGGTGACGGCAACGATTCCGTCTACGTGATCGGCGTCCCGGCTTCCTACCTCAACCTCAATCTGGGGAGCGGCAACGACAGCGTGGGACTGCAGCTTTGTGTCGTCGACAAACTGTTTGTCGATGGCGGGATCGGAGCCGATGCGCTCGTGACGACGACGAGCACGATCCCCTCTGGCCCACCGGATAAGGTCATCAAGAACGTCCCGTGACGGGTTGAGGCGGCACCGCCCCAGTTCGATGTGAAAGATAAAACAGAGACCCCGATCGCCCGGCCGGGGTCTCTGTTTGTTTGATCTCACCGGGTGAAAAAACCGGGCATCGTGCCCGGCCGCGCAGAATATCGTTGCAACCCCCCGATGCGATCAGTAGGCTGGCCCGCCATTGTTTGCAGGTCGGATGGTTCCATTCGGGTCGCGTCCAACTGCGCTGGGTTTGATGTTCCTCTCTGCCGGGAGAATTTGCCGTGATTGGATTCGCTCGCTCCAATGTCTTTCAACTGGTTCGTTCGACCTCGTGGGTGTGGATGTTGGGAGTGGTCCTGTGCGGCGCGACGTCCCTGCAGGCCCAACCGTCGAAGCCGAAGACGATCGCTCCGCCCAATGATCTGATGTTTCAGTACCCGCGAGCTCAGGCGCGGGCGCAGTTGGTCGAGACGTCCGTGTTGGTTCGGGCCGCAACCGTTCGCTCGACGTACAGCGTCAATGGGGCGGGCTTGACGGTCGCGGTTCTCGACACGGGAGCGCGGACGACTCACAACGACTTCGCGGCGCCTGGAAAGATCCCGGCCCAGCAGAACTACACCGCGGACAATGGCGGCAATGTGAACGATGCCACCGATGGACACGGTCACGGGACGAATGTCGGGGGGATCATCTGCGCCAACGGAATTCATACCGGCATTGCACCGGGGGCGAAAATGATCCCGATCAAGGTGCTGTCCGACTCGGGAAGCGGGTCGTTCGCCTCTGTCGAGTCCGGACTCCAGTGGGTGATCGACAACCGTGTTCTCCACAACATCACCTGTGTCTGCATGTCATTGGGAGACGGCGGCAACTATTCGACGGACTCCATCGACACACTGCGTGACAAGATCGCCACGTTGCGTGCGGCACGCGTGGCTGTCTGTATCGCGGCGGGAAACAGCTTCTTCAATCACTCCAGCGTGCAAGGGATGGGATACCCCGGCATCGTGCGCGAGTGCGTCAGCGTGGGTGCGACCTACGACGCGAGTGTGGGTGGGTTCTCCTATGGCAGCGGCGCACAGGCCTTCACATCCGGACCGAAGCGAATCACGCCGTTCTCGCAGCGATTGCACTCGACCACTAACGTGAATACCCGCACCGACACGTTCGCCCCCGGTGCTCCGCTCACCTCGGCGGGAATCCTCAACGACACCGCCGAATCGACGATGCACGGGACGAGTCAGGCGACTCCCGTGGTGGCCGGGTTGATCCTGCTCGCGCAGCAGCACCACTTCAACCTGACCGGCCAGTATCCCACGATCGACAAGCTGGAGGCTTGGCTGCGGCGAAGCAACAGCCAGATCTTCGACGGTGACGACGAGGACGACAACGTCGCCAACACGAACAAGTACTATTTCTTCGCTGACGCGGTGGAGTTGTTTCTGGGACTCGTCAACGACGTCACGCCCCCTCCGCCACCGGGGCCGGCTCTGGCCACCGCGACCTACATTTCCGCCACGCGCGAATTGACCATCACTGGAGACTCCCTCCGCGCCGATCAGTTTTCCGTCACCCTCTCACGGGGGGTGCTCAAGATCACCGCCGGCAACAAGAATTGCCGGATCAATGGGGGGACGTCGGCGACGTTCAACATTTCGTCGCCCGATTCGCCAATTTCGCTGGTCTGCGACACGGGGGGAGGTGCGGACTCGGTTTCGTTTACCAATCTGCTGTTGTCGACGGCACTCATCCAACTGGGTGATGGCAACGACACCCTGTCGTTCAACTATTGCAAGGTGTTCCCGCTTCCCAACCCGCTCCCCAACACCTACTCGTTCACGTTGGATGGCGGAGCGGGATCATTGGATGCCTTCTTCTCCCCGGGCAGCAAGTTTCTCGGTGGGAAGGATGTGAAGAACGTCCCCTGACGGTTCGGTGGCGATCCTTCAATGAAACCGCCCTCCGCAGGCACGGGCCTGCGGAGGGCGGTTCGCTTTTCAACAGGCCGCGATCACGGGAACGGGAAGAAGGTCGGATCGGGGAAGATGCTCGGGAAGGCATTGGGTGTCAGGAAGTCGAAGACACCGCCGTTGTACATGATTTGCTGCGTTCCCAACTGGAAGAAGTTGTTGTTCGGGAAGTTGAGCAGTCCGGTGCCGTCTTCGATTCCGATCCGGCCGAACAACTGCACGCGCCGATCGTTCTTGAAAACGTCAGGGTTGGTGAAGACGCCCGACCGGGTGATCCCCGCCGTACCGGCTCCGCCGAATTGCACCGCATTGACCTGATCGCCCACGTTGATGGAGTCGATCGTGCCGAAGGTGTCCGGGATTCCATCGTTGTTGGTATCCAACGCCCCGAACACCAGGTCGAGGTGCGCGACCGGGTCGCGGACCACGGTATCGTTGGGTGTGATGGGATTGGTGGGGTTGAGGTTGGTCGAGCTGTTCGGGTTGACCGAAGCCGTGGCGAAGAGGCGCACGTCATCCAGTGCATTGGCACTGACCGTGTTGCCCGACACCAACGCGTTCAGCCGTGTGTTGCTTCCCACCGACAGCACCATTCCGTCGGCGTTCACACTGTTCTGAACCCTGTTGCCCACCGCATACAGAGTGGCAAACGTAAAGTTCGTACTGCCGGTATCTCGGTACGCACCCTGTGGCGGATCATTTGCATTGAACGTGGAGTTGCTGACCTGGGTCGACAGCGTGTCGAAGACCATCCCCTGCTGATCGTTGCTGCTGAAGATGTTGCCGTCGCCGATGGCACCGACCGCAGCGCCGTTGATGTCACGCGCCCCGCCGCCACCGCCGACGACATAGGTGTCCTGCGGATCTCCCGCGAACGGGTTGCGGATCGCCTGATCGAGGATGTTCAACCCGCGGCGAACGTTGAGCCGCGACGACGTGTTCAGGATCGCCACGTTCGCCCGACCGCCGGTCTGGTTGATGTTGATGCCATCGAGACCCATGTTGGTGATATCGACCGAGTCGGTTGCCGCACCGTTGGCGTCGGAGGCACCGATGCTGACGGTGTTGGTTCCGGCGACCAGGTTGGCGTTGATGCCGTTCTGGGTGTCTCCGACCCCCGTGCCGACGATCGTCACGTTCTCGTTCGCGGCAACCAGACCACCGATGGTCACGACTGCTCCACCCGTGCCGGTCAGGTTCAACTGAATCCCATCGCGAGCGTTGGCCGAGAGATCTGTTCCGAGGATCGTCCAGGTGTTCTGCGTCGGGTTCGGCGCGGCGCGGGTGAACGAGCTGGCGTTGTTGACGGTGATCCCGTTGCCGTAGCCCGAGATCGCCGTCCGGTTGGTGGCACTCGCCTGAACCAGCACGTTCTGGAAGCTGTTGTTGTTGGCGTTGAACCGCATGCCGGCGTCGGCCGCGTCTGTGGCCCGGTTCAGCGAGTCGGTGATGATGTTCCCCTCGATCGTCGACGGGGCACCGCCGATGTCGTCGCCGAAGGCGGCCGCGTTGTTCGTCGTGACCAGGATGCCGTTGTTGGAGTTGCTGTCCATGGTGTTGTCGGCAATCGTGGCGAGCAGTTGCGCGTTGGCGGAAACCGTCAGGTCGATCCCGTCCGCGTTCGAGTTGATCTGGCTGTTCAGAACCTGCAGCGTCTGGAGGCCGGCCCCGTTGCCGTAGAAGCCGTTGAGGCCGTCACCCGTGTTGCCGGTGATGGTGACGCCGTCGACCACCGTCGTCAGTTGCGAGTTGTCGATGCGGTTGAGCCGAATCCCGTGCTGCGCGTTCGACCCGATCGTGGCCCCGGCCTGCGTCGTGACGATTTGCAGGTCGGCGATCGAAGCCGTGGTGCGGGTGTCGATGTGCAGGCCGCTGCCTGTGTTGCCGATGGCGTTGACGTTCTGAATCAGCGCCGTGCCGTTGACGGATGCGGCCTGGTCGGCGAGGAGCGTGAAGCCGTCGCCCGCATTGCCCGCACCAGCCGCACCGAACGTGGTATCGACCGCCGCCGCGTTGCCCAGCGTCAGCGAGGTCAGTTGGGCATTGTTCGTCAACCGGATGCCGAGGCCATCTCCGTTGAAGTTGGTGGCAGCGGCCGAGTTCGCCGTGCCGCTGAACGTCGCATTGGTGACGGACACATCGTGAACCACGACCGCGGTATTGCTGAACTCGAGGCCCATGCCCGCCTCGGCGTTGGTGCCGAAGAGGTTGACCGGGCTGGTGGCACTGGTACCGGCCACGGTCAGCGTGATCGGGGCCGTTTCGTTGTCGGTCGCCACCACGTGGACGCCAAAGCTGCCGTTGTTGGTGATCTGGTTGCCGACGAGGTCGCTGGTGAAGTCCAGGGTGACGGCCGGGCCGGTATGGTTGGCGTCGACGCTGAGGTTCACCCCCGCACCGGTGTTGAGATCGATCGTATTGTCGATGAAGGCCAGGTCGAGCGAGCCGCCCGCCGTGAGGGGATTGAGCAACCGGAAGCCGTCGCCGGCATTCTCGTTGATCTCGTTGTTGCTGATCGTGGCGGCGGTGATGTCGCTGTTGGTCACGGTCTCGAAGTTGACGCCGTGTCCGGCACCGCTCAGCCCGTTGATGTCGATCAGGTTGTTGTCCATCAGCATGTTCGTCAGCGAGGAGCTGTTCAGGCTGAAACGGATGCCGTCCAGACCGTTGTTGGCGATGCCGCCGGCAACCCCCGCTTGCGTGAACGTGTGCGTGTCGAGATTGTCGAACACACCCGTCAAGGACTGTCCGTTCGAGAAGAATGCGGTCATGGTGGCTCCGGCCATTTGGAATTCGGTGGCTTGCGTCGTTCCCGCCGCGTCCGCCATGACAATATCGTTGTGGACAGCGGAGTCGAGGCTGTCAAAGTCGGTGAATTCAACCGTCACGACCGTGTCCCCATCCGTGACAACACCAGGGTGCTGGAACATCGCCAAGTTGACAGGGATCGAGTTGACTGAAACAAGGCCCGCCGCCGCGCCACCGAAGATCGTTTCAAATTCAGTCCCAACGGTGCCGCGAGTCGTCGCATAGGTCCATGGCGTGGCACTGATGTCGAGTACGATTTGGTCAATCAACACTCCAGGCGTGAGGTTGGTGGTGTTCCAGTGTTCCAGGAAGAAATCAGTTTGAAAGCTGACTGGAACCAGCGCGATCCCCGTGTTGTTGGTGATCGTCAGCCGGTCGATCGGCGAATTCGTGAAGTCCAGATTGATGCCGTTGTCCGAGGCGTTCTGGGAACTGTTGCCGTCGATCAGGAGTCCGTCCGCCGAGACGGTGTTGAAGGTCAACAGCAGTCCGTCACCGTTCTGACTGTCGTTGATGACGTTGTTGTTGATGACGGCGCTGTCGGCGACGATGGACGAATTGGCCAGGTCGAGATTGATGCCGTTGCCCGCCGACGCATCGACGTTGTTGTTGGAGATCGCCAGCGTCGGCATCGCCGAGTTGGACAGGATGACCTGGATGCCGTCGCCTCCCAGCGAGTTCGAAACCACGTTGTTCAACACGGCCACGTTATTCACCGGGCCGCCGTTGTTGGCGATCAGGATGCCGTTCCTGCCGCTCTGATCGACGGTATAGCCGTCGATGGTGACGTCGGGCGTCCCGGTGACACCCGTCATAAAGATGGAGATGCCGTCGAACGTGCTGTCGGTGACGGTGCCGCCCCCGATGATCGCGACGTTCGTCAGACCGATGGTGTTGGTCAACTGGGCCGTCACGCCCGCGCCAATGTTGGTCGTGTCGGAGTTCACCTGATTGAAGATGATGCTGTTGATGGTGCTGCCCGTGCCGACGGGGTCATCGACGACCGCGATACCGTCGATGTTGCTTCTGGCCACACTCACGGTGTCGATCAGCAGATCGTTCAGGAACGATCCGCTCGTGAACAACCGGACACCATCGCCGGTGAAGCTGTCCGTGGCGGTGGAATTGCTGATCGTCACGTCCGGCGAACCGGTGACGCCGTTCAGCACCACGTTGATGCCGTTGCCGGAACTGTTGGAGACTGTGTCGCCGTCCAACACCACGGAGCCGACTGCATTGCTCAGGGTCACCTGGATGCCATCTCCCGCAGAGCTGTTGTCGACAGTGTTGTTGGAGACCGTGACCGCACCGACGTCCGAGCCGTTGTTCAGCACGGCGATTCCGTTCCCGACGTTGGAGTTCACGAGATTGTAGTTGTTGACGCTCACGTCCGGCGTGCCGGTCACCGCGACGAGGTTGACCAGGATGCCGTCGCCGCCGCTGATCGTCGATTGTGCCGATCCCTGTCCATCCACGAGGATCGTGGAACCGACGGCCATCGTGTTCAGATCGACCAGAATACCGCCGGCGGTACTCGAATTGACGGAGACATCGTTGAGTCGGATCTCACCGACCGTGCCGTTGTCGAAGATCACGGCCACGCCTTCTTCGGCCGTGGTGGTGTCGGACGACACGAATGTCAGACTGACATCGCCCAGTGTGGCTCCACTCCCCACCACCGACACGCCGCGGCCACCGCTGTTCGTGACGGTCGTGTTGCTGACGGCGATTGGGGCAGATCCCGTGACACCGTTCAGAATGATGTCCAACCCGCGGTCCGAGCTGTCGCTGATCGTATTGCTGTCCACCAGCATGGAGCCGAGCAGACTGTTGGCCACGTCAATCTGAATCCCCTGTCCGGCCGTGCTGTTCGAGACGGTGTTGCCCGACACGGAGACCGCACCCAGCGAGACGCCGTTACTCTCGATGGCGATCCCGCGACCGGCGTTGTTATCGACCAGCAGATAGTTCTCGATGCTGACGTCCAGATCGGTGGGGACGCCGACGACATTGTTGAGTGTCACCAGAATGCCATCGCCGCCGTTGTTGTTCGACTGCGCGGTTCCCTGTCCGTCGATCGTGATCGACGGGTCGATGGTCATGTTGGTCAGGCTGTTCAGGATGCCGCCCGCGAAGCTGTTCAGAGCCGTCACGTTGGTCAGCGTGATGTCGGCCACCTTGCCGTTGGCCACCACGTCGGCACTCAGTTCGACCGCGACACCTTCCTCGGCCCCGGTCGTATCGGAAGAGACGTTGGTCAGCGTGATCGTGCCCAGCAGCATTTGGTTGGCCGCACTGCCGACACCCGCCACCGACACGCCACGACCGATCACCCCGCCCTGACCGCTGTTCGTCACGGTCACGTCGGTCAGATCGATCGGCGGCAATCCCGTGACGCCATCGAGCACGATGTTCAGGCCGCGACCGCCGCTGGCGTCGATCGTGAACTGAGCGACGGACAGGCTGGTGATCGCGGAATTGACGAGATTGGCCTCCGCGCCCTGACCGGTGCTGTTCGTGACGGTGGCCGTGTCGAACGTGATGTCTCCCAGGTCGGCACCGTTCGCCGCCAGTCGGATGCCGAAGCCACCGCTGTCGCTGACCGTACTGTTCGAGACCGTCACGTCGGCACCGCCGGTGACGCCGTGGAGAATCATGTTGATCCCGTGATTGGAACTCGTGCCCACACTGTTGTTGTCCAGCGTGATCGGGCCGGCGATATTGTTGTTGGCGATTTCCAGACGAATGCCGTCGCCCGCCGTGCTGTTGGTGACGGTGTTGCCCGACAGGTCGATCGAGTTGAGATCGGTTCCGATCGCGATGACGGCGAGCCCGTGGCCGTTGTTGTTGTCAATCACAGCGTAGTTGCCCACGCTGACGTCAGGCACGCTGGTGATGTTGAGCAGGTTGACGAGGATGCCGTGCGAACCGCTGTTCTGAGCCACGGACGTTCCGCCGCCATCCACGGTGACATCGGTGAGACCGGCCACCGCGTTCAGATCGACATGCACGCCAACTCCAGTGCTCGTATCCGCTGAGACGTCGGTCAGAGTGACCGAAGTCACCGCTCCACCAGTCAGAAGAACTGCCACGCCATCCCCACCGCTCGTATCTGCTGACACATCGTTCAGAGTGACCGATGTCGCCGACCCGCCAGTCAGAATGACTGCCACACCGTCGCCCGCCGTACTGTTGGTGGCCGAGACCGTGTCCAACAGCACATCTCCGAGCGTCGCGCCGGTCCCTTCGACCGACACGCCACGTCCGGCGCTGGTATCCACCGTGATGTTGCTGATGGTGATCGGCGGAGCTCCCGTCACACCGTTCAGAATCACGTCCAGTCCGCGACCGGCACTGTTGCTGATGGCGCTGTTGTTGACAAACAGCGAGCCGACGTTGTTTCCCGTCAGGTCAATCACCATGCCCTGACCACCCTGGCTGTTGTCGATGAAGACGTTGTCTTCGACGATCACGGCCCCCACGCCCGAAAGGTTGCTCAGCAGCGCGATGCCGCGACCGCCGTTATCGGCGACCGAGGTGTAGCCGCGGATCGTCACGTCGGGATCGCCGACGGCACCGGTCACGTTGCTCAACACCAGGCTGATCCCATCGCCACCGTTGAGGTCCGAGAAGGCCGTTCCCTGTCCGTCGATCGAGATGGTTGGGCCGACGGTCAGAGCCCCGCCCAAAGCGACCCGGATGCCCGCTCCACCGCTGTCGGTGGTCGAGACGTTGGTCAAATTGACCGAGCCGATGACGCCCTGGCTGAGGTCCACGAAGACACCTTCCGCGTTGCTCGTGGAAGTGGATGTCACATCGGTCAGAGTCACATCACCCAGATTCAGATTCGCGATGCCGTTGGCACCGTGAATGTAGACACCGCGATCCGTGCTGTTGGAGACACTCGTTGAACTCACGGTGACCGGCCCGCTCGTCGCTCCGTCCAGGATGATCTCCAATCCGTCTCCGGCCCCGCCGAGACCGCTGTCGGTGATCGTGAACTGATCGACGAGGACACTGGCAACGGTGGCGTCCGTGAAGTCCATCCGCACTCCGTCAGCCTGACTGTTGGTAATGGTGCTCGGGTCCAGCAGGATCGTGCCGAGCGTGGCTCCGACCGCCGAGAGGTTGATGCCGATGGCACCGCTGCCGTCGATGTTGCTGTTGGTGGTGCTGACGTTGAAGCCACCCAGGGCTCCGTCCAGGTTCAGGGAGATGCCGTCCACGCCACTGTTGTTGATGACGCTGCCGTTGATCAGGATCGGAGCACCACCGGCCGTCATGGTGACGGCGATGCCCGAGGCGGCACTGTCGTTGATGAGCGAGTTGTCGATGGTCAGCCCGCCGAACGCCGAGCCGGCGACGAACGAGGCGTTGATGCCGTTGTTGTAGTTCGTGATCGTGTTGTTGGTCGCCGTAACCAGCCCCGTGCCGGTGACATTGCTGCCCGTGATCTGAATGCCATCCTGGCCGGCCGGCGCGGCCGCCCGGGTGATGGTGAGCTGATCGAGCAGGATGCCATCCGCGGCCGGAGCGATTCCCAGCGAGGCGAACGAGACGAGGGTCGGTTCGGGGAGGCAATCGTTCAGTGGATCGTTGTCGGTGAGCGTGATCACGGACAGCGGATCGATGCCGGGCGGCGGTGTGACGACACCCAACACCACGTTCGTCAGGATGATGTCGACACCATCGTCGCCGTTGTCGGTCATGGCGGTCGGGCCGAGGACTTCCACGGCGGCCGAGTTCGTGATGTTGGTCAACTCGATGTGAACTCCGTCCTCCAGGTTGTTGCTGATGTCGCTGTATCCGGCGATCCGGACGCCGGCGTTCGCCGCATTCGAGATGCGGATGTCCGCACCGTCTCCGCCGTTGTTGGAAATCGTGTCGGTCCCGTTCCCGGTCAGGCTCACCAGGGCCGTGCCGACGTTGTTGATGTCGATGCGAATTCCATCGGTCGGTTCGTTGTTGAACGAGCCCGTCAGCGCGACGACGGCCTCGTTCGTGCCGTTGTAGTTGATGCTGTAGGTTCCGAGGCCGTTGCCCGCGATGGTGTTGGTTCCCTCCATGATCAGGAACGCGCTGGTCCCGGCACCCTGCGCATCCATGCGGACGCCAAACCCACCGTTGTTCTGGGCGGAGACCGTATCGAGGCGGGCGGTCATGTAGGCCCCGTTGAACGCTTCAAAGTTGAAGCCGTGCCGGGAATTCCAGTCCGACGACGTGGTGTTGAACAACAGACGAGCGGCCGAACCGGCCCCGTCCGCCCGCACGAAGACGCCGTCGTAATCGAGCAGTCCCGGCGTCCCGTTTCCAGAGTTTGGATCGGGCAGGCTCGTGATTGGATCGAGCAGGCGGCCGAACGTGCTGCCCACGCTCCGGAAGTTCAGATCGCCTCCGCCATTCGCCCGCGCGATGAGCCCGAATCCCAAATTGTCGTTCGCCGAGCTGTTTTCAAAGTGAACGTTCGATTCGGACCCGGCGCCGGTCGTGAAGATCCGCATACCCGAGCCGTTGGCGTTGTCGAAGTGCGAGGTGACGATGCAGGCGTTGAACACGCCACCGGTGTTGACGACGACATTCAGGCCGTCTCCATTCCCCAGTCGCCCGGCATTCAGGAAGGTTGAGTTGGTGAGTTCCAGCGTCACGGATCCATTGTTGTTCGCGATGCTCCTGATACCGTGCTCACCCGCATTGTCTCCAATGGCGTTGGTCAGCGCGATTGTGCTCTGGGCACCTAGTTGCGCCACAGCGGTGATGGCCTCAAAATTCACGTTGGCGAAGCTGTTGTCGGTTCCCGTGACGGTGATGCTCGTTCCGGGGTCCACGGCACTGACGGTCATTCCGAAGGCGGCTGTGCCACCGATGGCCGTGTTGCCGACCGGCGTGCCGTCCAGCGTCAGGTCAACCTGGCTGTTCGTGGCAGCATTGAGTCCGACACCGCGGGAACCTCCCGCGAGTTGACCGCTGTCGACGAAACTGGAACCGTTCGTCACCAGCAGATTGGCCACGCTGTTGTTGACCGCGTTGATGTTGAATCCATCTCCACCCGACCTGTCGCCGGAGGTGTTGTCGAACACGAGATCCACTTGCGAGTTGTTCAGCAGTCCACGCACCGCGCTGCGGGCGTTGTCGTCGAGCGTATCGTCCTGGAACGTCACGTTGAATCGCGAGTTACCGGCCAGATCGAAGAACAGTCCGTCGCGACCGTTGTTGGTGACGAAGGTCGGATCGACGACCAGCGTGACGGTGGCCCCGCCGACTTCCTCGACGTGGAAACCATCGCGCGAGTTGAAGTTTGACTGGCCGTTGGTGTTGTGAATGTTCATCACCGTCGCCGCCGAGCCGAACAGTCCCATGCCGTCTCCACCCAGTCCCGGACCGTTGATGTTGTTGTTCGTAAAGACGTTCAACAGGTTCAGCGTCCCCGTGCCACCCGACTGACTGAGCACGATTCCCGAGCCGGCCTGGCTGCCGTTGAAGATCGAGTTGGTGATGCCGCCCGTGAACGTCGTGCCGACCAGCGGCGCGGCCTGCGTCCCGATGCGCAGGTTGTCCAGACCGTTGTTGTTGGCCACCAACGATTCCGCCGCGAGGTTCAACGTCCCGCCCGACGCGGCCAGATCCAGTCCCGCGAGGGCGTTGTCGGACGCGAACACGTTCGTGAACGACAGCGACTTGATCCCGCTGTTCATGTTGAACGAGACGCCGGCGCCGGCTGTGCTGCTGGCGAATGTGCTGTCGGTGAAGATCGCGTTGAACGTGGCATTGTGTGGCGGGAGGGCGGCGGGGTTGTCACCCATCTGCAGGTTGTCTCCCACGTTGGCAATCGCGGCCACGTTGGCGCCCGTGACGTTCATCGGACGCAGGTTGCCGGTCAGCAACCGCAGGCCGACACCGTTGTTGAGGCTGGACGTGAGCGAGTCAATGGTGGCATCGATACGTCCGGTGTTCTGTTCGATGCTGACACCGGCGATCACGTTGCCGTTGCTGGTTTCGATGTCCTGCATGACGACACCGAGACGCCCCTGATCCGTCAACAACCGGATGCCATAGTCCTGGGCACCCGGCGTCGAATTCATCGAGATGCGTTGCAGGTTCAGATCGAGAGCGGCAACGCCCGTGGCGATGCGGATTCCGCCGGGAGTTCCGTTGTCACCCAAGCCGGCCGCGTTCGCCCAGCCAACGACCACATTCCGGTTGATGTCGGTGATCTGCCCGCCCAGAATCGACTGACCGTCCAGCGTGACAGCGCCCGATCCCTGTGCACCCGCCAGCACGATGCCGCCGTTGTTGCCGGTGATCTCCAGATGGTGGAAGTGGAAGCCGTCGGTGTTCGTACCGGCGATTGCGGCACCCGTGGCATTCTCCAGGACGAACGCCGCGATTTCATTGTGGTTGGCGACGTTGACAATGTTCCCGCCGGGATTGGTCAGGAACGGATACATTCCCGCAAACGCCCCCGTACTGCGGAAGTGATCGTCGGGAAGCAGCGCATCGTCGACGGACCGGGTGAACGGACCGAACGTGGCCGTAACATCGGCGACGTGCCCGAATCCCTCGCCGAGCATGCGTGCAAAGTTGGGGAGCGTGATCGGACCACTGACGGGAGCCGCCGCCGTCGTGTCGCCGCGCAGCACCATGACCAGGTCGGTATTGCCAGGAACGCCGGGCGGAACGGCATGGAACGGATCCTCGTAGGTTCCCGTGCCGGGATCGGCCGCCAGGGCGTCGGGATCGACCCAGACCACGAAGTACCTGGTGTCGGGATCACCGGCGGCAATCTTGCGCGGGTTGCTGCCGGCAATGTTGACGTCCTCTTCCGATTCCGACACCGCGACCCGCCACTGTCGATTGACCGGCATCAGCATGCGATCGCGAGTCGACCAGTTGGGGAAGTACCGCGTCGGTTGGAATCCGGCAAACCGCCAATCGATCGTGAAGTTCATGTTGGTGCCAAACACCTCGTCGCTGGTCACCATGGCTCCCAGCGACAGATCGTTGGTGACCCAACCTTCCACCCGACCACGGAAACCAACCGGCGTCGAGCCGTCGTGCTGGCGATACGAATAGAGCCCCGCGTATCCGCGCAGCCAGGGCAGGTCGGGAGCCAGCGGTGCTCCGATTTCAGCATCAGCTCCGGCGAGCGACTGTTCCACCAGTTGCGAGCCGACGAATCCCAGTCGGTTCTCGAAGAAGACGAGAGTGTCGGACAGACCCGTCGCGCGGATGAATTTCGCGTCGCTCGCGTCGCTATGCGTCGGAAGGTACGCGTTGGCGCGGACGTCGATGATGCGTCCCAACGATTCCGCACCGAAGCCAAACTGACTGTATCGGTTGCTATTGCGCGACTGGTCGTTGTCGTAGAAGGCGTTCGCGCCGAAGATGCGGTCGTAGCGATCCGAGTATTTGCGGGCCACCAGACCGGCGTTCCCGCCCATGAACGCGTCATCCGTCAACGTCATTTTCACATTCGGTGCGACAAACCAGTCTTCCGATCCCCAGATCGGAGCGAAGGCACCGAACTGCGTGAACCCGTTCCGGTAGCCGACCCCGCTGTTGGTCTGATGACGTATGTCGAAGTACGTCCCGTTGAGGCTGACGCCTCCACTGAAGCTTTCCTGATCGACTGTGGCCACGCCCGAGTCGTCAGCAACGGGTGCTGTGGAGTTCACCTGACCCGAGGCGCTCGTTCCGAGAACAAGCAGTGCCGCCAAGCCAGCGGAACGGAGAGTCATCTGAATGCTTTTCTGTCGCCAATGGTACATTCGTCCAGCCCTCAGAGTTTCGACTGCGTTGCCTTGCGATCGGTAGGTCACCGAAAAGTCCGGACGTAACGGTTCTCACCGTTTTTCCGCGTAATCTGATAATTCGGCAAACCCCACCTGTAGGGGTGAGTCTTTCTGTGACGCGCCCCCAAAATGCCGGACCGAGTTCTGGTCCTAATTCATGAAATCCAAGAGGTTTTCGCGGTCAACTTGGCTCGGAACTGCCAATCCAGACGCGTTCTTTCGACGGGAATATCACCTGTCAGCCACGAAGCGCCGCCGCCGCCCGGTTTGCGCCGTGGGGACAGCGCCGAGTATCGTTGGCGTTCGGCATGTTCCTGTCATTCGAGGTCGGCTGAATGAACAGGAATGTCTCGCGATGCGTCCCGTCGTCGAAAGCCGAGCGGCGAAAGTCGCCGATGCATCAGGGCTCGGCAGCGGGCGTGGTCAATCGTTCGGTCCAAAGGTATTCTGCCCGGCATGCTGAACTACTCCTTCTTCGCTCCGCATCAGATCGTGTTCGGCTGGGGACGCCGTGCCGAACTGGGGACGCTCGCCGCTCAGCACGGTCGACGTGCGTTGCTCGTTTCGGGCAGTCGCACCCTTGAGCGGAATGGCGTCATCGATCAACTGGGCGGCCAGCTTCGTGCGGCGGGACTCGACGTGCTCCGGTTTCCCACCGCCTCGCGCGAGCCCGAGGTGCGCGATGTCGATCAGTTGGTTGCCGAGTTTCGAGCGCTCGATCCGACCGACACGGACGTCGTGATCGCCGTGGGTGGCGGTTCGACGATCGACCTCGCCAAGGCGGCGGCGGCCCTGGCGACGAATCGGCAGGGGGACTCGGTCGTGGAGTTCCTGGAGGGTGTTGGTCGCGGATTGCAGATTACCCGGCCACCGCTCCCCCTGATTGCGATCCCCACGACGGCGGGCACCGGGGCGGAAGCCACCAAAAACGCCGTCATCTCGTCGAACAGTGAGACGACCGAGACGAATCCCTCGGCAGATCCCGCCGCTCCGTACAAGAAAAGTCTGCGGTCCGAGTTGATGGTGCCGCGGCTGGTTCTCGTCGATCCGGAACTTGCGGTCAGCGTGCCACCCGACGTGACCGCCTTCACGGGGATGGATGCCATCACGCAGTTGATCGAAAGCTACATTTCGCGCCGTGCCGCGCCGATTCCGCAGGGACTCTGCCTGCACGGACTGAAGTTGGCCGTTCCCGCATTGCCCATCGCCGTCAAGGAAGGTTCCTCGCAGCCGGCTCGCGAGGCGATGGCTCACGCGGCGCTGCTGTCCGGAATGGCGCTGGCCAATTCGGGTCTCGGCTTCGCGCACGGAGTCGCCGCCGCTCTGGGAGTCACCTGTCGGGTTCCTCACGGTCTGGCGTGTGCCGTCATGCTGCCAGCCGCATTGCATCTCAACCTGTCCGTCCGCACCCGGGAACTGGCCGACCTGGAGCGGCTGTTCGACCCCGAAGTCGGCATCGATCCCGTGGCGGCGAATGCGTTCGTCGATCGGATGGAAACGCTCTGTGAATCGCTGAACATTCCCGCACGGCTGCGCGACATCGGCGTGAGGCGGGAACAACTGCCGGCCCTCGTTCCGGGATCGCGCGGCAACAGCATGAGTGGCAATCCGCGCGACGTCGGCGACCACAAGCTGGCCGAAATTCTGGAGGCGATGTGGTGATGCACTCCTTCGTTGTTTCGGGAGCCGCGCCATGATCGTGGCCGCCGGACTGACGCCCGCCTGGCAACAAATCCTCGTGTTCGACCGGTTGCGAACCGGACAGGTCAACCGCGCGAAGACGGTCGTCTGGTGCGGCTCGGGAAAAGTTCTGAACGTCGGCGCGGCGCTGCATCAACAGGGCGCGAAGTCGCTCACCCTTTGTCCCGTCGGTGGCACGACCGGACAACAGATCCGCGACAACTTTGCGGAACGCGGCATCCCCGCGCGCTGGCTGTCCACCCGTGCGGCCACGCGCGTCTGCACGACGATCCTCGACGAAGAGTCCGGCGCGACCACCGAACTGGTCGAGAATTCGGCCCCGCTCTCCTCGGCCGAACTCGACGAGTATGCCGCTGCGTTTTCGGAGGAAGCCCGCGCGGCGGACCTCGTCGTGCTGAGTGGTTCGCTGCCACAGGGGGCTCCGACCGATTACTACCGGCGCTTGCTCGAACGGACTCCCGCCAGGGGGATCCTCGATGTGCGCGGCCGGGAATTGATCGAGTGCCTGCCGGTCCGCCCGTGGCTCGTGAAGCCCAATCGCGAGGAGCTCGCCGCCACGGTGGGACGCCCGCTTGAAACCGACAACGACGTTGCGGACGCGATGTCCGAACTGAGAGCCCTGGGAGCCGAATGGGTCGTGGTCAGTGACGGCCCCGCCCCGCTGCTGGCTCTGGGGCCCGACGGACTGCACCGCATCGAGCCTCCCCGCGTGAAAGTCATCAACCCCATCGGTTGCGGCGATGCCCTGTGCGCGGAACTCGCCCTGCAAATCGAACGGCAATGTTCCGTCGTGGACGCGATCCGGAAGGCGGTCGCCAACGCGTCTTTGCGGGCATCGGAACTCCTGCCCTGAACGGGCCTGTTTCGCGGCCTGCCCCAAACGACGTTTCCCCCGGATTATTCACGGTCGCATTGAAGCCTGATGCGCAAGCGAAGGTTCTGCTGTGACATCCCTTCGCTTGCGCGACAGGCTTCAATGCCACGCTCTATCAACGACACTACCCGAGGCATGAATAATCCGGGTTACAGACTGACGAACATGTCCGCAGCGACGGGCTCAGGTTGTCGGTGGAGCAGCGACCGGCGGCCGACCTCGTGCGGCCAGTGCGCCGGCAATCGCGAGGACGGCGAGGGCGCTCGTCAGTCCCACCGACATCAGGTTGATCGGCTGACTGCTCTCCGGACCGAAGCAGCCGCAACTGATTCTCAGGTCGCGCGCCAGAGCCGACACCTGCACGCTCACAAACAAGAGCAGCAGCAGCGACGACAGCAACCACGTCCCCTGCAGACATGCACCGCCGAGCAGGCAGGCGGCCAGCAGCAGTTCCAAGAACGGCAGCGCGGAAGCGACCACCGCTCCGACCGGAGCACTCGTCAACTCGTACTGGTACACGGTGGAGAGGAAGTAATACGGATTGGCCAGGTGCGCGGCGGCGCTCCACAAGAAGATGCCGCCGACCACGAGTCGCGCACACCACTCAAATTCGCGTGAGACGGCATTCCAGCGACGCTGAGACGCCGTGGGTTGGACGGTTGTCACGGGACCGCTGGCAGAAGTGGTGGCACTCATGGCGTGTTCGACTCCGGCTGTTGTTCGTGTTCATTCTTCGCGCCGCTCGACGGCTTGGCGTCCGGTCCCGACTCCTGTTTCATCGGTCCCCCCTTCGCTTCCCACTGCCTGATGCCGCCGGGAAACAGCGAAACATTCTCGATCCCTTCGGCATAAAGGGCAGCCCCCAGTGTCTCGTCGAACTGACAGCCCTCGCTCTGGCAGTACACGATCACACGCGTTCCCTTGGGCAGGTCGGACAACAGTTTTCGACGCTCCACTTGAGTGGTAAACACGGGCACATTGATCGCGCCCGGAACGTGACCCGACTCATAATCGCGGGGATAGCGGGCGTCGATCACCACGACGTTGGGATCCTGCAGGGATTTCTCCATCTCGGGGACGGTCAGCTTGGGAAGAAACGACGGGCGATGTTGCTGCACGACCGTGCGAATGGCGATTGGATTGCGGACGTAGCCATCCTCCGCCACGGTGTGCCAGACGACGGTCAGTCCCCCCGCCACAACCAGAATCATCCCGGCCACCTGCCAACTGGGACGAACGGCATCCCGTCCCGCGCCGCGCCGTCGAGTGGCCCGCTGCATCAGGCTCACCAGAACTAGCAAACTGGCGGCCAGCGCCAGATTCTCACCCGTACAGATCGCCTGAAACTTGAGCAGTCCCGGGGACGGAAGCTGATCCGACACGTACAGCCCCACGCCGTCCCAGCGGGCGAGTACATCGGCGACCGGAATCAACTCGGGCTTGTGCGGGGCATCGACCACCTTGGCAAGGCCGTTTTCCATGCCGAGAAACAGAATCCAGTGGTTGAAGTATCCGGGAGAGTCCGGCGTGCTGACGTGCAGGATGATCGGCGATTGAGCGGTCACCAGATTGGCTCGCGACAACCCCGACATCGCCAGCGTCTGGAGGCCGTTGTCAGTGGCGGCCAGCGACAGTTCCTGAATCGAACTGCCCGAAATCTCGCCGATGTACCTCATTTTGAGCAGAGTTGGAAACTCGATCCGCTTCCCATGCGCATGCAGCGTGGCATACACGCAGTACAAGCCGCAATACGAGCCCGCCTCGGCACTGACATCGGGAATGGACGAATCATCGCTGTCCGTGTCGGCCGCGCAGGTTGACGTTCCCGACAGACAGCACGACAACACCAACCACGCGATGCAGTTCAGCCATTTCTGCGACATCGCTCAATCTCCCACCGAAAGTCATCCACTGCGGAGCATGTTCTCAACCATACGTCAACAAAACGTCGTCCGCCTAAGATTCATTGGCGCGCATTCGCCACCAGATGATCCCCAGGACTGCGGCGATGGCCGCCCAGGCCCACTGCACCCTGACCGGAGAGCGTCGCGTCGAAAGCTTGACCTGTTCCATCGCAGTGACCGTCGATTCGTTGATGTCCAGCACCACCTGACCGCCGCGATATGCCAATTGGATCGGCTCTTCATCGGCGTTGTACACCCGAGCGCCGTCGGGAACCGGTAGCAGCGGCTGAAACGCCGCGGGCGAATCGACGTCGGGACTCAGGTTCCAATCCGACAACTGCCCTTCAAATCGCTCGTACGCTTGCTTGCCTTCCATATCTTCCAACGTCCGGATCGTCTCAAAACTGGTGATGACGGGTTGATTCTCGACGAGAGCCGTCTTGACGTTGCGAACTTCATACGTGATCGACTTGATCGCCGCCGTGCGAGGAAATCCGTAGACCGACTCCACCACCACGCGATCGACTCGGAAACGATTGGCATTGGCCGCATCGTCGACCTGGGAGGCCCGCAAGCCCTTCAGTATTCCCCCCGCTTCCAGATCGACCCACAGTCGAAGCGTGTCGCCGTTTTTCCGAGTCGATTCGATGAAGACTCCAACTTCGTCCTGGCCACTGCGCAATTCCGCCTGATTCTTCAAAGCGTCTGCGCGAAAAAATTGAACCAGCGGATATCGATTATCGACGGTGGCGAAATGACCAATTGAGAGCGCCGATTGGCCGAGGAAATTGACGGCGCGAATCTGTTCCCTCTCCTGGGCAACTCGGGCACCATTGACGGCGCTCGGAGCTTTGGGACGAATCCCAATCTTTTGTTGCGGGTAGTAGACTTCCAAGACGTGACCGGCACAGATGAAGTTGAATTCGGTGGCGAACCCCTCCGCCGGCTCCCCGAATGGAAACGTTCGTTGGGAAATCAAGATATTCCAACGATCGCGGTCTCGAAGTATTCGATACGTACGGGAGGCATCGAGACGCTCTTCTGATTGATCGGCTCGGCGGTGGTACGTCATTCCCTTCGCGGTCACGGAAAACCGGTTGAACCGGGCCAGTGAGTGTTCGTACCGGGTCAGAATCTCATCCGCCGAAGGGGGGCTGGCAGCGTTCAGGCCTGCGGCGACAATCAGCACAATGTCCGCTAGAGCCGTCGCAACGCTCATGATGTTCAACCTCTCTCATATGCAAATCGAGTGGAAACGAAAAAGCTTCCGGGACGGAATCGACCCCGGAAGCCTTCTCATGCAAATTCTGGGCTGCTAACGACTCGACACAACCGGAGCGAACTCACTGCACTTGGGATGGCCGAGGAGCCGAACCACCAGGAGCCGGACCACCTCCCACACCCGGAGCGTAGGATGTTGGTGTGCAATCTTCGGAATATGAGTAGCTAGTCTGGATATAGCAACTGGTGTCCACCTTGCAGGGACTTCCGGAAACCATACTGCAGATGTACATTTTGGGGCCCTGTAAGGATTTGCACTTCGTGTAGTTGGTGACGCACGTCATGTATTCCGCCTTGCTGCCGCAGTTGGGCGTGGCGATGACGTTGATGTTGCAAGCAACCGCACCTCGCGTTTCCACGGTCCCATGAACCTGGGGAGCGGCAGCCAGCAGACCAGCAGCAGCGACAAACACCGCAGCCAACATTCGGACTCCGGACAGAACAGTCAGATTTCTCATAGCATGTGGCCCTTGCAAGAGAGGGAAAAAAACTGAGACCGGGCGATTACATCGCCCACACAAGTTGCGGGCATGATGGGAATTTAGAATTTGCCGGTCAAGCCCCATTTTGAGGAAACTTTGCATTTCAGCAATCATGCCGATTGCATCGACCCGGCTTGCCCATCTTACCGTCAGTAGCCTCCGATCACCTCCCCCCCCCCTCTTGTCGCCAACGGGCAAAAAGTGTTGCCGTTGTCGATGTTTTCGCTGAGGAAATGGACCGAGCCGTCGGCGAAGAGGAAATGGCAGCCCCCCTCATGCAGGCTGCTGTAGGCGTTGGGATGGTCGCCGTTGATGTGCTGGTCCGTCACCAGCAGCGGATCACACCATGAGATGGGGTCGTGATAGTTCCCCTGCAGATTCACCGCCCAGATCGAACCGATGCGTCCGACGGAGTTGTTGTCGATCGTCGGATGGACGAGTCCGTCCCAACTCCGCTCACCGGCGGCGATGGTGTTCGACAACCCGTCAGACACATCCGCGGTTCGCGTGGAACTGTTGAAGTAGAACATCCCGTTGCCAATGTCGGACAGATCCTTGTTCGAGCCAAACATGGCGACGTAGTTCGACTTCGCATGGCCCCCCTTCTGTTGGTTCCATTCCGGACTGGCATCGCTGGGGCAGAGGTAAAACGGGAGCACTTTCTTGGTGAGAGTCGTCGGGACCGTGGGAGCATTGCCTCCATCGGGGGCCAACTCCTGATAGAGCGGTGCCTGATCGAGAAACGGCAGTGCCATCGTGCCCCAGGCCCAACCCGTCTCCCTGGTGATCGAGGTCAACACCAGATGGCTGAACGGAAAGCAGCCGTGAAGGTCGTGGTAGTTGTGCAGCGCGAGGCCGACTTGCTTGAGGTTGTTCCGGCATTGCAGGCGCCGCGCGGCCTCGCGGGCCTGTTGTACGGCGGGCAACAGAAACGCGACCAGCGACGCGATCAAGCCCATCACGACCAGCAGTTCGATCAGCGAGAAGCCTCGATGGTTCGTCAGGCGTTTCCGCATTGAAACGGTCTCCCACGCGGTCCTCGAAGTTGAGCCGCAAGAACTACTGTTCGGACTCCGCCAATTCGTCGAGCATCCGAATCGTGGCCTGCAGCAGTTGCGGCAATCCCTTGCCCGTGACCGAACTGATCTTCAGCACGGGGCGTCCGATTCGTTCTTCCAGTAGTTCGGCTGCGGCATCGGAGTCGGACAACTCGCTCTTGGTAATGACGATCAGTTCCGGGCGGTTGGCGAGGGCTTCGTCGTACAACCGCAATTCCTCGCGAATCTGCAGGTAGTTCTCGACCGGATTGGTCTGATCGTCGGGGTTCGGTTCGATCAGATGGACCAGGACTTTGGTTCGCTCGACGTGGCGCAGGAACTCGTGACCCAGCCCCACTCCCGCGTGAGCCCCCTCGATCAGTCCCGGAATGTCGGCCATCACGAACTGACGGTCATAGCCGACCCGCACCATGCCCAGATTGGGGTACTTCGTCGTGAACGGATAGTTGGCGATCTCGGGAGTCGCCCGAGACAAACGGCTGAGCAGTGTCGATTTCCCCGCATTCGGTTTGCCGATCAGTCCGACGTCGGCGATGACTTTCAGCTCCAGCGAGATGTCGCGGTGTTCGCCCGCCTCGCCCGGGCCGAACTCATGCGGGGCACGGTTCGTCGAGGACATGAAGTGGACGTTGCCCTTCCCGCCATCGCCCCCCTTGGCCACGATCACCCGGTCGCCGTGTTCGATCATGTCCTTCAGAATATGGCCGCGCTTCAGATCGCGCAGGATCGTGCCGGTCGGAACACGAATCACCGAATCGCCGCCATCGCACCCCGACTTGAGTGTCGAGAGGCCGGGTGATCCCGGTTCAGCATTCCAGTGCCGGACACCGACGAGATGGACGAGGCTGCTCACGTTTTCATCGGCTTCGATGATGATGTGCCCTCCCCGTCCGCCGTCGCCGCCGTTGGGACCGCCCCGGGGAACGTGAGCCTCCTTGCGAAAACTGGCCGAACCCGGGCCGCCGTCGCCCGCCTTACAGAAAATCGTCACTTGGTCTACGAACATGGTGGTCGGATGATAGCCGATGCCCGAAGAGGGAGGGAGTCACTCGTCGAGGCATCGGCAGGCGTCGCGAAATCTCACATCTGCTTCAGCATCTCGTTGATCGGGCCGAGGTAGGCGATCGTGAAGATGCGAAACACGATGAACACGATCAGGACGGCGACCAGCGCCCAGATCACCCACGCCAGGGTGCTGGTCAGCGCCGACAGACTGCGGCGGGCTTGTTCTTCGAGTTGCGGGCTGAGTCGCTCCAGCGTCTCGGGAACCGTGCCGGTGGCCTCGCCGACGCGCACGAGTTCGAGATAGTCGCGCGGGAACAAGTTGGTCTCGGCGAGGGCCAACGACAGATCCTCGCCGGCCTGCACCATGCCGATCACCTGCGGAGCCGCCGCCGCAAACGAGCCGTTGGACGTGGCCTTCAAACTCGCTTCGAGACTCGGGCTGATCGGCATCCCCGCCTGTTGCGTGAGGGCGAACGCCCACGAGAACCTGGCCATCGCAAACGATCTCAGGCAACCCCCCAGCACCGGGATCCGCAGCATCGCCGAATGAAAAAACGCGCGGCCACGCAGACCGCGCGACAGGACCTGATACCCGAGATACAGTCCCAGCGCCGTTCCAAAACACAAGCCCAGCCACATCACCGCGCCGGAAGTTCCGGTCAAACCCAGGCCCAGGACGTCCAGCGGTTTGTGGTCGTTGGCGGTGGGGAGCATTCCCAAAATGAAAATCAGTCCGGCGACGATGAAGACGGCCGCGACAAGCTGAAACACCGGCCACGCAATCGCACCCAGGAAGGTTCTCCTCAAACGGAGCAGATTGTCGTAATGATCGGCCAGCGCCGCGAGCACCTCTGGCATCGAACCGGTTTGCTCGGCGACCGAGATCAGGTCGATCATCAATTCCGGGAAGCGACCCTGATGCTCGCGCATGGCGAGCGCCACGCCCTGCCCCTGGCGCAGGTCATCGATGATTTGCTTCGACACTTGCTGCAACGCGGCATTCCGCGACTGCCCGCCGGCCACCTGGAACGCCTTCAGGATGTTGACGCCCGAATGCAGCATCGTGCCGAGCGACCGGCAGAACGTGGCGAGAATGTCCCACGACAGTTGCGATCCGAATGTGCTGGCCACGGCAAACTCCTCAAGCAGCGGAACCTTTGGTCTGTCGCTGAACTCGCCAGAGTTCAGTGGATCGTTGTCACCGGCTGAATTCGTGTGAATTCAGCGACGTCACGCAGCGACGGGCGTCTTGGAGTCTCGTTTGGATCATTGGAGTTTCTGTCATTTGGGATTCGTTTCGGATTTCGGATTTGAGATTTGGAGTTTCTGCTCGACCCCGTTCGCTCGTTCCCCGCACAGGCAGCATGGTAGCATCGCGACTCGAATCGTTCCCTCTGCCAATTCAGGAATCTCACCATGCTGCGAACTCGTGCCTTGTCTTCTGGCTTCGTTCTGCTCGGCAGCCTTGTGCCGGTGATCGCCCTCGCGGGAGTCCCTCGTTTTGAGGCGCAGGTCATCGACCCCGCGATCGGCAACGTCTGCTATGCCGTCACCAAAGCGGATGTCAACGGCGACGGCAAGCTCGACATCGTGGCCGTCAGCGAGAACCGGGTGCAGTGGTACGAAGCCCCGTCGTGGACGAAGCACATCATTCTCGAAGACCAGACCGAACCCGAGAACGTCTGCATCGCGGCCCACGATTTCGACGGAGACGGCAAGGTGGACTTCGCACTCGGTGCGGGTTGGATCAAGGCCAACAGCGGCACGATTCAATGGATCACGCGCGGCGCGAAGCCCGACGACAAATGGAGCGTTCACTTCATCGGCAAGGAGAAAACGACGCACCGGATGAGTGTCGCCGACGTCCTCGGAACCGGGCGACCTCAAGTGGTCGTCTCGCCGCTCACCCGCAGCGTCGAGGGTGCCGCGGGCGTCCGGGTCCTGGCGTTTGAGATTCCGAAGCAACCCAAGACCGATCGCTGGCCGCTGACGATCCTCGATCAATCGGTGAACCGCATGCACGCCCATACGCATGCCGACTGGGACGGAGACGGCAAACTCGACTCGATCGTGGCGGGCGAAGAGGGAGTGTTCCTGATCCGGCGCAAGGGGGATGCCTTCACGAAGACACTGCTTGGTGTGGGAGCCGGCGGCGACAAGCCGGAACTGCGCGGCGCGGGTGAGATCAAAGTCGGCAAGCTCAAAAACGGAGGCCGCTTCCTCGCGACGGTCGAACCGATGCACGGCACGAGCGTCGCCGTCTACCTGGCCAATGCCGACGTCCAGCTCCCGATGCGGCGCGTCGTCATCGAAGAGACCCTCAAACAAGGCCACGCCGTCTGGGCTGCCGACCTCGATGGTGACGGTACGGACGAACTGGTGATCGGCCACCGCGAAGCGGGGACTGGCCCCGTGAAAGGTCCGGGCCTGTACGTCTACTCCAGCGATGATGACACGGGGACGAAGTGGTCGAAGCACGTGATCGACGATGGCGGCGTGGCCGTCGAAGACGCTTTGGCCGCCGACTTCAATGGAGACGGCCGCATCGACCTCTTGGCGGGCGGTCGAGCGACCAAGAACGTCAAGCTCTACCTGAACGCCGGGCCGGCAAAGTAAGCGGGGTTGAATCGACCTCTCGCGGCCGTGGTTGAGAGTTTCGTAGGGTATGCCTCTGGCTTGCCCGTGTTCGTTTATCGCCGATTGACCATCGAAAAAAAACGGGCAAGCCAGAGGCTTACCCTACGATAGTTGCCAGCCGCAAACGTCTCACGGATGCGCGTGGACTGAATTCCCGTTCATGTCCCGGTCGGTTCATCCGTGATTCAGGTCGTGTCTTTATACTCCGTCGGAAATGGGCATCACGATGTGATTGGTGCCGCTGGAAGCGATCCCTGGTGGAAGGATGGAAATGATGAACATTCAGTGGAGCGTACTGTTGTGCGCCTTGGCAATGGGAGTAGCCTCAGCCCAGGTGAGCCCGGCGCAGGATCGAGGCCCCGACCGAAGACCGGAAGCCCGAGAAGACCGTCCGAGACCGGACGGCCCCCCGCGCGTGGATCAAGATCGCGGCCCCTCAAACCGTGGTCCGTCAGATCGTGGCCCGGATCGGCCCGCATTCGACGGACATCATGGACCGGGTGGTCCTCCCTCGGGACGTGATGGTCGCGGGTTTGAAGGAATGCGCGGCATGGATCGCGATCAACGCTCGGCGGATCGTGGACCGAGTCGTCCTTCGTTCGACGGACATCGTGGACCGGCTGGCCCGCAGCGAGGGCCGGGCGGTCGTGAAACTGGCGGATCGCACGGGCCGAGCCGTGATCACCACTTTGCCAATCACGGTCCCAGTCGCCGATCATTCGACAGTCATCGCGGCCAGGGTGGTCCGCACCGACAACACCAGGGTCGAGGATTTGACAGATCACACGGCCGACAGCACGGTCGCCAGTTTGCCCATCATGGATCGGGCCGTCCGTCGTTCGACGGTCATCGCGGACCGGGCGGGATGCATCGTGGCCCGGTCTTCGGTCGATCACATGGAGTGGGCCGGGGGCATGGTCCTTCCGTTCGACATTCTGGTCGGCCACCGGCCCATCGTCCATCGGCTGGCATGCATCACCACGGTCCCGGGCCCGGCGGGATGTCTCACGGACCATCGCCGTTCGAACGACTCGACGCGGACCACGATGGCAAGGTCACCAAGGACGAAGTGCTGCAACAGTTCGCGAAGGTGGATGCCGACGGAGACGGCTCGGTCACGAAGGACGAGATGTTGAAGTCGATTCAATCGGCCCTCCGCCATCCGCCGTCAGGATCACCCTCAGCGCGGAGCGGAAGCGGCCCGGGGCGGCCTTCGTTTGGCGGTGGCCCGATGGGTCGCGGTCCCATGGGGCGTGGTTCAGATCGTGGCGGCCCGCTGGGGCGCAGTGCGGCGGGACGTCAGGGACCGCCCTCTTCCTCCGTCATGCTCGAACGTTTCGACAAGAACAAGGATGGCAAGCTGACCAAGTCCGAACTCCCCGAGTTCATCTGGGACCGCCTCTCCAAGGCCGACGCCAACGGCGACGGAGAGATCACCAAGGACGAGATCGAAGCCCACATGAAAACAATCCGCCCCGACGGCACGTCGAAACCGAAAGACCAGGCTCCCGCCGACAAACCCGCCGACAAGTCGGCCAAGGACGTCAAGGCGACATAGCCGCCTCGTCAATCACGTCTTGCGAGTTCAGGAACGCCAACGAGCGAAGGAAGCAATTCCCTCGCTCGTTTTTTCGTACTCCCGGAACGATGCAGGGCTGATGTCTCCGACTCGCCGGCGTCGTTTTGCCGCCTTATCTGAATTTCAAAGTTCCTTCCCACGGTCGCTCGGGTAGCATGCGAGGTTAGTTCCGTGTGGTTTCACGTCAGCCTACCTCATCTCTGTTCGAGGCTTCGATCATGTCTCACCTTCGCTGTTGTGTGGCCGGTTGTGTGGCGGTGTTGTTTGTCAGTGCCGCGGCAACCGCTCGAGTGGTTGCGGCGGAACCCGATCTGACGGCGGCAAGACGGGTGGCTCGCGAGGCCGAGACCCGGTTGCTGGTCGGTCTGCACAAGCAGGTCAAGGCCGACTGGTCCAACGTGCCGGTCGAGCAGGTGCTGATCTCGCTGGCGAAGACGGCCGAAGTCAGCCTGTGGATTGATCACGAGGCGTTGGCGGGGGAAGGCATTTCGATCGCGGACTCGGTCGTCGATCTGCATCTCGGCGATGTGACCGTCTGGCAATCGCTGCCTTTCCTGTTGAAGCCGCTCTTGCTCGACTGGCATGGTTCCGATGGCCTGCTGGCGATCACCACTCAGGTCCATGCGGAGGAGATGCTCGTCACACGAACCTACGACGTGCAGGCGATAATCGCGGCGCTCCAACCCCAACTCAAGAACCTTCCGCCACGACTTCGCCCCAACTTTGGAGGAGTCCACTCAGGCCATTGTGGTGGTGGGAACGTCGGCGGTGGTGGTGGTGGAAACGTCGGTGGTGGTGGTGGGAACGTCGGTGGTGGTGGTGGTGGTGGTGGTGGTTTCTTTCGTGTTCCAGAGAATGCCGAACAGGCAGAGGTTCCCTCATTTGTGCTGGCTCAGTTTGGTGGTTTTGGCGGTGGTGGCGGATTTGGCCCGGCGGGGCACTCCGGACCCGGCATCCGGATCCAAAGCCAGTCGATCAAGGGGGAAGAGTTGCTCTCCCAACTGCTGATGGAGTGCGTCGCTGGCAAGTGGGAGCTTTATGACGGTGAAGGCGGGACGATCAGCACGGGCCACGGACGTTTGATCGTGCGGCAGCAGTATCAGGTTCACTTCCAGATTCGAGAGTTGTTGCACGCGGTGGAAGAGTTCGTCGTGCGCGGGGCGAAGACGAAGTCGATTCTCGTCGCCCGGCCGGGTTATCCGCACGACGAAGACGCGGCGATCTTCAAGCGACTCGCGGAACCTCAATTGGTCAACGCCAGGGATGTTCCCTTCACCGAGCCGCTCGGGTTGTTGGCGAGCCGATGCGGCATCCGACTGTGGATCGACAAAGAGGCGCTGTCCGCAGATGGAATCGCCACGGATACTCCGGTGACGCTCCGACTGAACGGCGCATCGCTCGATACGGTGCTGCACAAGCTGCTTGATCCGCTGATGCTGACATTCGTGGTCGAAGAGGGAACGTTGGTCGTCACCACGGTAGCGAAGGCGGAGGAGATGCATTCGACGCGAGTCTACTTCACCGGAGACATCCCCGAATCGCGCTCAGACTCCGACTTGCTGATCGCGATCCAGCAGGGGATTTCGGGAAAATGGGAGGACACGCACGGCGAAGGAGGAACGCGGTGGAAGGCGGTGCCCGAGTGGCTCGTCATCCGGCAGACTCAAATCTGCCAACGGGAAATCGCGGAGTTGTTGGACGATCTCCGTCAGGCGGCGGTCGCACCCGACGAGGCCACCGCGCCCGAGGTCGAGTTGCGGCTGTATCCCGTGGCCGATGCCACCGCGATCAAAGACTTGATCGACTCGCTCCCCGAACTCATTCCGGCGTGGGATGCCAAGCATGGTTCCATCGTGGTCCTGGGCAAAAGCCTCGCGATCAAACAGCCCGTCCTCGTGCATGAACGGCTGGATGAAATCTTCTCGGCGCTCAATCAAGCTCACGCGACACTCGCCCCGAATGAACCCACGCCGAAAGTTGACCCGCAGCCGAAACCGAAGGAGGAACCGAAGCCGAAGCCCAAGGAAGAGCCGAAGCCTGCTCCTGCGCCTGCGGCCAAGTAGCTGTTGCCAGTCACCGACGAACAGGTGGATGGTGAAAACCAAATGAAGAAATCCGAGTGCCCCGGACGCCGGCAGCGTCCGGGGCACCATTGTTGATGCACCGCGGCTCACGAGCTTTGAGTTCACTCTCAGCGGCGCGACGCACGAAGCCGAATTGTGAGCGATCCGACCGGCCGATAGACTCTGCTGAGTTCGATCTCCCGCCCGAATGCCCCGCCGTTGAGTTGCCCGCCATGCCTTGTCTGCTCCGGTTTGTGACCTGCTGTTTGTTCGTTGTCATTCTGCCGCCGATGGCCTTCGCCGAAGACGCCGCCCGGCCGTCGTTCGTCAACGACATCGAACCGATTCTGACCAGGTATGGCTGCAATCAGGGAGCGTGCCACGGCAAGGGGGCGGGGCAAAACGGGTTTCGCCTCTCGCTGCGCGGCTACGCGCCGGAACTCGATCACGGCTGGATCGTGAAGGAACAGGAGGGGCGTCGCGTCAGCCTGGTGGTCCCGGAAGACAGCCTGTTGCTGCGGAAGTCACTCGGTCAGATGCCGCATGGGGGCGGGCGAGTCATCGCGCCAAAGTCGCAGGCGCACCAAATCCTGCTCGCATGGTTGCAGGCGGGAGCACCGGGACCGGCGAAGGAAGAGGCCCGGATTCAAAGCGTCACCATCTCGACGGGCGACCGCGTGATGAAGGTCGGCGAGGAACTGCAACTCGGCGTGACGGCGGGCTACTCAGATGGTTCCTCGCGCGACGTGACGTGGTTGACTCAGTTCGCCTCGAACGACGCGGGTCTGGTGGAGGTCGATGCCGGCGGCCGGGCGAAGGTGCTGCGCTGTGGTGAGACCGCGATCCGGGCTCACTATCAGGGTCAGGTGGCCGTCGTCGTGGTGACGGTGCCGTTTGAGCGTTCGCTGAAAACCCCCCTCACCCTAACCCTCTCCCCCGAAGACGGGGGCGAGGGGACAAGCAGGAACTTCATCGACGAGCACGTCTCCGCCAAGCTGGCCGCGCTGAACATTCCGGCATCGCGACTCTCGTCGGATGAGATGTTTCTGCGGCGCACCTTCCTCGACACGATTGGAACGTTGCCGACGGAGGATGAAGTGCGGGCCTTCGTCACTGACTCGCGCGCCGACAAGCGGGCCAGGGCGATCGACGAACTGTTGCAGCGGCCCGAGTTTGTCGATCTGTGGACGATGCTGCTCGGCGATCTGTTCCAGAACCGCAAGGAACGCGATCACGACGTGCGCGGCACGAAGGGCGTGAGGGCCTTTCATCAGTGGCTGCGGGAACAGGTCGCCGCCAACCGGCCGTGGAATGAACTGGCCCGGGCCGTTCTCACGTCTCACGGGAACACCGACGAGCATCCCGAGATCGGCTACTACGTCGTCACGATCGGTGAGTTCCGCCAGACGCAGCAGTCGGACGTGGTGGCCAGCGTCGCGCAGGCGTTCCTCGGCACGCGCATCGGCTGCGCGAAGTGTCACAACCATCCGCTGGAGAAGTACACGCAGGACGACTACTACCACTTCGCCGCGTTCTTCTCGCGCGTGGCGTTTGACCGGAAGAATCCGCAGTCGGGCCCGACCGAGTTGACGCAGGCGACCGAACACCAGCAGAACCAGCAGCGACACCTTGCCAACTTGCAGAAGCAGCTTGCCGAGAAGGAAACAGCCGCCAAACCCGAAAAGGAAGAAGAACAAAAAAAACTCGAACAGCAGTTGGCCGATCTGCGCAAGCAGATCGAGGGAGTGACCAAAGAGCTTGAGTCGATCCGGATGTCGCCGGTCATGGTCCACCAGCCACGCACGAATCAGCCACTCAAGCCGCAACCGCTCGATCGCGCCGAGTTGGCCATCGCGCCGGGCAGCGACCCGCGCAAGGCACTCGTCGATTGGATGACGAGCGGTCGCAACGAATCGTTCAACGGCAGCATCGTGAACCGCGTCTGGCAGCACTTTCTCGGCGTGGGCCTGGTCGAGCCAGTCGATGATCTGCGGGCGAGCAACCCGCCGACAAACCCCGCGCTCTGGAAGGCCCTCAACGCCGACTTCGTCGCACACGGCTTCGACCTGCGGCATCTGATGCGGACGATTTTGAATTCGCGCACGTATCAACTCAGTTCCGAAACGGTGTCCGACAACGAGGCCGACACGAAGTTCTACTCGCACTACTACGCCCGGCGACTCCCCGCCGAACTGCTGCTCGATGCGATCAGCCAGGTCACCGCGATCCCCGACCAGTTCCCCGGGTATCCCGAGGGAATCCGAGCACAACAGCTTCCTGATCCGGCTCTCGATTCCTACTTCCTCCGCCTCTTCGGCCGCTCGGATCGAGTGACGGCTTGCGCGTGTGAACGAACCGGCGACGTGACGATGTCTCAACTCCTGCATCTCCAAAACGGAGACACCATCACCCGCAAGCTCGAAGCTGGCGAAAGCCGCCTCGCCGAACTGCTGAAGTCCACGCCCGACAACTCGACGCTGATCGAGCGTCTCTTCCTGACGACCCTCGCCCGCAAGCCGACCAAAACCGAAACCAACGCCGCAATGAACGCCCTCGCCAGCGGAGACCCCCGCGACACCATCTTCCGTGACCTCCTCTGGGCCTTGCTGAACTCGAAGGAATTCGCATTCAATCACTGATGTTGAAAGTTCATCGCGTTTTGGGGGAAACATCATGGACGTGGAACTAGATCGAGTCTTTCCTCGGGATGTCTGTGGGCGTCTGGCATTGGGGATTGCTTCAGCGTTCTTTGTGCCATTGAGCTGTTTCATATTGATCGCGATTGCCTTGAATACCGAACTGCACCGAACGGTGGAGACTTGGATTTGGGCAACGCTCGTCTCGGAATTGGCGCTCGCACTCCTGATCTTTTTTGGCTGCGGACTGATTTGGGCGTTGGCAACTCCTCGCTGGTTGGAGAAGTTCCTGCACGGTGCGACGAAAAAAATAGCAGTCGCCCTTTTTCTCTTCATCATGCCATTCTCAGTGCTCGGGATCTGGAGTCTGGTTTTGCTGTGTCTACCACGTTGATTTCGACGGTCTGAGATTGAGGAGTCGACGACGTATTCGGTGATGGCTGATCGCTTCCTGATTGGAACGCCGGTTCGGAGAACTCGCATGGCAGTTCACGATTGGACCCGAGTCGATGCTGGAACCTTTCATGCGTTCCACACCGCTTGGATTACGCATCTCAGTGAAACTCTGAACGGTGGACTGTTGCCGTCCGGGTACTACGCGCTGCCCGAGCAGCACGCGGGGAGTCGCATTGCCGATGTGTTGACGCTGCACTCGCCGCTCGAAGAATCGTCGCGTGTGCCCGGCGGTGAGGGTGGCTTGGCGGTGGCCGATGCTCCGCCGAAGACGCAACGGCGGTTGACTGCTTCGATGGCGAGTCGGTCATTGCGGCGGACGCTGGTGATTCGGCATGTCAGCGGACATCACGTCATCGCGCTGCTGGAGGTTGTTTCGCCCGCCAACAAGGATCGGCTGGCTCATGTTGAGGAGTTTGTCGAGAAGGCCGAGGCGGCATTGCTGCACGATGTTCATCTGCTGGTTGTCGATCTGTTCCCACCGGGACGACACGATCCGCGCGGCATGCACGGCGCGATCTGGGAACGCTTCGATGACGAGCCGTATGCCGTTCCGACCGACCAGCCGCTGACACTCGCCTCGTACACGGCGGGCATTCAGCCGGTGGCCTATGTCGAACATCTGGCGGTGGGCTCGGACCTGACCGACATGCCGCTGTTTCTGAATCCAGACCGCTACGTCAATGTGCCGATGGAGCTGACTTATCAGGCCGCCTTTCGCGGTCTGCCGACCTTTCTCCGCGACAGCCTCAACCAACCGAACTGACCCAGCCGATCACAGGCTGCTTCTTGGAAAGTCCACATGCTCGACATCACTCTTTCATCGGATCGTTCACAGCTCTGCAACGGCGCATCTCGGCGAGACTTCTTGCAGGTCGGAGGTCTTGGACTGTGCGGGTTTTCGCTGGCGAGTCTGCTTCAGCAGGAGGCGGCGGCGAAGGAGAGCGGGCAGCGGGCGGCGCGGCCTGCTCGGGCGAAGTCGGTGATCTTGGTTTATCTCGGTGGCGGGCTGACGCATCACGACAGCTTTGACATGAAGCCGGAAGCGCCGGCCGAGATTCGCGGGAAGTACTCGCCGATCGCCTCGAACGTGCCGGGGACTCAGGTGGGCGAGTTGCTGCCGAAGATGGCGGCCAACATGGACAAGGTGGCGCTCGTCCGGTCGGGTGCTCACAACAACGATCACCACGAGACGGCGACGAACTGGGTGTTGTCGGGGCGGTTCGGTTCGGCGTTTGGCGACTATCCCGCCATCGGTGCCGTCGCGGCGCATGAGCTCGGTTTTGCGGGCGTGCTGCCGCCTTATGTTGCCGTGCCGCGCAATCCGTCGTTCACGTGGGAATTGGGCAAGAGCGCGTTCCTGGGCGGGCGGTACGAGTCGTTCAAGACGGGCGATCCGAACGAGGTCAACTTCAAGGTGAAGGATGTCAACGCGGCCAACGTCACCGACAAGCAGGCCCAGCGCCGCAAGACGCTGCTCAACACGGTGGACAGTCTCGCCGACAAGGTGCGCGGCAACGACCAGCTCGCCACGTACGACGAGTTCCGGGGCCGGGCGGCCGAGATGATTCTGTCGCCCGCCGCTCAAGCCGCCTTCGCCATCGAGAAGGAAGACGCGAAGTTGCGTGACCGCTATGGACGGACCACGTTCGGCCAGAGCTGTCTGCTCGCGCGGCGGCTCGTCGAGGGGGGTGTTCGGTTCGTGACGGTCAACTACGGCGGGTGGGATCATCACGCGAAGATCTTCGAGAGTTGCGACAAGAAGCTCCCCGAGTTTGATCTTGGCCTGTCGGCACTGCTGGAAGACCTGACTGCGCGCGGGTTGCTGAAGGACACGCTCATCGCCTGTTTTGGTGAGTTCGGCCGCACTCCGCTCATCAACAAGGACGCGGGCCGAGACCATTGGGGACCGGCGGCGAGCCTGCTCTTCGCGGGGGCCGGAGTGCAAGGCGGAAAGCTGATCGGAGCGACCGACAAACAGGGAGCCCATGTCACGACGCGGCCCTACGCTCCCGCGGATGTCTGTTACACAATTCTCGATGCGCTGGGAGTCAACCCGCACGCGAATCTGGTGACGCCGGACGGCCGAGCCATCGAAGCCCTCGAAGAGGGCGAACTGATGACGCCATTGTTTGCCTGAGTTACCGTAGTCCCGTCGCTCCGCCGACGGGAACGCTTGTCGGTGGAGCGACAAGCCTACAGTAGGCGAGCGGATGTTCGATCAATCCGCCGCGTCACATTCCCCCGTGTGAGGACTTGGAGCAACAATCATGTCCGACATTCAACGACACGGCGTCACCCGGCGCTGGTCCGACGCGGTGGTTCATGGCGGCATTGCGCATTTCGTCGAAGTGGCCGACGATCCGCAGCAGGACATGCACGGACAAGTCGCGCAGGTGCTGGCTCAAATCGATGCGAGACTCGCACTCGTGGGGAGCGATCGGACGCGGCTGTTGCAGGTGCTGATCTACGTCGCCGATTTGGCGGACGGGCCGGTGCTGAACGCGCTGTGGGACAAGTGGGTTCCGTTGGGACACGCTCCCGCGCGGGCGTGCGTTCAAGCCGGGTTGGCCCCCGGTTACCGGGTCGAGATGGTGGTGACGGCCGCCGTCATCGCCGCCGCCACAAACTGACACGGCTTTGAATTTCTCTGGCCGCTCCCGCAAGCCAACCCAGCTTGCCACCTTTTCCGGACCGGCACGTCAGGCATATTCGGGCGATTGATCCTTCCGATCACGACCGTTACGACCGGTTGGCCGTGCGCCTCCCCGAGCCTTGGCCGATAAGCACTCCCGCGTTGAATGATGCTGCGCGCGGCGCTGCCGTTGCGCCGCGGTGACTCGGGAGGAACAGACGTGCTTCGCTGGTGGTGCTGCTGTTGCCTGTTGCTCAGGATGACAGCACAAGCCTGGGGCGCCCCGCCTCAGGCCGATCCACTGTTTCGTCAGGTGCAGACAGCCCAAGCCGGCGAGTCGAAAGGCCCCCCCACGTTCGGTTTGCGGATCCAGACGGGACGCGATGAGGCGTCTGACTCGCCGCACGAGTTCGCGAGCAACGCGATCTCGTTGACCGGCTTCATCGAGGATCAGGCGGACGAGCCGGTCCCGAATCCATTCCGGTATTTCGAGGCCCAGCCCGGCGCCGAGGAACCCGTGTTCGTGGCCGTGGACGGGATCGATCTGGACTACGACTGGCGGGTTCTGCCGGTCGGCCTGATGTACAAGTCGTACCTCGCGGGCGAGAAGGAATCGCGAGTCCAATCGGTCTGGGTGACGGACCGGCGCGGAGACCTCGTGTGGGAGACGGCTCTCGGCGGGCGGTTCAGCTTTCTGCGCTACGGCACGTCCGATCCGGTCCGTCCCGAGGGCTGGCAGTTCGACTTTGAAGGGGCCGCCCTGCCGCGCGTCGATCCCGACGCCGTCAGCAGTCCGCTGATCGCGGTCGATTATCGCATCGGCCTGCTCTCGACCTGGCGTCGTGGGCCGAATGCCTTCAAGGCGGGCTACTACCACCTCAGCTCTCACCTGGGTGACGAGTTCCTCATCAACAATCCCGGCTACGTCCGGCTGAATTACGTGCGCGACTCGGCCATCGTCGGCTGGACGCGCGATCTGAATCCCGAGACGCAGGTTTACGGTGAGGTCGCGTATGCCTTCAACCACGAGGATGGAGCCCTGCCGTGGGAGTTCCAGTATGGGATTCAATACAGCCCGCGCACCCCGGGTTTGTTTGGCGCTCCGTTCGGCGCGGTCAACGGTCACACGCGGGAAGACTTCAACTACGAAACGAGCATCAACGTGGTCGCCGGCTGGCAGTGGTGGAGCGAGGAATCCAACCACACGCTGCGAGTGGGGATTCAGTACTACGACGGTCCGGCCCTGCAGTACACGTTCGTCAACAAGCACGAGACGCTGATGGGGTGGGGACTGTGGTTCGACTACTGAACCTCCGCGAAAACCGCGGCATGCCGTCCGGCTTCAATGTCACGTTCTGTCGGCGGCATTACCCGAGGCATGAATAATCCGGGTTGAACGTCCGAATGGGCTGGGCCTGCGACGCGCTTCCTCTGGCGAAGCGTGAGAGCTACCTTGCCGCAATGACTGACGACCCTGCCCCCATTCGTCGCAAAGTGGCGACGCACTCCCTCCTCCTGCCGGAAATCGCGATGCGCGTGGCCTCTGTCATTGGCTGGTTGCTGTTGGTCTCACTTGGAACTGCACAGGAAGCCAAGCCCGACAAGAAACCGATGATCGTCTGTGCGGCTCCCCTCGCGGTCGTGCCGGGGAAAGAGGTCAAGCTCGTGCTGCGCGGGGCCTTTCTCGATGAGATCACGGCCGTGAAGGTGACTACCGCCGAGATCAAGTTCGAGATCGCCTCGAAGGGCAAAACGCCGGTGCCTCAGAACTACGAGGCCAAACGTGTCGGTGACACGCAGGCCGAAATCAAGTTCACGCTGCCACCGGAGACGCTGGCGGGAAAGCTCTCGTTGGTTGCCGTGTCCGCCCAGGGTGAGGGAGCCGCGTACGAGATCGTCGTCGCGAAGCCGGGGGACTTGATCGACGAGCAGGAGCCGAACGACAGCTTCAAGTCGGCGCAAAGCGTCTCCGCCGGCAAGACGATTGTCGGTGTCATCGGCGACGCGCGCAACGTCGATGTGTTTCGGATCGAGGTCTCGGCCGGACAGAAGCTGCTCGTCGAAACCGTCGCCGCGCGGGCCGGTTCGCTGCTCGATCCGACACTGACGCTGTACGACTCGAAGGGCCGGATCGTCGCCGCGAACGACGACCACGCGGGAACTCGCGACAGCCGGATCGAGACGACTCTCGGCCAGCCCGGCCCGTACTTCGTCACGGTTCAGGACGCGCATGATGCGGGCGGCGCACACTTCGCGTACCTGCTGAAGATCGCTCCGTGATTCAGCCCGGATTATTCGTGGTCGCATTGAAGCCTGACGCGCAAGCGAAGGTTCTGCTTTAACATCCCTTCGCTTGCGCGTCAGGCTTCAATGCCACGCTCTGTCGACGACACGACCCGAGGCGTGAATCATCCGGTTTAGACTTGGCCGGCCGATGTTGCCACCGGGATTGGCGGTGAGCAACGGGCGGCGCGGCGACGTCACGGCGTCGGGGCCGAATCCAGTTCCAGCAGCTTCTTTTTCAGAGTGTCTCGTTCTGAAAGCGTGATGGTCGATTCGTTGTAGAGGGCTTGAACCGTTTCCAAATCTTTCTTCATGTCGGCGGTGTGCAGCGGACGCTGGATGAGTTGAGTCCGCTTGGCGTCACGCTCCTGCAGATTGATGGTGCTTTGAGAGTACAGCGACGCCAGTGTGCGAAGCTGTTTGGCAAGATCGTCCATGCCGGACGGCGGTGGCTCCGGTTTGGCGACGATCGAGAGTGGCTGCCGGTCCAGAATCGCCTGCTTCCGACGGTCAAACTCGTCCTGGGTCAGAACGCCGTTGGATTTCAACGTGTCCAATTTCTCCAGCTCTTCCAGGTATCCCTGGGCGGCGTGATCCTGATCGAGCTTTGCCACCCGGGAATTGAGGTTCGCCAACTCGGCGCGCGTCTTCTCCAATTCGGCGCGAGTCCTTTCCAGTTCCCGTCGGTCGGAATTGCCGCATCCGCTGACAGACAGGACCACAACCAGTGAGAGCCAAACGCAATGACGCGCGATCATGATGAAACTCTCCGTTCAGTAGAGGCAGGAAGGTCGGCGATCGTTCGATTCCGGCGGCCACGGCGGAAGCAGGCCCAGCCG
This sequence comes from Schlesneria sp., assembly GCA_031412755.1. Lineage (GTDB taxonomy): Bacteria > Planctomycetota > Planctomycetia > Planctomycetales > Planctomycetaceae > Schlesneria. The sequence continues at coordinate 12,530 of JANODP010000299.1, read as the reverse complement.
CGCGTCAGTCGATGGTCTGTCGAGCCTTCACGATATTCCAAATGACGACGCCGAAATAAGCCATCGGTGGTGTCGTCGCGACGATGAGCAGGAACAACAACGCCTGCCGTCGCAGCAGCCAGAACACGCCGGCGGTGACGAGACACAGCACCGCCGCGTGCGAGCCGAACAGCAGGCTGAGCGATTTCAGAGACCCCTTCGGAAGCAGTTCAAAGGACAGGGCGCAGACCCAGGCGATGACGCACAACCGGCTGACGAGCGTGACGACGCGGTTGGGCCCGGCTGGCGGCGGCTTGTGATGGTCGTCACCCATTGCGGAAGTGCTCCTTCACGAACATCGATTCCCGTTCGGCCCCACCCCGCGCGGAACGAGAGGGCCGCGTTGCTGCATCGGCTGCGCTGGCTACGGCTTCGAGTAGGTGTCGAAGACGCGGACCTTGTCCCACGTCGGCTTGTTCTCTTCGATGAACTGCAGGTGCGTTTTGGCGACCTGATAGTCGTCGTGAGCCTGCTTGTTCTTGAAGACGACGAGCAGGCCGACATGGAAGTCGCGGACGTTCACCGGACGTTCCAACTCCTGGACCAGCGGCCCGGCGGCGAAGAAGACCACACCGGGGTGATCCTTCAGGTACTTGAAGCAGGCATCGGTCAGCTTCTGCGTGTTTTCTGCCGTGCCGTCCTTGAGCGTGAAGTAAACGTTGTGAATCAGCAGCGGTTGCTTGGCATCATCGGCCATCGAAAAGGTTCCCGGCAAAAGGTTCATTCCCACCCCCACGGTCACCGCCAACAGGGCGATCACCGCGATTACGTTGCGTCGCATCATGTCCTACTCCCTTGGTTGTTGCCACTCTGTCCGGCCCGCTCGGCCTCGTCATTGAATCGGCAGCGTCAGCGACAGCCGTTCTTTCCCACGTGCCACCTTGACCGTGATCTTGTCTCCTGGCTTTCGTCCGTTGACGGTCGTCGCGATCAGATCGCTTTCCGTTCGCGAGGCGTCGTTGCCGTCGAACTCGATCAGGATGTCTCCCTTTTGGAACCCCGCCTGTTTCGCTTTGGCATGGTCGCCGTACTGACCGACGTGTTTGACGTGCAGAGCCAGTCGGTCATCGGCGATTCCGTGCTGAGTTCGCTGTTCGGCGGTAGCCGCTTCCAGCCACATGCCGCCGAGTACGATTCGCCGCAAATCCCAGGTGGTCGCACGCCACGCGATGTTTACGCGGCGACGCCAACCGTCCGCGAGCGGCAGCGTCAGCGACAGCGTCTCGCCCTTTGAGCCGCCTCGCCGCACGACGGTCTTCAGTTCGGAATCGTTCTTGGCTGTGTGCAAGACCCATTGCACATCGGCAATCGAAATCGGGCGCTGACCATTCACGGTCACGAGCTCATCGCCCGCTCGAAATCCGGCGGCTTCGGCAGGAGAACCGGCGGCGACATCCTTCACCGTCGCGCATTCATTGGGATCGAGACGCAGGCCCAGAACGGAGGGATTCGGCCACGGGTAGAGCAGGTCGTCGGGGATCGGTTTGCCTTCAGCTCGGATCGTCAGCCGCTGAGCCTCGCGCACCTGATGGCAGTGGATGCAACTCTTGACGACGTTCCCCTCGTAGTCGAGTCGGTCGGTGTACTTCCCCTTCAGCCACGCATGCTCCTCGGGTTTGGCCACCGCCACGTCGGGGCCGCGCTTGCCAATCAATTGAGGTTTGAAGCGGTCGAATTCCTCGTCCATCTCCAACGCGCGGATCAGAGCCTTGGCGAGGCCGTCGATGGTCATTTCGTGATCTTCGTCCTTGTGGCCCGAGCGCGTGCCGAAGCGGCCATAGATCGTGCCGTCGGCCCGCATCAGGAACATGGCCAGCGACATGTCGTAGTCGAACTGGTAGAGCGACAGATCCATCCCGTTGGCCTGGGGGACTCGCACGCAGACGTACTGCTCCATCAGTCGGCGGATGCGCGGCTCGCGCGCGACGACCATGTCATCGAAGTTGCTGCACGCCTCGCACGGAATGCAGCGGAACACCACGAGCAGCGGCTTGCCGGTCCGCTTGGCCTCGGCGAACGCCTTGGGGAGATCGTTGTAGATCCAGTGGTCGTCCTTTTCGAGCAACTTGCGGTCGTCGCGGACCTTGGTTTCGCGATCGACGGCCAGCGCGAGGCTCGACGTGGTCAGCAGCAGGATCGCACTCAACAGCAACCCGGTGCGAAGGGGATGAGAACGCGACATGACAGGATTCCTCCAACAGTGGGACGCCAGGGCCAATGCCTTTTTCAATTTGGAGTGCCACGGCTGTGTCAGCCGTGCGGATTTCGCGAGCTCTTGACCGATCTCACGGCTGACACAGCCGTGGCACCCAATCCACCAGATTAAACAAGGCGATGACCCTGAGTGGAACACCGACGGCGCTGCCGCCCGGCAAGGGTGCCGCGTACTATACCGGCATGTCCGCCGGAACGAAGCCAAACCGCCTCGCGATCGTGTTCGAGTACGCCACGTTGAACGGTGGCGAGCGGTCGATGCTGGCCTGTCTCGACTGGCTGCAACGGAACGAATCGGGTTGGGAGTTCGCGGCCATCGCGCCGGGAAACGGTCGGCTGGCCGAAGCACTCGAAGAGCGGCATATCGACGTGATCCCGTGGTCGATGAGTACGGAGTCGGATCGCGCGAGTTCGAGTCGCGAGGCGATTGAAGCGTCGTTGATCGAAGCCGTTCATCGCACGGGGGCCGACCTGCTGCATGCCAACAGTCTGGCAATGGGCCGTCTGGCAGGACGCATCGCCGGCCGGTTGACGATCCCGACGACCTCGCATCTGCGCGACATTCTCAACCTGAGTGGTGCCTCGATCGCGGACCTGAATCGAAACCGGCGGCTGATCGCGGTGTCGAACGCCACTCGCGAGTTTCATGTCGCGCGGGGACTCGACGCGGACCGGGTCGTCGTCGTGCGGAACGGCCTCGACCTCGACTGTTTTCAGCCGCGAACGGCCACCGGCTGGTTGCACGCCGAATTGAAGCTGCCCCGCTCGGCGAAGCTGCTCGCGACGATCGGCCAGATTGGATTGAGGAAGGGTCAGGACGTGTTGGCCGCCGCGGCACCGGCCATCGTGCGCGAACACTCCGACGTTCACTTCATCCTCGTTGGGGAACGGTCCTCGACGAAGGCGGAAAGCATCGCGTTCGAGCGGGCACTCGTGGAGCGCTTCGCCGAGCAGGGGCTCGCGGACCGGCTGCATCGACTGGGGACGCGCGACGACGTGCCCAGTCTGTTGGCCGAGGTCGCGCTGCTGGTTCATCCCGCTCATCAGGAACCGTTCGGTCGCGTGCTGCTCGAAGCGGCGGCGTGCGGTGTTCCGGTCGTGGCCACGAACGTGGGAGGAACGGCAGAAATCGTGGCCGATGGTCAAACGGGACGTCTCGTGCCACCGCGCGATGCCGCGGCGTTGTCTCTCGCCGTCAGCGCGTTACTCGCCGATGACCAGACTCGACACCGCATGAGCCTCGCCGCTCGCGACCGGGCCGTGCGGGAATTCGACATCGCGCGCGCCGCGCGCCTGCTGGCGGATCAGTGGCACAGCGCGCTCGCCTAAGTGGAACCGCATTGATCTCTGGGTAGCTGAATTCGCAAGAATTCAGTCAGTTCGGTGAAATCTGAACTCTTGCGAGTTCAGCTACCGCCTACTTTCCTCTGCGGGTCTACTTAGTTGGCCGAGCTTTTCGGCTGACCGGTGACGTGACCGTGGAACTCGGGCCAGCGCTCCCAGGCGTAGTCCCATTCCATCCACATCCGCATCACGGACCACAGCAGCCTCATCTTCGCCAGGTGCTCCGGCGGCATGCGGGATTGCTGGCTGATGGCCTGCTTCGCGGCCGAGGCCAGTCCCCACCGTGCCCCCAGCAGGCGGCACAATCCGTCGGCCGACAAGTCCGGGTCGGACCCCGCTTTCAAGTAACCGGCCCCCTCGGCCATGACGAACAACTCGAACAACCGGCTGCGATAGGGATCGAGCTCCAGCGGCTTGGTCTGGCGTTCGGCGTCGAGGATCAGTTCTTCCAGTCGGTCCAGAATGCGGTCGGCCAAAGTCGAGGTCTCACTGATCGAAGAGGTCATGATTCCGTCCCGTGGAAGTCGTTCCTGAAGCGGGGCGAGAGGATAGCAGCCACGCTGGAGGAGTTGTAGCGCGGAACGGAGAACTCGGAGCGCGGAGTGAAAGAAAGAGAGTTGTGGAAATCGGTGTTTTGCTCCGAGCTCAGCGCTCCGAGTTCCGCGCTCAGCTTCCGACTACGGAATCAAGAAGACCAGTCCCGTGATTGTGGCGGCCTCGACGGCGGCGGCGTGGGCGTTGAGCGGCACCTGATAGTGCAGCTTCGGAGCACACTCGCCGGGGCGATACCAGCCGAGCGAGTAGACCTCGCGGCAGGGGGGATCGAGCGTCATCTGGTAGGGGAGCCCGATCAATTGCGCGCTGAACCGGCCCATCGAAACGAGGGGCTGAATCAGCGGACGACGCGAGTGGCCATATCGTTCCAGCGCGGGGTCTTCAAAGTAGAGCGGGTAGTGGAAGAAGTTCGGAGCGTCCCAGGGCTTCACGGTCGCCGGGAACGCTCGTTCGGAATAGGGCTCGGATCCAAACGCGAGGTTCAAATCCTCCGCTTGCTTTCGAGCGTATTCGCGGATGTCGTTGTCGCTCTCTCGTCCATCGGACGTCCGGACGCGGAACGGGTTGATGCTGTCGATTTTGCGATATCGGACCGGGGCGATCTGGGCGTGAGCCACCTGTTTCGTCGGTGGCTTGGCGGGTGAGGCACTTTCCGGAGACGCGGCCTGGCGTGCCACGGCTGCCGAGTCATCGGCCGGTGCCGGGACAATGTGGGTCGGCTCGAGCGTGTGAACACCCCCGTCATCCGTGGGGTTGATGGTGAAGTCCGATTCTGGTTCCGGTTCCACGGTGACGGGCAGGACCCAGGCCGGCTCTTCGTCAATCGGGGCGATGGGGAGCGCGGGACGCAGTCGTGGGGACGATAACGATGACTCGATGGCTTCCGATGCGGAACGGCTCGGCGCGGGATCAGCAATCGCCGAATTTGACTCCGGTGCGAGTCGCTCCGCATCCACTGTCGGCTCATCCACTGCCGGCTCATCCGGGATCGGGCGAATCGGTGTTTCGATCTTCGCCGCGCGCGGCGCGTCGGAGGATCGAATCGCCGTCGGGGCGGGCGGGTCCTGAACCGGATAGAGCGATTTCAGCCGGTGCCAGCGATCGACGGCCGTGCGAGAACTCGCATCGTTCACCAACGTCGCGCGGCCAACCGTCGATGGTCGCTCGGCAAACAATGCTGTGGGCGACGCGGCGGCCAGCCACGCACCGAGCACGACCAACTCAAGCCGATTCCATCGGCGCGTGTTCGCCCGAGTAGTTGGGCGATTCTTCGACAATCGTGATGTCATGCGGATGGCTTTCCCTCACCGTGGCCGGCGACACCTGGATGAACCGCGCTTCCGTACGCAGTTCGGCGATCGTGCGAACGCCGCAATATCCCATGCCGGCCCGCAGGCCCCCGATCAACTGATACAACAACACCGGCAGCGAGCCCTTGTAGGCGACGCGCCCTTCCACTCCCTCCGGCACCAGTTTGGAGGAAGTCGGTGTGCGACCGTCTTCGCTCGTCCCCTGCCGGTATCGTTCGCTGCTTCCCTTGACCATCGCCCCCAGCGAGCCCATGCCCCGGTAACGCTTGAATCGTCGTCCTTGATAGAGAACCACTTCGCCGGGGCTTTCGTCCAGCCCGGCCAGCAGTCCGCCGAGCATCACGGTATGAGCCCCCGCGGCAAGTGCCTTCGTGATGTCGCCGCTGTATCGAATCCCGCCGTCCGCGACGATGGGGACATCGGTGTCGGCCGCGGCTCGGACGGCGTTGGCGATGGCCGTCAGTTGCGGCACGCCAATCCCCGCGATGATCCGCGTGGTGCAGATCGATCCCGGCCCGATGCCGACTTTCACCGCATCCGCCCCCGCGCGGATCAGGTCTCGTGCTCCCTCCGTGGTGGCCACGTTGCCGGCGACGACGTCGATCGTCCACCGCCGTTTCAGTTCCTTCACCGTATCGATCACGTTCTTCGAGTGGCCATGCGCACTGTCGACGCACAGGACGTCCACGCCCTTGCCGATCAGTTGCTCGGCCCGCTCGAAATCGCCGACACCGATGGCCGCTCCGACCCGCAGCCGACCGCGCGAGTCCTTGGCCGCCCGCGGGTATCGCAGGTTCTTGTCGATGTCCTTGATCGTGATCAACCCCTTCAATTGGAAATGTTCGTCCACCAGGAGCAGCTTCTCGACTTTATTTTCCAGCAACAGGCGCTGCGCCTGCGCGAGCGTCGTGTCCTCCTTGGCAGTGACCAAATTTTCCTTCGTCATGACTTCGGAGACGGAGATCAGCGTGTCCTTGGACTGCATGAACCGCAGGTCGCGGCGAGTCAGGATGCCGATCAGCTTGCCGTTTTGAGTCACGGGAACGCCACCGATGTTCCGTTCCTCCATGATCTTCCACGCTTCGGCCGCCGTCGCGTCGGGAGGCAGCGTGACGGGATCGACGATCACGCCGTGCTCGGCCCGCTTGACCCGCTCGACCTGCATCGCCTGGAATTCGGCCGTCATGTTCTTGTGGATGATGCCGATGCCCCCCTCCTGAGCCATCGCCACCGCCATCTCACTTTCCGTGACGGTGTCCATCGGGCTGGAAAGGATCGGCACATTCAGCCGGATGTTGCGCGTGAATTGCGTCGAAACGTCGGTGTCACCCGGCACGAGTTCGCTGTAAGACGGTTCCAACAACACGTCGTCAAAAGTGACGCCGCGATAAACAATACGATCTTCCATGGTCAGTTCTTCCCGATCGATGTCGTGTGATGTTTTGGTTGAAAACTCGTGAGGAGTCATCTGGCAGTTAGGACAGTCCGAACGGTCACCGGGAATCCAGCTCGTTCACAGGCCGAGATCGATCCGCCGCTTTGACTCCTCCTGCCGTAGTGAGATGAGTAACTCTGCCAGTTTCGGAATACTCGTTCTTTGGTTGAGCTGGCCGATTTTTCGCTGCCAGAACTCCAGCCAAGGGGTTCTCTCGACGTCAGAAACGCTCACTCCACGAAAGATGGGGACGACGAACGGTGCCAGCGTAACCAGTCGGTCATGGTTCATGCTCAGTTCAATCAGACTCGCACTGGCCAGCTCCATCCAATTCCAGCCGCGGGTGTTTTGCAGGTAGCTGGGTGTGATCCAGGCGATCATGAACTGCGACCTCAGGAGATACTCGCGGATCACTTCCATGCTGACGCGACCGAGCGGCCAGTCATCGATGTCGAGAAAGCACTGGAACGGGTCGTGTCGTTTCGCCGACTTTGTTTCCAACTCTTGTTTCAGGCGTTTCACATCTTTCGCATCGCCTTGGACGTAGGAGATGAAAAAACTGTACTCGGTGTCGGTGGCCTGATAAGGCACAAACCACGGCGATCGACGGGTTGCCATGCACTTCTCCTAGATCTGGGGGAAAACGGGCACGCAACCGCGCTCAACGGGAACCTCACGGATGGCGAGCAGCAATGCCTCACCGCGTCCTGTCGGGGTGAAGAACCCATGCAGATCCTCTTCAACCAAACCCGCTTTCTTCAAATCATCCGCCACGAGTCTGGCCTGGGATGGCTCGTAGCCGTGACGCTCCAACAACATTCCGTACAACCGCGAGAACGGGATGCCGCTGATCCTCAGAACTGCGCGCGTCCGACGTGAATCAATGATCGGCCAGAGCGCCTGCAGAAAATCTCGATGTGGCTCTGGAATCTGGCTGACATCTTCTTTGGTGAACTCCACGATCATCACCTCGCATGGGAGAACGCTATTCGATCCAGCCCCAGGCCGGAGTTGAACCACTTCGACAGTTTAGCCGTACCTGTGCTCATATCCAGTGGAAATCCAAGGGCTACTCCATTCGCTGCTGCAACCGATTCGACAGTTCGACAAGTTGAACGACTTCCAACGCCTCCGCCCGGGCGTCGACGGGGATCTTCAACTCGACCAGCAGTTCGTCGATCGCGGCCCGGGTGAGTCGCCCCTTGTACATTTGAGCCAGCACTCCCCCCAGCACCTTTCTTCGCTGCGTGAAGACATCGCGCAGGAAGGATTGCAGGGCGGCCCGGTCGCGAATCCGCGAGCGGGCGGCGAGATCGGGTTCGATCCGCACGATGGCCGAATCGACCTTGGGTCGCGGCCAGAACACGGTCGGCCCGAGTTTGTGAACCAGCGTCACCTGGCACTGCGCCTGCACGAACACCGACAACGCGCCGTAGTCGGACGTGCTCGGCCCGGCATTCAGCCGCTGAGCCATTTCGTACTGGATCGTCACCACCATCCGCGTCCACGGATAGTCGGAGGCGAGCAGATTGGCAATGACCGGCGTGGCGACGTGATACGGCAGGTTGGCGACCAGTTTCAAACATCGTCCCGGCGCGGCGGCCAATCGCGCTGACACGGCATCGGTGACGAGCGGGTTGAGTTGGTTCTTGTTCTTCAACGCGTCGCAGTTCAGCAGCACGACGTCGGGCAGATGCGACGTCGCTTCGTGGGCCAGGCGGTACATGTTCGGATCGTATTCGACGGACACAACCGCTCCCGCCGCCGCCGCGAGAAACGTCGTCAGTCCGCCCGTTCCCGCACCGATCTCCAGCACGACGTCGTCCGGACCGAGATCGGCCTCGGCCACGATGCTTTCGAGCAGATTGAGATCGATCAGAAAGTTCTGCCCCAGATCGCCGCGCGGGTGCAATCCCTGTTTCTCAAACAGGGCCATCAGATGAGTCCGGGTTTGTCGCAGCGGCGCAGGCATGAGGCGGGGGGTCTCGCGAGGTGGCGGGAGTATACCGACTGTCGCGCCTCACGTCGTGCCGCCTGGAATGAAGCATCGACCAGTTCTCGGCGGCGCTCGTTCCCCGGCGAGCGGCACGAATCGAAACCCCCGACCAGACCAGGATCGCGCCGGGGTCAGGCGCGAGATGCCTGGTGGAACGCCTCAAACTCGGCTATCGATCCAGCACTTTGAGCATGGTCTCGGCGACGAACTGGTTGCCGGCATCGTTCAGGTGGACCCGGTCCGAGGTCAGGATGCCCTTGTCGGCATTGTTGGGGTTGTGGTCTTTCAAGTGGTCGACGAATGCCTTGCGCAGGTCGCACAGCGGCAGCTTCAGTTCCTTGGCGAGATTCCGGCTGAGGTCCGAGTACTGATCGAGCTTCTGGTCGAGCGGATTGGCTCCGTCCTTTTTCTCGCCGATCATCGTGGGAGTGCAGATCACAACGGTGGCTCCCGCCGCAGTGCAGCGGCCGACGACTTCTTTCAGGCCAGAGGCGAAGGCCTCGGGCAGCGTCCCCTTGGCCGGGTCTTTCTCGCCGTGCCAGACGTCGTTGATGCCGATGTAGATCACGACGATCGTCGGCTTCCGCGAGAGGACGTCCTTTTCCAGACGGCGCTGCAGATCGGGAACCTTGTTGCCGCTGATGCCGGCACCGATGACCTCGATCCCGAGATCGGCGTGCTTTTCGGTCAGGGTCTTGCGGATCAGCCGGACGTAGCCCTTGTCGTGGCTGTCTCCCCCCTGCGTGATGGAGTCGCCGAGGAACACCACGCGGTCCCCCTTCTTCAACTTGACGGCCGGCTCATCGGCCCGAACATTCAGGCCGAACGCACACACGACCACCGACGCCACCAGACACGAGACCACTACGCGAGACATGCTTCTTGACTCCAGTTGAAACCGACATCGAACACGAAAACCGAACGGCCGCGCCGAACGAGTCTCAATCTGGCGAAGTCGTGCGATGACTGCAACCCCGTCCGGAGCCGAGTTGCTCGCGCGGGTGATCACAGCACGTCCTGCACCTCGGAATAGAGGAACGTCACGCCGCCCGTGGCATAGTTGGGGACATCGGCCACCGCGGCCTGACCCTCGGGAGATGCGAGCAGTTGTTCGAACTCCTCGCGGCTTTCCATGTACAACTCGGCGACGTAATAGAACGGCGACGGCTGGTTGTCGGGAGTGCCGATCACCTTGCCGATGGTCCACTTCTTCAGCCCCTTCATCCGCTTCGCGATCGGGATGTGGGCCTCCTGGTAGTACTTGTCGAAGGCCGCGGGATCCTGGGGGTGACCGTACAGCACGAGCAGTTTCACCACGTTGGGTTCCTCACAAGTTGACTGGGGACGGGTATGCTGACGATGAGTGGCTTGCCTGCCCGTTGAAGAACAGGTGTGCCACGGCTCTGTGAGCCGTGAGACGGGTCACACGACCTGCAATCTTCGCACGGCTGACACAGCCGTGGCACACGAACATTCCACTTTCAACAGTCTGGGTCATGCGAGCACCGATCGCACGACATGCCCATGCACGTCGGTCAGACGGCGGTTGGCTCCGTTGTGACGGACCGTCAGTTTCTCGTGATCGATGCCGAGCAGATGCAGCACCGTCGCGTGGAAGTCGTAGTTGGTCGTGATATCGCGCGCGGCCTTCCAGGCCCACGGATCGCTCTCGCCGTATGACGTCCCCCCTTTGACTCCCGCTCCCGCCATCCAGCCGACGAACGAGCCGCCGTTGTGATCGCGGCCTTCGCTCGACTGCGAGAACGGCATCCGCCCGAACTCGGTGTTCCACAGGACGAGCGTGTCGTCGAGCAATCCGCGCTGTCTGAGATCGCCCAGCAGCGCGGCGATCGGCTTGTCGACGGACACGCACATCGGAGGAAGCTCTTTCACGATGCTGGTGTGATTGTCCCAGTTGTTCGACGCACCGCCCGCTCCGCTCCAGACCTGCACGAAGCGCACGCCCCGCTCGACCAGCCGGCGGGCGAGCAGACAACGCCGCCCGAAATCCTCGGTCGGTTTCTCGTCGAGGCCATACGCCTTCTGAGTCGTCTCCGTTTCCGAGCCCACGTCAAACGCTTCCGGGGCGCTGAGCTGCATCTTGGCCGCCAGCTCATACGATTTGATACGGGCTTCCAGGCGCGAGTCCTCGCCGCTGGCGGCCAGATGTTCGCGATTCAGCTTCTGCAGCAGGGCCAGTCCCTCGCGATCCGCCTCGGGCGTGATGAACTTCGCCGACGCGGGAGCCTTCAAGTCGGCAATCAGTTCGGGGGCACCCGTGTTGATGGTCGTCCCCTGATGAGACACGGGCAGGAACCCCGCGCTGAAGTTGCCCTTCTGGTTGTAGGGCAACCCGCGCGCATCCGGCAGCACGACGAACGTCGGCAGGTTGTCCGTCAGGCTGCCGAGGCCATAGCTGACCCAGGCCCCCAGACACGGAAAGCCCGGCAGAATGAAGCCCGTGTTCATCAGGTAGCTTCCCGGCCCGTGCACGTTCGTCCGCGACTGCATCGCCATCAGGAAGGCCATCCCATCGACCTGCTTTGCCATGTGAGGCAACTGGTTGCTGACCCAGCGCCCGCACTCGCCATGCTGCCGAAACTCGAACGGCGGCTGGAGGACGTTCCCCGGCGCACTGGTCGCCGCCTCGACGAGTTGTCCGTCGCCCGGATCGAACTTCTTACCGGCCTGCTTGAACAACTCGGGCTTGTAGTCGAACAGATCCATCTGACTCGCGCCGCCATTCATGAAGAGCTGAATCACCCGCTTGACCTTGGCCGGATGATGCAGACCGCCGTTCAGATCGGCCTTCGGTTCGTCAGCGTAGGCGCCCGAAGTGGCGAGCAAGTCCGTCAGGGCGACGGCGCCGAAACCGGCTCCCAGACTCTGGGTGAACTCGCGTCGATTCAGTTCGGTTCTCATGTTCGTTCTCCGCGTCACGACATCAATTCACGAACAGGAATTCGTTGGAGTTCAGCAGCAGTCGGCAGAGGTTGGCCAATCCGTGCTTGCTCGCGTACTCGGACAGTTCGCGCGATTCAACTTCTGTCGGCGGGCGGCAGAGGATCAAGCGGACGGCTCGGTCAACCTGCGAGCTGATTGCTGCAACAGGCTCAGTGGCTGATGGCTGTCGGCTGAGAATGTCCTTCTCGATGCGCGCGGCGATGAATTCGCAGTGCCTGGCGATGAAGGCATCGTTCCAGAGTGCGAGCGCCTGCTGAACGGTGACACTGGTCGTGCGGGCCGGTGTGATCTGATCTCCCGAGGGGCAGTCGAGCGTTTCCATGAACGGATCGGGGAGAGTGCGAAACAGGAAGCGATAAATGCTGCGTCGCCGGCCGAGGTCGCTGTTGAGATCGAACTTCGCGTAGTCGACCTTCGGCGTGACGTGAATGCCCGGCTGAAGGTCGAACTGCCGGTCCGAAGGCCCGCCCATCCGCAGGTCGAGCCGCCCCGAGACCGCCACCACCGCGTCGCGCACACACTCGGCATCGAGCCGCGTCCGGTTCATGCGCCACAGCAGACGGTTGTCGGCGTCGAGGGAATTCGGATTCGGACTCTTGTCCCCTCGCCCCGGCTCTGCGGGGAGAGGGAGAGGGTTAGGGTGAGGGGTCTTCACTTCTTCTGATTTTTGAAC
>JANODP010000298.1:0-7392 GCA_031412755.1 Schlesneria sp. | reverse complement strand
GAAGACGGGCGGGAGAGGGGACCAGAACAGGCGACCACCAAATAACGACTGCACCCCTGCTAGCCTTTCGTCCGCCGTGGTGGTTGAGGGGAGCTCATGCGCAGACCCTGGCGGCGGCGTATTGGCCGTCGAGGTTGCCCGAGCATCGTGCGGTGGCGCGGCGGGTCGAGTTGGAGGATGGCGACGTTGTCGTCGTTCACGATGACTGTCCCGAGGAGTGGACCGGCGATGGGCGAGTCGCGTTGCTCGTGCATGGCTTGGGGGGTTGTCATCGCAGTCCGCTGCTGGTGCGGCTGGCGGCAAAGCTGAGTGAACGCGGCGTGCGCGTCTTTCGCTGGGACATGCGCGGCTGCGGAGCCGGCGTCGGACTGGCCGGTCGGCCGTATCACGCCGGGTGTACGGATGACCTGCGGCGCGTGATCGCGTCGGTGTTGGGCTGGTGTTCTGACGCCGATCGGCTGGCGACGTGTCGCCTCACGCTGTTCGGCGTGTCGCTCAGCGGGAACATCGTACTCAAGTATCTGGGTGAAGCGCCCGAGTCGGTTCCGTCGCAGATCGTGCAGGGGATCGCCGTCAATCCGCCGATTGATCTGGCGGCCAGCGTGAGGACGCTCGACGGGCGGATCAACCGGATGTACGACCGGCATTTCGTCGGGTCGCTCACGCGGCATCTGGCCGAGCGTCAACGGCTGCGACCCGACGCACCGATGCCCGCCGCGCCGAAACGGCCCCGCACCCTGTACGAGTTCGACGACTGGTACACCGCGCCGATGAGCGGCTTCCCCGATGCGGACACGTACTACGCGCGCTGCAGTGCGGCGCAGTTCGTACCGCAGATCGGGACGCCGACGACGATCATCACCTCGTGCGACGATCCGATGGTTCCGGTGGAGATGTTCGCGCCGGATCGCGTTCAGTTCCCACAGGCCGTCCGGTTGACCATCACCGCTGGCGGAGGACATGTCGGCTACATCGCCCGCGCCGGGATTGATCCCGATGTCCATTGGCTCGACTGGCGCGTGGTCGAGCTGGTCACCGGAAACTGACCGGGTTGACGATAGGCTCGGAGGATGGGCACTCTTGCCCGTCCACCACGCTAGCCTAGAGCTTGGGAAGCAGAAAATTCTTTCCACGCGAGCCGTGCGGAACGGCCCCGCCCCTGGACGCCTCCCACAGCCGCCGTCCGACTCTCCCACGCCGATTTGCGTCCCAACCCGTTTCCAGATTTGGGAACTCCCATTCGTCGTCTCCTTCAATTCGTCGAATCCCTGCCTTTCTCGAATGGAAGAGGTTCGACGAATTGAAGGAGACGACGAATGAAACCGATCGCAATCGTAGAAACGGTCGCCGCATCGATGGTTAACAAGCGGCGAAGCCCCGGATCTTCCGATCCGGGGCTTCGTGGTGTTCATCGAGTGTCTACAGGTGTCTCTCCGACGGGTGGCTCATTCTTCCGACTTCGTCTCGTCCTTCTTCTCTTCGTCTTTCTTGTCGTCCTTCTTCTTGTCTTCTTCCTTCTTCTTCTCCTCGGCCGCCTTCAGCGCGGCATCGAGTTTCTGCTTGAGTTGAGCCGTCTCGTCAGTGGCCTTCTTCGATTCGGTTACCGCGGCGTCCCTCGCTGCGGCGGCCACCTTGGTTTCTTCGGCCGCCTTCTTCGCGTCAGCCTGAGCGGTCGCGACCTGCTTCGCGGCCTGCTCGGTCGCTTTCGCGGCTTCGGCCTTCACAGTGGCGGCTTCGGCCGCAGCCTTGGTGGCCTCTTGCTTCGCCTTCGCCTCGGCAGCCACGGCGACTTGCTTCGCCTTCGCGGCGGCCTCGGCCGCCTGCTTGGAATTGGCGGCATCAGCTTGAGCGGCCTTCGCACGATTGGCCTGATCGGCGGCAGACTTGGCCGACGCATCGGCGTCACTCTTGGCCTTGTCTCGTTCGGCGACGGCCGACTGCAACTCCGCCTTCAGCTTGGCGAGTTCCGCCTGCAGGCCGTCTCGTTGCTGTGTCGTCGCGGCCAGAGCGGCTTCGGCGCGCGTGGCATCGTCGGCGCGTCGCAGCGCCTCGTGATAGGGCAGCAGCGTTCCCTGGCAGCACATCGCCTGAAGCTGCGCCGGGACCGGATCGCAGCACCGGACCCGATGCCCCGCCACCGCGTTCGCGGCCAATCCCAACACGGTCAACACTCCCAGCACCATCGTTCGCTTCATCATCGGAGTTCCTCGTCTTTCTGGATAATCGATTCACGGTCGCGACGTTCGAGCCACTCGAATACCGACGACCGACCACAATCAAGATCAATGTTCCACGTCACGGCCGAGTCCGTCAGCCCGGATGATTCATCGCCTCGTAGCTGAGTTCGCAAGAACTCAGTTTCTCAGGGTGAGTTGGGCTGAGTTCTTGCGAACTCAGCGACATGCAGGCAGTGTTCGCCACCGCGATGATGATCCCGCCAATGGATCGGATGGCGACAGGTTACACCATGACTCGCCAAGTTGTCGTGTTCGGGAAACCTGCGAAGGGGGAATCAGAGAAAACTTCTGTTCCGACTGTAGGCATCGTGCGGGGGTGTCAGCCGGTCCAGTTGCGAGACCGCTCCACCGCGCGTTGCCAGTCGGCGTAGAGCCGTTCGCGCGACGCGGCCTCCAGTTCGGGCACGAATTCGCGGTCGAGAGCCCAGTTGCGGCGCAGGTCTTCGCGGTCGGTCCAGTATCCGACGGCGAGACCCGCGAGGTACGCCGCCCCCAGCGCGGTCGTCTCCTGCACGACGGGACGGTGGACTCGCGCGGGAAGGATGTCGGCCTGGAATTGCAGCAGCAGGTTGTTGGCCGATGCGCCGCCGTCGACCTTCAGTTCGGCCAGCGGCACGCCGGCATCGCGCTGCATGGCGTCGAGCACGTCGCGCGTCTGATAGGCCATCGCTTCCAGGGAGGCTCGCGCAAGGTGGGCCTTCGTCGAGCCGCGCGTCAGCCCGACAATCGTGCCGCGCGCGTGAGGATCCCAGTACGGAGCACCCAGCCCCGAGAGAGCCGGCACAAAGTAGACGCCGCCGTTGTCGGGGACCGAGGCCGCGAGAGCCTCGATGTCCGGCGCCGTCTCGATCAGACCCAGTCCGTCGCGCAACCACTGCACGGCCGCTCCCGCGATGAAGACCGAACCTTCCAGCGCGTACGTCGTCTCGTCGCCGATCTTCCAGGCGACCGTGGTGAGCAAGCCGGCATGCGACTCAACCGGTTTCGAGCCGGTGTTCATCAGCAGGAAGCAGCCGGTGCCATACGTGTTCTTGGCCGAGCCGGGTTCCAGACAACACTGCCCGAACGTCGCCGCCTGCTGGTCGCCCGCGTCGCCGGCGAGCGGGATCGCGCCGCCGAACAGAGACGCCTCGGTCTGGCCGTAGACTTCGCTCGACGAGCGGACTTCGGGGAGCATCGCGCGCGGCACGTCGAGCAGTTTCAGCAATTCCTCGTCCCACTGGCCGGTGTGGATGTTGAAGAGCAGCGTCCGGCTGGCGTTGCTCGGATCGGTGACGTGCAGCTTGCCGCCGGTGAGCCTCCACAGCAGAAACGAATCGACCGTTCCGAACAACACGTCGCCGCGCTCGGCCTTCGCCCGCAGGCCCGGAATCGTGTCGAGCAGGTGCTTGATCTTGGTCCCGGAGAAGTAGGCGTCGACGACCAGCCCCGTCTTCTGTCGAAAGACCGCTTCGGTTCCGTCGGCCTTCAACTTCGCACAGATGCCAGCCGTGATGCGGCTTTGCCAGACGATGGCATTCGCCACCGGTCGGCCCGTCGTCCGCTCCCACAGGATCGTCGTCTCACGCTGGTTCGTGACGCCGATGGCCGCGATGTCCTTCGCGGTCAGCCCGGCCTTTGCCAGCGCGTCCTTCGCCGTTTGAAGCTGTGTCGTCCAGATCGCCTCGGGGTCGTGTTCGACATGCCCCGGCTGCGGATAGATCTGGGGAAACTCCTGCTGCGCCGAGGCCACCGCCCGGCCATCGCGTCCAAACAGCATCGACCGGCTGGAGGTGGTCCCTTGATCGAGGGCGAGCACAAACTGCGACATGGCGTTCTCCCAGAAAATCGGAGCGGGGGACGTGAGTCCCCAGAACACGGTGGCCACAGGTTTCGACGCGACAACAGGGGACTCACGTCCCCCGCTCCGAAAACCTTTCAACAGGGGACTCACGTCCCTCGATCCGAAAACCTTTCAAGAGGGGACTCACGTCCCTCGATCCGAAAACCTTGGACACCCGTCAAAACGACGTGAGTTGCTTCGTGGCGGCGGCGGATCATACAACACGCCTTCCGATTTCTGTACGAGGCCGCGATGTTCCTGCGCTGGTGGCGAGACCGACGACGACGTGCGCTGGCGGCCGAGCCGTTTCCCGCCGAGTGGCTCGCCATTGTGCGGGCCAACTGCCGGCACTTCGCGATGTTGAGCGACGCCGAGCGGACGCAACTGCTGCGCGACACGCGCTGGTTTCTGGACGAGAAGTCGATCGAAGCAGCCGTCGGGCTGACTCCGTCGGATGAGATTCGGGTGACCATCGCCGCGCAGGCATCTCTGCTCGGACTGGGGTTCTCCGAACCGCCGTTCGACCGGTTGATGACGGTCTTCGTGCAGGCCGAGTCCTACACCGGCAGAAAGGTCTATCGCGAATCCTCCGGCCTGGAACTGCATTCGGACGAGGAGCGTCTGGGCGAGGCGTGGCGGAACGGACCGGTCGTGCTGTCGTGGCGAGACATCGTCCAGCAGTGTCGCCAGGCACCCGACGGCCACAACGTGATTCTGCACGAGTTCGCGCACCTGCTCGACATGGCCAACCACGACGTGGATGGCGTGCCGCCGCTCGACAACGAACAGCAATACCGGACATGGCTCGAAGTGACGGGAGCCGAATACCAGCGGCTCGTCCGCCAGTCGCAACTCGGCCGCGCCACGTTGCTCGACGAGTACGGTGCCACCAGCCCCGTCGAGTTCTTCGCCGTCGCCACCGAAAGCTTCTTCGAGCAGTCGGTCGAAATGAGCCAACTCCATTCCCGGCTCTACGACGTGCTGAAAGCCTTCTACAAACAAGACCCGGCCAGCCGGGTCGGGTCGTCACGCGGAGTCGGGTCCGTTTGATTCGTGGCACACCCCTTCCCCGGTCCAGCAAGGCATTGGCCCGGGGGTACAGTCGTTATTGGTGATCGCCTTTTCTGGTCCCCTCTCCCGCCCGTCTTCGGGGGAGAGGGTTAGGGTGGCCTGATGAAACGATCTTTCCACCACCGAGTCCTGTCTTGCGCCGTTTGTCAGGACTCATCCGTGCTCTGGCCCTGCCATCCGTGCGTTTTTTCCCTTTCGATCGGCTTCGCACGGATGGCAGAGCCGGAGCACGGATGGCAGAGGAAACCGCAACACGTTCGCGATCTCCCAAACCGCCCCATTCACTCGAATCTGAAGCCTTTTCATCAGGCCACCCTGCCCCTCTCCTCCGAAGACGGGGGCGAGGGGACCGGAAGAGGACCACCAATTGCGAACGCCGTGGGGAATGCCTCTAATGTCTGCGGCCTTCGTTCGGGAGGCCGTTCCTCCTCTCTCGCTCGAAGGAATGCATTGTGACTCGGGATTCAAAGTGGACGTGGGTCGCATCGGTCTCGCTGGTCGCGGCTGTTGCGGTGTGGTTGATCGGGGGCGCGCTGGTCGAAGCGCAGACGAGCAAGGCGAAGACGAAACCCAAGGCAATCAGCCCGACCGAGATGAAGAAGCTCGATATTCGGATGGAAGACGTGCAGAAGTCGTTCGTCAAGGAAACGGCCACGCTGATCCGCGACTTCGAGGAGGCCGGCCAACCCGAGCGGGCCAAGGTACTGCTGGAAGTCCTGCTCAAGCTCGACCCGAAGAACGATCAGTTGCAGAAGAAAATCGACGACCTCAACGAAAAGATCCTCAACCAGACTGAGTTTGAATATGAACTCGACGTCAGCAAGTCGTGGGTTCAAGTCGGTATCGTGACGGGCGGCAAGTTGGCTCGCATCACGGCCGAGGGAGATTACAAATTCGACGCCAGCGGCAAGCTGACGGCCGACGGCGTCCCCTCGCAGGATCCCGCGAATGACATGATCGCCGGCATTCCCCTGGGATCGCTGGTGGGAGTCGTCATGCCCGCCAACCCTCAGCCCCGCAACCCCAACAACGCCGGCAACCAGAACCGCCCCCCTCCGTTCGCTGTGAAGGCCGAACACGAATGGACCCCGAAGCAGGATGGCGTCCTGTTGCTGAAGGTGAACTTCCCCCCCGGTACGAAATGCACGGGCAAGCTGAAGCTCAAGGTCAGCGGCATGCTGAAGGCGTCGTGAACGGAGTCCTTGTCAGATGACGAACGCTGAGGAACCGTTCGGCGTCGGCTTGATGGGCTGTTCCGCGACGAGCCGTTTCGTGTGCGAACTGCTCTCGCTGCGCAGCGACCTGCGCCTCGCCGCAACGTGGAACGAACAAGTCAGTGGCGGCGAGTCGCCGTCGGCGCTCGCGGGCAGCGCGCCGTCCGAGTGCCCCCGCCACACGACCCCCTTCGCCGTGATCGACGATCCCGGCGTGCGCGTCGTCTGGTTCGCAGATGGTTCGCACGCCGACGGAATGCACCTCGCCCTCGCCGCGGCAAAGCCGATCGTGATCGAGTCACCGCAGTCGCTGTCCCTCGATGAACTGGAACGGCTTGCCCGGGAAGCGGCCACGCACGGGCAGGTCGCCGCCATCTACGCGCCGCGCCGGTGGGAGACCGATTTCCTACAGGCACGCTCCGCGCTGGAGAGCGGCCGCCTCGGCAGGTTGTTGCGGGTTCGGTACGCCGTCCACGACGACCGCTTCCCGAACGAGACCTTTCCGCGAGGGGTCGCCAACGAACTCGGCTGGCATGTGCTTGACCAGTTGCTGCTGTTGGCCGGAACGCATTCCTGCCAGCGGTCCGACATCAGGCACTTCCCCTCGGAGACGGACCGCAGCGGCGGCTTCGTCTGCCACTGCGATTTTGCCAACGAGGTCTCCGCCCTCATCGAGATCCAAACTCGTTCGCTCCTCTCGTACCGTTCGGGTTGGATGCTTGAGGGAACGACCGGAGCCTGTCGCAACGGACGGCTGTACACGCAAACCGCCGACGGCGAAATCATCGATGAACCGCTGGCCACGCTCACCCCGTCGAGCGATCCGTTCCTCGATGCCCTGTGCTCGATGCTGCGCGGGACCGCGAACGACCTGCCCACGATTCGCGACGCCGTCCGTGTGGCCGCCTTGCTTGCCGACTCGGATGCCGAGACAGCGTAAGCCCGGATTATTCATGGCGTCGTAGCTGAGTTCGCAAGAACTCTGTTCGTGACTGTGCGTTGGGCTGAGTTCTTGCCAACACAGCTACAGGCCCATGAATAATCCGGG
>JANODP010000297.1:0-19303 GCA_031412755.1 Schlesneria sp. | reverse complement strand
CCGCGCAGCGTGAAGGGGCCCGGGCGGGACGGTGGGGTTCCGCGAGCGGTTTGGTCAGCGTGGTGTTTGTTTCGTGGTCAGTCGGTGCAGGCCGTCGAGGAGTTCGTCGTCCTCGGCCCAGCCTTGCCGGTAGAGGCAGATCAGTTCGAAGCCGCGGCGGCCGACGTTGTCGCCGAGAGTCAGGCTCATCAGCAGTGCGGCGATCAGCGCACAATAAACCTGGATCATCACGCCTTCGGGTTTGTGGCTCAGCAGATGACGGCAGCCCAGCACATGTTTGAAGAAGCGGAAGAACAGTTCGATGGACCAGCGCAGCTCGTACAGGGCGGCGATGATTTCCGCCGGCACGTCGAGCAGGTTCGTCAGCAGCACGATCTGGTCCGAGTTGGTTTTGTCGGTGCGTCGTCGTCCCTGGGCGGCCTTCTGGAGGATGACGCGGCGGACGGGATGCGTCGCTCCCTTGAGGGTCACGATCTCGTCGAAGATCACGCGGGCGTCGCGGGCGGCCGGCGAGAGTTCGCGCGTTTCGACCACGGTCAGCGCGCGATGCTGAACTCGGCAGACATAGTCCGACTTCGCGGCGACGATGTCGTTGAAGAGCGCGTAGCGTTCGTAGCCCCGGTCGAGCAGATAGGCCCGGCCGGCGCGCAGGTTTCGAGACAGCACGCTGCGTTCGTCGTCGTCGCCGCCGGTCTCGTCGGGCGTGAGCGTCGCCTGTTCGGGGAGTTCGCGATGCACCTCGAACTGCAGATGCAACCGCCACTTCGCGTCCCGGGGAGAGCCGACCGCCGCCACGATCTGCGGCAACGCCCGCAGCGCCGAACCATCGACCGCCGTCAACCGTCGAGCCAACTCCACGGGAATGTTCCCGGCGTGCTGATTCCCGGCGCTGGTCAGGCCGCTCATCGACTCGCGCGCCGTCTGCCGGGAACGCAGCGTCTGGGGAAGCTGTGCGAACAACTCCGCAAAGATCGGTTCGAGCAACTGCGGATCGAACACACGCACCGACTCGGACAACGACCCCAGCGAAGCCCGCGGTCCCCCCAGAGCCTTCTGCACCTTGCGCAGCCGCGACGCCTCGGACAACCCCCGCAACGATTGCAGCGTGGGATTGAACAACCCCAACAAGACCAATCCGGCATACTGACTGAACAACAAGCGACGATTGCCCGCCGCGTCCCGCTCACAGCCCGCCGGAGCCAGCCGCTCCATCAACGAGTACAATCGACCGAGGTACTTCACCCCCGTGATCAGACTCGGGTCCACAACCCTCTTGCCAATGTTCAACGGCCCCTCGACCGCTTCCTCCCGCGAGGAATCGATCGCGCCCGCGTCCTGCTCTGTCATGCCTGCCAACCTCCATAGGAAGACAGTCTCGCAGATCAAAACCCCTGCGCAAAAAGCGTGCCGAACGAGATTGGGCGTCAGCCCCCCGGTTCTGGGCGTCAGCCCTTTCAACAGAGAAGAGCCAGGGGGCTGACGCCACCCCGCTCCGAAAACGACAAGAGGGCTAACGCCCAAGAGTCACGCTTGGGTTGCGGGCACATACTGCCTCGTTCCACCCGATCAACTCTACGTCGTCTTTTGCCACGTCACGTGAAATTTCGCGCGGAAGGCGTCCCACAATGCGAGAGCCGTCGTCAGGTTGAGTGTGACGAACATCAGTGACGGCCCAAACAATGCGGACCGTCGGCCTCGTTGCTGGAACAGCCAGCCAATCGCGGCCGACACATAGAACACCGCCTGCACATTCAGCAGAAACCAGTAGACCGGCGGACCCGGCAGCAGCAGATTCGTCCCCAGCGCCAGCACCAACAACAGCGGTGCCAGCAACCGCAGCAGCTTGTGAGAGACATACTCGAACCAGAGCGGGTTGTTGGCCGGCGTCAGCCATTCGGGAAACAACCGGATCAGTTGAGCGGCACCGGCGATGGTCCTCCGTTTGCGAACGCATTCCTGTCCGCTCGAGGAAGACGGCTCATCGAACACCTGCGCGGCGGGCTCGAACAGGCAGCGGTATCCGCGCGCTACCGCCTGCATCGGGATGACCACGTCATCGAGAATCGTCTGCTCCGGAATGGGCCGGAACAGCGACTTGCGAATGGCGTAACAGGCCCCCGTCGCGCCGGGAACGCCGCGCCACAGGCTCTCGCAACGGCGAATGAACTTCTCGTACTTCCAATAGAAGCCGATCCCCTGCGCGGCAGTCGTGGCACCGGCCGTGGCGCGGAGCACCAGTTCACCGGAGACCACGCCCACGGTCGGATCGGTGAAGTTCTCCAGCAATCGTTCCAGGCAATCGGGCGCGAACTCCTGCCGCGCGTCGGCCAGCAGCACGAATTCCGACTGGCACAGTGGCACAAGTTCATTCAGCACGGCCGGCTTGCCGCGGCGCGATGCGAACGGAAACAGCTTGATGCGAGGGTCGGGAATGGCCGCCAAGACCCGCGCCGTGTCGTCGGTGGAACCATCCGAGCCGATCAGGATCTCACGAATCCACTCGGCCCGCGTCGAAGCCAGCAGACTCCGCAGCTTCTTCGGCAGCGTGCGGGCTTCGTTGTGGGCGACGATCACGATCGAGACCGGTCGCTCGACGTCCTGCTTGACACGCGTGGACCATCCCGAGCGGGACTGCCACCACACCACCAGCGGATAGCCGGCAAAGATGTAGCCCAGCCCGAGCACGCTCAGCCAGAACAGGAATTGAAGGGTGATGGTCATGGGAAGCTCGTGAGGACAGAAGTCAGAGGTCAGAGGGGAGTAAGCCGTGGGCAGTGCTCGTGTCTTGACTGACTTCTGACCTCTGGTTGCATAGAGCATCCAACAGTCCGGCCAATCGCGCCGTTTGCGACTCGCGACTGAATTCGCCGATGCTCTGGATCGGTTGCCATTTGCTCGGCGAGTGGTCCGCGGCAGACAGCCGGCTCTGCAGCCAGGCCGCGATGCCCGCCTGGTCGCCCGGCACGAATTGGCCCGCCGGAAAGAAGCGTCGCGCGATGTCGGCCGTCTCGCCGTGGGGGGCAATCGTCAACATCTCCTTCCGGATCGCGAGGTACTCGAACAGTTTGGCCGGGACGACTCGCTCGGCCCCCGGCACGTCACTCAGCAGCAGGCACACGCCGTCGGCCGAGTTCAGCCAGTCGAGCACCCGCGAGTGATCGCAGTAATCGACCGCTTCCAGCCGCGCGGTCGTCGCGCGGACGCGGTCCAGCACCTGCTGTTGCTCGGGTGTCTTCCGTCCGACGCAGACCAGTTCCAGTTGTCTCACCAGTTCGGGTTGCGTGGCGTTCAACAACTCGATCGCCTGCACCAGCGGCTCGATGTCCGTCAGCTTCCACAACGTCCCGGTATAGACGAGCCGGAAGAAGGTTGATGGTTGATGGTTGACGGTTGAGGGAAGAATGGACCGATGTACCGCGTCTGCGCGGCCCCTCGCCCCACGCCCCAAGCCCCTCGCCCCATCCCCCAAATATTACGCATAAAAGCCGTTGTAGATGCAGACCGCCGGTACGTGATGCCGCAGCGCCGCGAGCTTGTCGGCCAGGTTGGTCGTGCTGGCCTTCGTCGTGGCCACCACGGCATCGGCCTGCCGCAGCAGACGCCGTTGCATCCGATTCTGCACCGCGCGCGAGAACCAGTCGCGCTGGGCGTTCTCCAGATACCGGCCGCTCAGATCCCATTCGTCGCGGTAGTCGAGGATCAGCGGCAGGCCGAACTGGCGCTTCAGCGCGGCCCCGACAAGGAAACTCGAATAGGCCGGCGCGGTAACGAGAATCGCGTCGTGAGGCTGCTCGCGCAGCACGGCCACTCCGGCCCGCCGCGCGTTCGGATTCCAGAGCACCTGCGGATCGGGTTGCAGCGCCAGTTTGACGCAGCGCCGCGCGAGGCCCTTCGCGGCCGACTTGAGGCGCCGCAGCAGGCCGGGACGTTCGGTGTCGGCTCCGACGAGCGACTGCTTGACGCGATAGTCGGGCTCCCACGTCCGGGCACGGACGATGCGCACGTCCTCGGGCAGGTCGGCCAGCAGGCTGTCATCGCGCACGGGAACGGAAGGGTTCTCGGTGGTCAGGACCGTCACGTCCCAGCCGAATCGTCGCAGATACTTGGCCCACTTGGCGGGCCGCTGCACGCCCGCACCACCCACGGGCGGAAAGTTGTACGCGATCAGCAAGACTCGCCGCGCGCGATCGGTCGGCGCGGTGAGTTCGCTGACGGGAGAATCGAAAATGGCCGCTGACATCTCTTCAGTTCCGAATGGCGTGTCGTGGTTTGGTGGAAGCGTCGATCCAGCCCGACACGGTCGTCGTCTGAAAGCGATCGAACACGCCGCGCGCGGCCAACGACCCGACGGCCGTGATCGCCCACGGATGGTTGTCGTGCATCAGCAGGATGTCTCCGTCGTGCGGTGCGTAACCCGAGCACCAGGCCGCCATGTCGTCGGCCGAGGTCATGCGGTAGTCGCGCGGATCGACGTTCCACAGCACGACGCATTGACCTCGCCGCCACACGCCGGACAACTTGCTCCAGTTCAACTCTCCCTTTGGGGGTCGCATGGTGAACGGAGCCGCTCCGGTCAGTTCGGCCAGCAACTCGTCGGTCCGCCGTACTTCGTCGAGGAACTGGCGCGAGTCGGTTCGCGCCGGTTCGCCATGCGACCACGTGTGGTTTCCCAGTTCGTGTCCGTCGGCGGCGATGCGGCGCACGAGATCGGGATGCCGCGCGGCGAGGTCGCCGATCACGAAGAACGTCGCGGTGAGTTGCCGCTCCGCCAGAAGATCGAGCAATCGCGGCGTGTGTTCGGGATGCGGTCCGTCATCAAACGTGAGCGCAATCCGCGGCGCAGCACCGCGCCAGGCGATGGGGCCGCGCGTCAGCCATCGCCGCCGCGAAACGCACGCCGTCAAAGCCGTCTTCGTGAGTTGTCTCAACAATCCCATGATGCCTGCTCAAACCGGGGATGAACCGTTCCAAACCTCACTTTGCGGGAATCGCGTGGTACTCGCCGGTGCGGGCCAGTTCTTCCTCTTCGAACGCACCGTTGGCGGGCCGACAACAGGGTCCGGCTTCGGACGGCCGCAGCTCGTCGCGGTCTTCCTCGTGTGCGAGATGGGCGGCGCCCGTCGATTCGGATTTGGGGAAGTCGGGTCGAGCCAGACAGAACTCGGCCGACCGTCCCAGCCACGGCAGCGGCTGGCCCGACGAACTCGCATCACCGGCGGATTGTTCCTGCGGGCGAGGCGCGCCGTGTTCCGCGCGCGCTTCTTCCAAAACCTGTCCCAGGCGTCGAGCCGCCGCGCGCACGGCCAGCGGTTCGAAGGTGCGCGCGGGGAGTTGGTCGCGTCGCGCGCGCAGTTGGCTGTCGATCGCATCGGCCAGCGCCACGGGCTTCTCGGGCGGGACCAGCCGGTCGTGCCGCGGATCGGCGATTTCGGAAACGCCCCCCACGTATGTCGCAACGAACGGGGTGTCACAGGCCAGCGACTCCAGCAGCACGTTGGGAATTCCCTCCGACAGGCTGCTCAACACGGTCATGCTGGCCGCGCGATACCACTCGGCCAGCTCGGTCGGCGATTGAGGCCCCCGAAGTTCGACGGTTCCCTGCAGCCCGAGTCGGTCGATCTGCGACTGCAACTGACCCTTCAGCGGGCCATCGCCCAGAATGCAGCAGCCAAACGAACGGCCGCGCCCCTTGAGCACCGCGCAGGCTTCGATCAGGTATTGGAAGCCCTTCACCGGGACGAGGCGTCCGGCGGCCACCAGCAACGGGCGGTCTTCGGGCAGGCCGAGTCCCCTCCGCGAGATCA
Source organism: Schlesneria sp. (assembly GCA_031412755.1). GTDB lineage: Bacteria > Planctomycetota > Planctomycetia > Planctomycetales > Planctomycetaceae > Schlesneria. Next base: position 13,499 of record JANODP010000297.1, on the reverse strand, counting down.
CCCGATCGCCCGGTGAGAAGACGGCGCGATCGACCCCGCGACGCACCACGCGCAGCTTGTCGCGATCGAGGCCGTCGGAGACCAGCGTGTTGGCAATGTGATCGCTCACGGTCACCACGGCGTCCGCCCGGTTCAACACATTCAGGATCGCTCGACGGCGCGAGCCGCTGCGTGCGAGAAGCAACACGTCGCTCCCGCCCACCATCGTCACCGCCGGGACGTTGTGGCGCCGGGCCATCCGCACGGCGACCTCACCGTCCGGATGAGCCCAATAGGACAACACGACATCGGGACGAAACTCCCGCATCGCCCGATCCAACCGCCGTCGGACGGACCACCAGAGGCACCGACCAAACTGCGAGCGAAACAGTTTCGGCGGGTAATAGAACGTCGCATAATCGGCTGGCACGTCGGGGACGGCGATGAACTGCGGATCATTCAGGCCGCGCGGCAGTTTCCCCCCCAGGCGTCCTCGCCACACGTCGGGAAACGGGACCGGCGAGACCACACGAACCTCGTGATCGCCAGCCAGACCGGCAATCATCGTCCGATTAAACGTCCCCTGCCCCGGTTGCAGCGGGTTCGGGTAGGCATACGAGAAGAACAAGACTTTCATGGCAATTTCCTCTGTGTCGTGAGGGATGAGGGATGAGGGGTGAGGGGTGAGGGATGAGGGGTGAGGGATGAGGCATAAACGCCATCGATCCCAATCCCTCATCTTTCATCCCTCATCTTTCCCTTCATCCTTCATCCCTCTTCCTTCATCCTTCCCCAACTCCATTCCCCGGCGGCGTATCCACTGCCGGGCCTTCGTGGCCAGACCGCAGGCGTTCACAACACCTCGTGCCGCTGCCCGCAGGCGGCGACAATTCTTGAGGTACGTCAACGACAACCCGGCCCGCCACGTTGGCGGGACGAGCCACACCGTGCCGCTGCGGCTTTCGAGGTTGGCGAACTGACGCTTGTATTCGGCATCGCCCCCACCGAAGTCGAACGTCTGCGGCGGGTCGTGTCGCAGCAGATCCTCGACAATCTGCTGCAACATCACGCGGCCCGGCGAGAACTGACCGAACTGCCGGCAATAGGCGATCTCTTCGTAACGGAAGCAGCCGCGATGCTGGTTGCAAACGGCGAAGGCCGCCGGCCGATCCTCGATCCACCACAGATAACTGCGCAGCGAGCCCTGCTGGGCGAGGATCGACATCTGACGCAGCTCGGCTTCGTCGTTGCGAATTCGCAGACCGAACTGCCGCGACTGCCAACTCTGCTGCGAGATCTCGTGCGCGGCCCGCAGGAATTCGGGAAGCTGTTCGAGGCTCGTGATGCGTTCGAGTCGCACGTTGCCGAACTTCTTCAAACTGCGACGGAGCTTGCTGAGCGCGCGGCTGGAGAAACCCTGCCAGTATTCGTCGGCGGTCGCGGGAAACCGGATGCGCCAGCGCGGCTGAACCTCGTGCGAGGCGAACAGCCGACAGCCGTGAACCGTGTCATTTTTCACGGCTCCGAAGAGTGGAGAACGCTCGTCCAGATCCTCGATCAACAGGAAGTCGGCTCCCGCGGTCTGGCAATGTCGAGTCGCCGCGACCAGCAGCGACGCTTGCGACTCGTACGATTCGTGCTCGCTCAGAAATCGCCCCCCCGCCAGACGCAGCCCGTGCAGCATCCAGCTCGGTCCGATCCCGCCCACCTGCCCGGTGCGAATGTCTTTGGGAACCAGGATGCCGAGTGCCCCGCACTCACTGGCTGTTCCCGCTCGCAACAACACCGGCTCCAGTTTCGAACCGGCCCGCGCACCATCCAACTCCGCCAGCACATAGTCCGCGTGTTGCAGCGGGTTGGCGTGGGGATCGCGCTCAAACAGGGACTGCCAGTCCCAGTAAGCCTGCGACAGATGCTGCCGGACCGCCGCGTCGATCGGCACGACGCGCGGGACCGCGCATCGCAGCAGCGACTCGGCGTTCGAGAACAGGTGATGGTTGGATGGTTCAAACATGGTCATTAGTCATTAGTCATTAGTCATTAGTCATTAGTCATTAGTCATTGGTCATTGGTCATTGGTCATTGGTGAATTCCTAATGACTAATGACTAATGACCAATGACTAATGACTGCTTCTCACACAGCATTGACGACCACTTTCAATTTGCCCGCCTTCGTCAGCGGGATGTCGTCGACCAGTTGCAGTTGGATCTCGACCACCGTGCCCGTGCAACGGCGGACTTCGTTCAGCAGTCGTTCGCGTTCGGCGAGCGTGAGGCCCCCCTCGACGACCAGTTTCAACGTGATTTGTTCGGTCTTCTCCTGCACGACCTGGAACCGGCGGATGGCCGGAAACTCCTTGAGCAGGTGCGGGAAGAATTCGCCTGGAATCTTGCGACCGTCGGGAGTCTCGAGCGTGTCGAGTTGCCGGCCGACGACCTTGCGCAACAGCGGCAGGCCGCGTCCGCACGAACAGGTCTCGAAGCCCGCGACGGCTCGATCGCCGTTGACGTACCGCACGAACGGCATTCCGTAGTTGAACAGGTCGGTGATGACGACGTTTCCCTCCTGGCCGGCCGGTGTCGGCGAACCGTCGTCGTCCAGAATCTCGACCAGCAGGTTCTCCATGCTCAGGTGCAGTCCGGCGTGCTGGTCGCATTCGGCCCCGATCAGCATGAACTCGCGGGAGCCATACGTTTCGAAGACCGGCGCGCGGAACACGTCCTCGATCAGCGATCGCTGGAAGTCGTGCAGCTTCTCGGCCCCGACAATGATCGAGCGGGGTGAGACCGGAACGAGCGATTCGCGCTTCAGGAACCGTGCGAACTCGTAGAGTGGGTTCGTGTAGGCGACGATCACTTCGGCGCGGTAGCGATTCATCCGTTCCCAGTGCTGCCGCATCTTGTCGGGTGTGAACTCGAAGCAGCTCAGCACGAGATGCCGGTCGAAGGCGTGATGCAGATCCATCTTGAGCCGCTTCCATTTCGGGACGCTGCCGAGCGCCGTGCCCCAGATGAACAGTTGCCTGGTTCCCGGAGCCCCGTGGGCCCAGCCGTAGCCCCGATACATCATGGCGGTGCGGCGGTCGTTGCTGCCGCTGTCGAGATCGAACTGCAACGGCTCGCCGCTCGAACCGCCGGTCGCCTTGGTCATGCGGCGCACGTCCGGACTGGTCGTTCGCATTTTGATGCGGTGGCGACGGATGGTGTCTCGCGTGATGAGCGGCCACGCGCGGAAGTCGTCGAGCGACCGCACGAGTTGCGGACTCAGACCCCGCTCGCGCCATTGCTCGCCGTAGTACGGACAGGTGGCGGCGGCGTGTTGCAGCAGCGCGCGAAGCGACGTCCGTTGGAGTTCCTCCAACTGCGCGCGGCTCCACCACTGAGTCTCCTCCGCCCGCTGCCAGTGCGCGATCGTCCGACGTCCTTTGATGACGCCATCGAACAGGGGCAGCAGAACGTGTCGGTAGAGTTGGCCGTACATGATGGTTGATGGTCGAGGGTTGAAGGTTGAGGGTCAGAAGTCAGAAGTCAGAAGTCAGTTCCCAATGACTAATGACTAATGACAAATGACTTTCCAAAAAGCAGTTCTCGGTACAGGCGTTCGTAGTCGGAAACCATGCGGTGGACTTCAAAGTGTTCGGCGACGCGGTCTCGGCCGGCCTGGCCGAAGGCGGGCCAGCGGTCTTCGGTGCGGCAGAAGGTCACGATGGCCCGGGCCAGCGCTGCGGGATCGGCGGGTGGGACGAGTTGCCCCGTCACACCCTCGGCCACGATTTCGGAGTTGCCTCCCACGGCGGTGGCGACGACCGGCAGGCCGACCGCCATCGCTTCGAGCAGCGTCAGCGAGATCCCTTCCGTCAGCGACGACGAGACGAAGAAGCCGGCCTGCGCGAGGAGGCGTGGCACGTCGGTCCGCTCGCCGAGGAATTCCACGCCACTCGTGATGCCCAACTCGCGCGTCAGGCGTTCGAGGTTGGCGCGTTCGGGTCCGTCGCCGACCAGCTTGAGTTGCAGGTCGGGGACTTCGGGGAGGGCCAGCGCGACGGCGCGCAGCAGTGTCGGAAAGTCCTTCTCGGCCGAGAGGCGGGCGACGGAGATGGCGATCGGAGAGGCGACCGGACCGGTGAACGAGAAGTCGCCCAGATCGATGCCGTTCCAGATGCGAGTCACTTTGCGCGGGGCGACTCCATCCGCCTCGACGCACAACCGCGCGGCGTCGTCCGACACGGCGATGATGCGGTCGACCAGATGGCTCGCCCAGCGAAACTGCGTGCGCGATTTCCAACCGTGCCCCGCCCGTTGCCCGTGTCGCGTGTTGACGACGACCGGCACGCGGGCGAGCCGCGCGGCGAGGCTCGCGTACAGATGCGGATACGTGTTGTGAGTATGCACGACATCGAAGCGGCCTTCGCGAAACAGCCTCACCATCTGGCTGATCTGACCGATGCGTCCCGCCGGTTGCAGCAGATGGACGTGACATCCCGTGCGGCGAATCTCATCGGCAAACCGCCCGACTTCGCGAATGGCGAGGAACTCGGTGACGGTCTTGGCGGAATCGTGATGACGCGCGATGTCGGTCAGGATTCGTTCGAGTCCGCCGGTCTTCAGCGTCAAGCTGACGTGACAGACGCGCAGCGGTCGCTTCGCCGAGGAAGCGGCCGTGCGGGTGGCGGGAGTGAGTTCGGCAACAGACATCTCGCGATGATCCTTCAATGCTCGCCTGCGGCGTCTGGAAGGGACTTGGTTTCGGGTGCGGGTGGCGCGGCGGAGTAGGTGGCTTCGAAACGCTTGAGCAACTGCTTGACGGTGCGCAGGGAGGCGAGCACCACATGTTTCAATCGGGGTTGACGCCAGACGACCCACGCCAGTTCGGCCTCGTGTGTCGAGAGGTGTCGCTTGTAGTCGGACTCACCCGCCATAAAGTCGAACTGATCGAGGCCGCGACGCTGGCATTCGGCCAGGCACAAATAATCGACGACCAATCCAGGACTCACATTTCCGGGCCGCGGAGACCAGCCGCTCTGGTACAACAGCACCCGGTTGTCATCGATGAAGACCTGTGCGCATCCGAGGATTCCGGTAGGCGATGTCACGCGATACATCCCCATCGCTCCGATCGGGACAAGACGATGGACGAGTTCCAGATGGAACTCGCGAAACCGGCGGCTGGCATAGGAACCCGGTTCACCGAGGGCGATCCAGCGTGCCTGATGTCGCTCGATCATCCGGTGCAACATTTCCTCGGCCCGCTCGGCGGAAGCGGCCCATTCGCCGGTGGGCTGCCCCAACTGACGCATCGATCGGCGGAGTGTGTATCGCGTACTTCGACCCAAAAGTTCAATCGGTTCGACGTTGGCCTCGCGTGCTGCCCGCAGATCGAAATAGGGTGACGGCCTTCGCGTGACGAGTGCCTGCGGGTTGCCCTTCAACAACGACACAACTTCGTCGAATGCGAACCCATCGAGGTGCGTCTGATCGCAGTCGGACTGGGTGTTGATCCAGGCCAGGAGTTGGCGGAAAAACTCCGTGCGATCCACGTCACGGACCAGAAGCGAGTTGTATTCGATGCAGACGGAGTCGGCGTCCGGCTCACCGGCCGTTCCCACATGCCAGGTGCTCATTTGCAACGGTCCGTCGTGCTGTTGGACGCCGCACGTGAGCAGCGCCATTCCGCAGGCGATTCCGTTCCGGTGTGCGACCGCAAACCGATGTGGCACCAGCGCACCGTAGTGATTGAGCCACGTTTCGGTCCAAATGGACGAGCACATCAGCCGGCGGTTGGACAGCGCAGCCTCGATCTTGCGCCAATGAACCATCGCCGCAACGCGGTCGGTCGAGCCGAGCAGCACCAGGCGCAGCGGCCCCGTCTTCGCCGGTGGTCGGCCCGGCACTGCGGCAGCGTCGTGGGTTATCGTGACAGTCATGTCGTTCGGTTTCTATGAGAGCCGGTTGATTGATCGGTCTGCCCTGACCGTGTGCTGTGGTTCCCGGTCGGCATTACCGGGCCATGAGGGCGGTGAACAGGTACAGTCCGCTGAAGGCCGTCGCGCTGGCGAAGCCCAGTCGCACGGCATGCCCTCGATTGCAGATCACGAGCGGTTCGCCCGACTCGGTGTAAATCCAGACGAGATTCAAATAGGACGCGGCGATCCCCAGGATCAAATAGGTCGGAACGACGTAACACCGGGACAGCGACATGATCGACGTGACCCAGCCCGCCAGCAGCGCACACATGAACGGTCGCAGCCGCGCCAGTTCGGGGTGTTGCACCGGTTCGGCCAGCCGGCCCATTCGATAGAGCTGCATCCCCGCGAAGAAGAAACAACCAAAGAACATCGTCCCGCCGAACAGTCCCAGCTCGACATAGGCATGGATGAACGAGTTGTGCGCCACCAGCCCGGCGATGTCGGCATACGAACCCTGGCCCGTTCCGAACAGCAGCGCGGGCGACTTCAACTCTTGAAAGCCGTCGCGCCACAACTGGATTCGCTCCTGACCGGTCCCTCCCTCTTCGAGACTGATGTCGGCCTGACGCCCCGCCGCGAACGGAATCAAACACGCCGCCATCACGGCCGCGACGATCGCCACCCGGCCCCCGTATCGCACCGCCAGCAGCGTCATGCCGGCCAAACCACACGCCAACAACCCGCCGCGCGACCCCGTGTCGAGCATCCCGATCAGCAACACCGCCATCGGGATCAGCCAGGCCAGACGCAGTCGGCTGGCGCGGGGATCGGTCAGAAAAAACGAACACAGGACGCCCGTCGCGCAGATCACCATGGTCAGATCATTCGGGTCTTGAAAGATGCCCGTTCCGCGCATGCGACGGATGGTGATCACCTCCTCTTCGTCCTCGTCGAAGCCCTCCATGTCATCGAGATGCACGATGAATTCGAAGTCGATGATCTCATGGAAGTCGAGGACGCACAGCGTCACCATCGTCGTGGAGCAGACCGTCACCGTCAGCAGAAAGACCTTGAGCCGCGAGGACGTGTTGACCACCGTCACGAGCAGTCCGAAGTAGATCAGCGTCTTGAGGAACAGAGTGCCCGAGTCGATCACGCCTCCCACGTAGATGTACTGCAGGTGCGAGATGCCGATCGCCAGGAACACGCCCAGCACGCACAGCGAAATCGGCTGGCGAGCCAGCATGAACTGGCGAAAGTGCCCGATCACGGATTGAAACGTCAGGGCCAGCGTGGAGAGGATCAGGACTTCGTAGATCGGGGCATCGGCCAGCCAAAGGAACAGCTCGGCCGGACGCAGAAACAGCGTCGCCGTCGTCAGCAGAAACAGTGCGAACGCCAGTTTGGCGAGCGACTTGTCTTGCATGATGCCTGTCCGCCGGGGTGTGCCCGGTGCGCACGACCGTTCCGAATGCGCGAACCCTCGGCCCGCGCTGTCATCCGGAAACATAGGTCACGGGCCGACGTTGCGCGGATGCACCAACCCGTCGCGGAGTCAAGACTCTTCCCTCGGCAACGATTGGCGCGGAAAGAGGGGTTGTGCCGCGCGTCGGCATCTTTCCGTGGGAAACGAACGGCGCCAAAATCGCGACGCCTATCGATCCGCACCGCATCGTGTTATCTGCGCGGCCAACGACAGGATCAACTGGCCCGACGCGCAAGTTTTGAAGTTGCGCTGTTTGGGATTTCAGCCCCAAAAGGGGCGACGTTATGCCAGCCCGGGGCAAGCGACCAACGGGAGCGCCGCCCCGGGTGGTGGTTTCCGTGAATCCCAAGCCCTGAAGGGGCGGCACTACCGGTTTCATTCGTCGTCTCCTTCAATTCGTCGAACCTCTTCCATTCGAGAAAGGCTGGGGATTCGACGAATTGAAGGAGACGACGAATGGGAATTCCCAAATCAGGACACTGCCAGACAACCGTGGGACGCCGTCTTGAATGTGCCATTCGCGCACGCTAGCATCGGCCTCGGATTCATTTGAGTCCAAGGAACCTCTGCGGTGTTCGATACGGAACAAGTGCGTTAACCCTACAAATTAGTTTTAAGGAAGTCGGCTCGATTTGGCCGCGTGTCTGTCCGCGAAGAGGCTTCGGTCGCTTCCGGATGACGCAACCCGGGTCGGCGGCTTCCCCCTGGACTTCCGGGTTCAGAACAGCGGTCCCGACCGGCACAGGCGGAGGTTTCTTTTTTCTGTCCCGCGACATCGAGCGGGACCGGTCCCCATCGGCGGCGAGTCGACTCACTCCCGGCATGATGGACGACGGCTGCCCGATTTCTTGCGAGGCCCGCGGTTCTCATGGCACTGTTCGACCGGCTCGAAGCCGAGCACCGCGACGCCGTGCGACCGTTGGCCGCCCGCATGAGACCGCGCACGCTGGAGGAATTCGCGGGCCAGCAGCATTTCCTCGGCCCCGGCAAACTGCTGCGGCGACTCCTCGAAGCCGACCGCGTCAGTTCGGTCGTCTTCTACGGTCCGCCGGGAACCGGCAAGACATCGCTGGCCGAGTTGATCGCCAAACACACGAAACGGACCTTTCGCTCGCTCAATGCCGCCGCGGCGGGAGTGAAGGAACTGCGCGAGGTTCTCGACCGGGCGCGGGACGACGTCGCGGCGGGGGGCCAGCGCACGGTGCTGTTCATCGACGAACTGCATCACTTCAACAAGACCCAGCAAAACGTCCTGCTGCCCGATGTCGAAGAGGGAATCGTCGCCCTGGTGGCTGCGACGACGGCCAATCCGTTCTTCGCCCTCATCGCGCCGCTGCTCAGCCGCAGCCAGATCTTCGAGCTTCAGCCGCTGTCGATGGACGACATCGCGGCGCTGCTGCAGCGGGCATTGAAGGACACGGACCGCGGGCTGGGGAAGCACGCGGTCACGGCCACGCCCGAGGCAATTCAGTTTCTGGCGACGATCTGCGACGGAGACGCTCGACGCGCGCTGTCGGCTTTGGAGGTGGGCGTGCTGTCGCTGTCGGCCGACAACAAGACGCTGGACCTCGCGACGGCCGAGGAATCGATTCAGAGGAAGTCGATCCGCTACGACGCCGACGGTGACGAGCACTACGATGCGGCGAGCGCTCTGATCAAGAGCATTCGCGGCAGCGATCCCGATGCGGCGGTCTACTGGCTGGCTCGCATGCTGGCAGCGGGAGAAGACCCGCGATTTCTCGCCCGGAGGATCGTCATCTCGGCGGCTGAGGACATTGGCAACGCAGACCCGCAGGGACTGATCCTCGCTCAGGCGGCGGCCGACGCGACCGAGTTCATCGGTCTCCCCGAGTGCCGCATCCCCCTGGCACAAGCGGTGACGTACCTGGCCCTCGCACCGAAATCGAATGCGGCCATCAAGGCGATCGACGCCGCGATGGACGACGTGAAACATCAACGCACCGTCCCGGTCCCCGTTCATCTGCGCGACCAGCACTACGCGGGAGCGAAGCGGCTCGGACACGGAGAGGGCTATGAATACCCGCACGACGCGCCCGAAGGCTGGGTCGCCCAGGACTATCTCGGCGTCGACGCCCGCTACTACGAGCCGGTCGAGCGGGGCCTGGAAGCCGAATTGAAGCGACGGCTCGACGAACTCCGCTCGCGCCGACAGGCCAACCGTCCGGCGGAGGGCTGACCTTAGATGGACAAGTTGCCGAAAGACGTCGCCCTGCTTGTGGACAATCTCTGCCGTGAGGGAGATCGGTTCGCGGGGATCGACCAGTTTGACGACGCGATCGAGAAATATCAGGCCGCGTGGGACCTGCTGCCCGTACCGCAGAACCAGTGGCCGGCGGCGACCTGGATTCTGGTGTCGGTCGGCGATGCCTACTTCGGCCTGAAAGAATTCGGCACCGCCGCTGAACTGCTGCTCGACGCGCTCGACTATCCCGACGGTGAGGCCAATCCGTTCCTTTACCTGCGCCTCGGGCAATGCCTGCTGGAGACCGGACAACTCGACGACGCGGCCGATGCCCTCGAAGAGGCGTTTCGCCGGGGAGGCGAAACGCTGTTCGAGGACGAGAACCCGAAATATCTCGCGTTCGTGAAGACGCAGTTGCAGATCATGAACGTCACGCCCAACACCGGCCGGTTCAATCGACCGCTGCGGTAACGCCAGCCAAGTAGACCCGCTGAGGAAAGTAAGCAGTAGCTGAACTCGCAAGAGTTCAGATTTCACGGGACTGACTGAATTCTTGCGAATTCAGCTACCCAGAGGAGCCCACCGTGACGCACTCTCCGCTTCAGATCAGCTTCTCGACGCTCGCCTGTCCCGACTGGTCGTGGCATGACGTACTGCGGTTCGGACCAGGCTTCGGGTACGACGGGGTCGAGATCCGATTGCTCTCACGCGAGACCGATCTGCTGGCGATTGCCGATCTCCAACCGAGCCGGCTTCCCGAGTGACAGCGCGAACTGAGCGAGACGGGATTCCGGGTGGCGGGCCTCGCGTCGTCCGTCCGCTTCGATCACGGGTCGCCCACCGTGCGCGCCGAACAACTCGACATCGGCCGCCGCTACATCGATCTCTGCGTCGCGCTCGGCGGCGAGTTCATCCGGGTCTTCGGCGATGTCCTGCCCGCAGGCGACGAAGCCGCCCGATCGCAGACGATGCAGCAGATCGCCGACGGCCTCGTCGCGCTGGGCGAGGTCGCCGCGCAGGCCAACATCCAGATCCTGCTCGAAACGCACGGCGACTTCTCCGCCTCGCCGCCGTGTGAAGAGGTGATGCGCCGCGTCGATCATCCGTCGGTCGGACTGGTGTGGGACACGCATCATCCGTGGCGGTTTCACGGCGAGCGCGTGGTAGACACGTTCGAGCGGCTTCGTCCGTGGACGCGGCACACGCACTGGAAGGATTCCGTCGCGCTGCCGTCTCGTGAAGAAACGGCCGAGATGACCGAGGCGGCCCGCGCCGCGAGCCAGTTGATGAGCGGCCACCTGCACGCCGACTACGTCCTATTCGGCGGCGGTGAGTTTCCCGCCATCGACTGCATGAGACTGCTGCTCGACGGAGGCTACTCCGGCTGGTACTCGCTCGAATGGGAAAAGATGTGGCACCCGCAATTGCTCGACCCCGAGATCGCCCTGCCGCTCTTCCCGATCAAGCTGCGCGACGTCGCCGCGCTGGCGAGAATGTCTGACACGCAACGGTTGTCGTAATCCGATGGAGGATGAAAGTGTGCGCCTGACCCCTGACCGTTCATGCTACCGCGCGCGTGATGAGTGCAAGGGCAGTGCGGCATTGAGTTCGGCGGCCACGGTGATCGGGATCGACTTGAACGCGGGCGTGCGCGAGCGGGGATCGGACGATCTCGGAACGAGGACGTTGCATTCGGGATAGTACATCGCCGCGTTGCCCGGTCGGATGTTCTCGAACGCGGTCGCAATCACGCCGTGCATCTCACCGGTGGTGCTGCGGACGGTGACCGGCTGGTCCGGTTGCAGTTGGCACCGCGACAGGTCGGTGGGATGGAGCAGGATCACGTGGCGCGAGTCGATGCCGCGATACAGGTCGTACTCTTCATAGACGACCGTGTTGAACTGGCCCTCGCTGCGGATCGTCATCAGCCGCAGTTCGTTTGGTTTGCCAACCAACTCGGGAAGGGAGTGAGTTCGCAACTGGGCACGTCCCGTTTTTGTCGGAAAGTGTGGCGTGCGAAACGTCCGGCCGGGCAGTTGGAATTCCTGCTTCGTCTCGCCGATGTCCTTGATTTCACCGAAGCCCGGGACGACCTTGGCGATGGCTTCGCGGATGCGGTTCGTGTCCTGCATCGACTGCCAATCGAGGGGGCCTCCGTTGCCCAGAACACCGCTGGCGATGCGGGCGATGACCTCGATCTCGCTCCGTGGCCCGGCGTGTCGCGCCGGGCCGCCGTCACTCAGCCGGATGTAGTTGAACATCGACTCCTGTGTCGTCGCCTGCGGCTCCTCATCACGGGCCAGCACGGGCAGAATGATTGTTTCGTCGGCCAGGCCCTGCGCGTGGCCGGTGTTGAGCGTCGTGTTGAGGTACACGAGCATCTCAAGCTGTTCCAGCGCGTGTTTCGCAAACGTAGCGTCGGGATTGGAGCCATACAGGTTCCCACCGAGGCAGAAGCCGAACTTCAGTTCCTTCCGCGCCGCGGCCTCCATGCAGGCCATCGTGTCGAGGCCGGCGGTCGTCGGGAGTTGCAGGCCGTACTCCGATTGCAGCCGCTCGAAAATCGCGTCCCTCAGTTTCGGGGTCACTCCGACCGATCCGATCCCCTGCACGTTCGAGTGCCCGCGGATCGGCAACAGCCCGGCGTTGGGTCGGCCGACCATGCCGCGCAGCAGCGCGAGATTGGCAATCGCTTCGACGTTCTCGACCCCGTAGGTGTGATGCGTGATCCCCATCGTCCACGTGAAGACGACGTTTTCAGCAGCGGCGTAGCGCGTGGCAATGGCTTGGATCGCCTCCGGCCCGACTCCCGCCTTGCGGTAGATGTCGTTCCAATCCTGAGCCGCCAGATTCGCCTTCAGCGCCGGCCAGTGATCGCAGTATGTGGTGAGGAACGTTTCGTCGTGAGCGTTCATCTCGACGATCCGCTTCGCCACGCCGGTCAGCAATGCGAGGTCGCCGCCGATGTGCGGCTGCACGTACAGCGAGGCGATCTTCGTCCCGAAGAAGAGGCTGAACGGATCGCTCGGCACGCTGAAGTTGACGAGCCCCGTTTCGACGATCGGGTTGATGACGACGACGTGGCCTCCCCGGCGGCGAACGTGCTTGAGCGTGGACATCAACCGCGGATGGTTGCTCGCCGGATTGCCGCCGATGATGAACACGAGGTCCGCGCGATCGACGTCCTCCAGCACCAGCGTGGCCGTGCCCGTTCCGAGCACACTGTTCAGCCCGACGCCGCTCGCCTGATGGCAATAGAAGCTGCAATTGTTGACGTTGTTGGTGCCGAACACGCGTGCGAAGACCTGCAGCAGGAAACCGGCCTCGTTCGAGCTGCGGCCGCTGAAATACCAAAAGGTCTCGTCGGGAGTGATCCCCTTCAGCTTGCCGATGATCCTGGCGAACGCCTCGTCCCACGAGATCGGCTGATAATAGTTCTCGCCCTTGCGGTGGAGCATCGGCTGGGTCAACCGGCCGCTCGTTTCCAGTTCCCTGGGTGAGAATGCCTGAAGCTGCGGGATCGAGTAGGTCTGAAAGAAGTCGGGCTTGATCGCCCCCTGCATGTCGGCCGCCATCGCCTGCAACGACTTCTTGCAGACCTCGGGAAACACGCCCCGTTCGTTGACCATCCCGCCCTGCTGCCCGCCCATGCCGACCGCACAGGTCTTGCAGGCGTTCTTGGACCGCATCGCCTTCCACAGCTTCCAAACCCCGCCGACCTCGCGCGCCTTGCGCCAGGTGTAAAGCATCGCGGGCCAGCCGCCACCGGTGTTGACTCGTCGCATGATGTGACCTCGGTAAAGATGTTTCGGAGCGGGGGGCGTGAGTGCCCAGAATGAGGCCACAAATCGAATGAAACCCCCATCAGGGGACAAACCGACCCCCCACCCGCCAAACCCAAGACAAAACCAAATAGAGGGCGCG
>JANODP010000296.1:0-49617 GCA_031412755.1 Schlesneria sp. | reverse complement strand
CTTGTCCCCTCTCCCGCCCGTCTTCGGGGGGAGAGGGTTAGGGTGTGGGGGGATTCGCTTCAGGCAGAGTGACCGCCGGACTGACGACGACCGACTCCTGTTGGGATCACCAATTCCAACGTCTCTCGACCGTCTGGCCCCCGCACCCTAACCCACTCCCCCGAAGACGGGGGCGAGGGGACCGGAAGACGACCACCAAATAACGATGGCACCCTCTTCGTCGGCGAAGGGCTGCGGGCGTTGACTCGTTCGCGAGCCGCTGCCACACTTTCGCCCGACTTTGCCTTCCCGCCATTCCACTCCCGCCCGAGGATTTTCCGCATGAAGCCGCTTGCTGTCTCAACGGTCGTCGCCGCGCTGGCCCTGTGCTGTTCCAACCTCTTCGCCGACAACTGGCCGAGCTGGCGGGGGCCGACGGGAAACGGGTTGTGTACCGAGAAAAACCTGCCGGTCGAATGGTCTCCCTCGCAGAACGTCGCGTGGAAGCTCCCGTTGCCGGGACCGGCCGGAGCGACGCCGGTGGTCTGGGGCGAGCGGATCTTCCTGACCTCGGTCAACGACGCGAACGAGCTCCTGTTGATGGCGATCGGCACGAACGGGAAGCTGCTGTGGCAGCAGGTCGTCGCGCAGGGCAACCAGAAGGCCCGGGGCGACGAGGGGAACTCCGCGTCCCCCTCACCGGTGACGGATGGCCGGCACGTCTGGACCTTTATGGGCGAGGGTTCGCTGGCGTGTTATACGGTCGAAGGGAAAGAAGTCTGGAAGTTCAACGTTCAGGACCGATACGGCAAGTTTAATATTCAGTTCGGGATGAGCTCCACACCGGTCCTCGACGGAGGCGTTTTATTCCTGCAACTGATCCACGGGGACGGGGACGCCAAGACGCGGGAAGCGTGCGTCGTCGCGATCGACGGGGCCACCGGGAAGCAGGTCTGGCGGGTCGATCGGCCGAGCGACGCCGTCGCCGAGAACGAACACTCCTACGCCTCGGCGATGCTCTACCAGGATGGGCCGACCAAGTTCCTGCTCACGCACGGTGCCGACTTCATCATCGCGCACGACCTGCAGGATGGGCACGAATTGTGGCGGTGCGGGGGCCTCAACCGCCGCGATGATGAAGTTCTGGCCTACGATCGGACGCTCCGCTTCGTCGCCTCGCCGGTCGCGGTGCCGGGACTGATCATCGCCCCCTCCGCCAAGCAGCACCCGGTCATCTGTATCCGTCCCGACGGCACGGGAGACATCACCCACGACGCCGCCCGGCGCGTCTGGTCCTGGAAGAAGACCCCCGATGTCCCGACACCGGTGATCGTGGACGATCTCGCGTATCTCTGCATGGAGAATGGGAACATCACGGTCCTGGAAGTGAAGACCGGGAAGGAAGTTTATACGGAGGCGACCCACCGTCAGCGTCACCGGGCCTCGCCCGTTTATGCCGACGGCCGGTTATATCTGACCGCCCGGGACGGCAAGGTCCACGTCCTCCAGACGGGGCGAGCCTTTAAGATCCTCGCGGTCAACGATCTCGGTGAGGACCAGGCCTCGTCCCCCGTCATCAGTAACGGGACGATCTATATGCGAACCTTCCAACAACTGTGGGCGATCCGGAAGTAGACCTCTTGACCCTTGTTGCGGGTGACGGCGTTTTCTGCGACCTCTTACTCATCATCTTACTCATCATCTTACTCATACTCCTCTTGACGGTGAGAGTCGGAGGGAGGGAGGAGTAAGATTATGATTATGAGTAAGATGATGAGTAAGAGGAAGAGCACGCCCATTGGGTTGCCGGACTCCCCTCTCTGTTTTCTCTGTGCCTCTGTGGTTAAATTCCGTCTTCCGGTTTTGCAGATGACGCTGCTAGCGGCCCGGTTGGTGTTGCTCGAAGCGGTCGAGGTTGGCCTGGAGGCGCTCGATGAGCTTGCCGGCCCACTGTTTTTTGGCGGCGACGATCAGTTGTTTCTGCAAGCGGATCGCCTCGTCGAAGCGGTCGGCGGCGGCGAGGGCCAAGGCGAGGGTTTCGCCGTGCTCGACCGTCGGTTGGGCGTCGTAGACGCTCTGCGCGAGGGGGACGGCCTGCCGGCCGTTCCGCAGTTTGGCGTCGGGACAACTCGCCCAGTGCCGGGCGAGGGCGTGGGCCGTCAAACCCCGGTCGGGGAAACGCCGATGAGCGTCGATGAGCAGCTTTCCAGCCTCCTCATACTGCTGCTGTGACGACAAGACGGCGGCGAGTTGGAGGATGGTGGCCTCATCGCTGGGGGCGAGTGACAGGGCGGTGTTCAGGATTTCAATGGCTTCGTCCGGTTGGTTTAGACTGACGCGGACCTGCGCCAGTTGCCGGTGGGCGTCGAGGTCTTGCGGGTCGATTTTGAGCAGTCTGCTGAACAAGATGGCCGCCCTGACGAGGTCGCCCCGGTTGGCACGGAGGCTGGCGAGGTTATACAGGACCGATTTATTGCGTGGGTCGATCCGGAGCGCCTCTTCGAGCTGCTCGATCGCCTCATCAAACTGCTGGAGCCGAACGAGGGCGACCGCGAGATTCGTATGGGCGGTGACGTTGTCGTCATCGGCGGCGACGGCCAGCCGATATTCGGCGACGGCGTCCTTCACCGCCCCCGCGGCGAGGGCGATCTTTCCCCGGTTCAGATGGACGTTGACCCCGCGCAGCAGTTGCGACAGCTCGTCGAACCACGGATCGTCCGGCTTCAGCCCGATGTCTCCCCGGAGACGAAGATGACTCCGGGCGCGGTCGAGATCGCCGGCTCCGCGATACGCCATCGCGAGCGAATAGTGCAGCCTCGTGGCTCCGGGGGCGAGTTCGACCGCCCGGTTTAAATGAGTGATGGCCGATTGATAATCGCGCTCCTCCAAGGCGACGTTGCCGAGTCCCGCGTGCGCCGCAGCCTGCTTCTCGTCGAGCTTTAGAACCTCGCCGAAGAGCCGCTTGGCCTCCTCGCGCCGATTGATCTGCCGCAGCACGTTCGCCAACCGGATGCCGGTCGCGCGATTGTCCCCTTTTAATTTCCGAGCCTGACGAAAAACCCGCTCGGCATCGTCGAGGGTCCCGGCCGACTCCGCCGCACAGCCCCACAAATGCCACCAGCGCGGCTCATCCGGCTGCCCGACCGTCGCCTGCCGGTAACAGACGACCGCTTCCTCGGCATAACCGTAGGCATGGAGCAGTCGACCGAACTCCCCGTAGGCGTCGGCCCGCTGTTTGTCGGTCGTGCCCGGCTTGGAGGTCAGCTCGATGAGCAGCGTCTGGACGGAACGCAACTGCTCGGCCACCTGCGGCTCGAGACGCTGGAGATCGATGACGGGAGGAGCGGCAACGGGCTTTGGTGCGGAGCCCCCGACCGGCTCATCGCCCCACCCGAGACTCGCCGAACAGAGGTAGAGACACAATATAATCCACGAGCGATACATGGCACGCTCCTTGATTGTCACAATCGGACAGCTTATCGCCACAGACAGCACACATCCTCTCACAGTCATCCGACATCCAACAGTGGAACACGTCCTGATCAGGATTAATTACAAACCAATCTCTTCCTTCGTGACCTTCGTTTCCTTCTGTTCATTCCGGATTTGAACAGAAGGAAACGAAGGTCACGAAGGAAGAGTGCCGATGGAAATGGTTTGGTGACAGACGGCTTGGTTCAGGGCTTGGATCGTTGGCCTGTCGTCTGGCGGAGGGTGTGATATCTGTCCGATTGCAAACTAGACCAGGTTTCTATCAGGCCGTCGGGCCAATAGACGGTGACTTCGCTCGGTGAGGTGCTCTGTCCCAGCCCCGCGATCAGGCGCGGGTCGCTGGCGCTGAGGTAACTGCCGTCCGTGTGGACTCGTCGCCAGATCGGCGGGCCGTGGGGGCCGGTGATTTTGACTCGCGCCTGCAGGACGTCGGATTTGTGGATGGCATCGACGAGACGCAGGCCGAGCCAGTGCGTGCGCGCGGCGGCCGTCGAGAGCAGCAGCCTCGCCGGGCCGCCGTTGTTGGTGATCAGGAGGTCGAGGTCGCCGTCATAGTCGACGTCTCCGACGGCCGCTCCCCGCGACACCCCCACCGGGGCAAACGCCGGTCCCGCCGAGCGGCTGATGTCGCGAAAACCCGACCGTCCGTCGTTCCGGAGCAACTGATTGGTCTGCCCGAGCGGATTGGCGGCCCCCCCGACGACCAGACTCTCTTGCAAGCGGACCGCACCGTTCATCACGAACAGGTCGAGATCGCCGTCGTGATCGAAATCGAGGAAGCGGGTGCCGAAGGAAGTGGAGGAGAGCGTCGGAGCACGCAGCCCGAACGCGACTGTCCGGTCCTCGAACAGCCCGCCGCCGACGTTGATATAAAGCGTGTCGGATTCGCCGGTCAGATGGGTGATAAAGAGGTCCTCTTTGCCGTCGCCGTCGACATCGGCGGCGTCGACTCCCATCCCGGCCTCCGCCTGACCGTTGATATTAAGGGCGACGCCCGCCAGCAGGCCGTCCTCGGTGAACGTTCCCCGCCCCCCGTCGTTGAGCCACAACTGGTTGGGATCGCCATCGTTGGCGACGTAGAGGTCACACCAGCCGTCGCCGTTGAGATCGGAGGCCACGACTCCCAGACCGGCTCCGAAGGCGGAATGAAAGCCAGCCGATTCGGAAACATTCTCGAACCGGCCGCTCCTCAAGTTCCGAAAGAGCGAACTGGAAACGGCCGAGAACGCATCGGGGCCACAGTAATCTCGCGCACTGCTGGGGCCGTGACACTTCGGTGACTTCTCTTGATTAAAGTCGACGTAGTTGGTGCAGAAGAGATCGAGCCAGCCGTCGCGATCGTAGTCGAAGAACGTCGCCGAGGTGCTCCAGCGACGATCATCGACCCCCGCGGCCTGCGTCACGTCGCGGAATTTGCCTCCACCGAGGTTCCGGAGCAACTGATTGGAACCGAGACTCGTAATATAGAGGTCGACGAGACCGTCGTTGTTATAGTCGCCGGTCGCGACTCCCATCCCGTAGCCGACGGACTGGATTCCGGACGACTCGGTGATGTCGGTGAACTTGAGGGGCCGGCCGGCACTCGCATCGAGGTCGTTGCGGAACAGCCGATGGTTGGGCCGGTCGCGCCGCGTAGCGTCGCCGGGCGGGGCGGTTGTGTCGCCGGGCCGGGGGGTCGCGTCGTCGAGCGGCCCACCCTGCACCAGGAGCAGATCGAGATCGCCGTCGCTGTCGCAATCGAACAGTGCGGCACCGCTCCCCATGACCTCGGGGAGCAACAACTCGCCCGTGACGCCGGGGTCGTGCTGGAAGACGAGCCCGAGTCGCTCGGTGTCGTCGATGAACCAGGGCTCGACGTCGGTGGTGGCGGGCGAAACGTCCGTGGTGGAGGGACCGGCGGGCGGTGCGGTCCGCTCGACGACCGAGGGATTGTTTGAGTAGGGCGGATCGGCGGTCGAGCCTCCGCAGCCGATGGCTCCGCACCAACAACTCGCGGCGACGAGCAGCCACTCGGTCACCCCGAGACGCCGTGGCGGACGCCGGTTCAAAACGGAGGATTGCCAGACGAGATCCATCAACTTCTCCCGCCGACGACTATACCGCGAGCCAACGTGATTGAAACAGAATGTCGAGCGGCTCGGGTATCAACGCGGACGAGCGGGCTCGACGGTGACACCTGACGGGACGGGACGGAAAGCGACACGGTTACGGCGGCCGATGGAACACGGTATGGTGCCGTCGGCGAGTTAGTCGATGGGCTTGTCGGCCGCTTCGGTTCGAAGTTCACCGTCTGAGACCGCATTACCTTAAAAGGGAAGTGGAGTGGCTCTGCTGATCGGCATGGATGAAGCGGGCCTCGGTCCGAACCTGGGGCCGTTCGTCGTGGCGGCCACGGTGTGGGAGGTCCCCTCGCCCCCGGGCGGCTTCGATTTCTGGACGGCGTTCGACACGGTGCTGACCCCGACGCCGGGTGCGAACGACCCGCGGCTGCATGTGGCCGACTCGAAGCGCGTGTTTCAACCCGGGAGCGGGATCGCGTCATTGGAGCGCGGCGTGTGGACGGCACTGCGGCTGTGTGGCGTGGTGGCGACGACGTTGGGCGACCTCTGTGACGTCCTCTGCGGTTCCCCGGTCGCCTCGGTCCCCGGTCCGACGCCGCCAGTGGAGCCGCCGGGACGAAGCGTCGAGAGGGAGATCCGCGTCCCGGCTCCCGCCGCGCGGTCGTTGTTCGGTCCGGCGGAACTGTCGGCGGCACGGTCTCCGATCGAGACGGCTCGCGATGGCGAGGCGCCGCCGCCGTGGTACGAGGGGGACGACCCGATCCTGCCGGTCACGTCGTGCGACGCGAGTCTCGCGGCACCGTGGCAGGCGCTGTGCGAACGGTTGGGGGTGAGGTTGGTCTCGATCTGCGCGGACGTGGTCGAGCCGGAACGATTCAACCGCCTCGTCCGCCGCTACGACAACAAGGCGGCCGCAACCTCCCGCATCGCCCTGCAGGTTCTTCGCCGCGCGGGGCCGCTGGCTCGCCAGGGCGAAGTGCTCGTGATGGCGGACAAGCACGGCGGCCGCAACCGGTACGAGCCGCTCCTCGCGGAAGCCTTTCCCGAACGAACGGTGGTCTGTCTGGAAGAGGGAGCGGACCGGAGCGTCTATCGGATGGGCGACTGCGAGATCCGGTTCCAGCCTCGCGCGGAGGAGCACGGGCCGGTGGCCCTCGCGTCGATGACGGCGAAGTACCTGCGGGAGCTGGCCATGCACCGGTTCAACCGCTTCTGGGGCGAGCGGATGGAGGGACTGCGGCCGACGCAGGGCTACCCGCTTGATGCGAAGCGGTTTCGCGCGGAGATCGCGGACGTCCAACAGAGCCTCGGCATCGCGGACGACATCCTGTGGCGCGAACGCTGAGCGCGTGCGGCCCGATTGGAACGCCCCGATGTCGCCGAACGGCGGCAATCGGAGTTGTCCGGGCTGAGGCACCGTCAGGCAGTGTCCCACGCTCGTCGGCATCGCGAACACGTCGTCGCCTCCTTGTGGGCATTCCATCCGACAACAAGTCGTCGCTTGCTCCCACTGCTGTGTATTTGGATATTCGAGAACAAACGTTGTGTCCTCGTTGTTCGGAAACGTTCCAAACGGCAGACCAGTCTCGAAGGTGATTGCTCATGGTGTCTATCGAACCCTATACGGGATCAGCCGAGGAATTGACGGATTTTGTGGGGATGGTGTGGAGTCGTTCCTACGCTGGAAAAATGGTGTTTCCTCGATGGACGGCGGATTACTTTCGATGGCAATTTCGCCAGGAATCGACGGGTGTCGGGGACAATCTTCTGGCAGCCTATGAGGGATCGACCCTGGTCGGTGTCTCGTCAGGAACAGATTACTCGTTCCGAACGCCAAACGGCGTCGTACCGGGATCGCATTGGAGTTGGTTGTCCGTTCATCCGGATCATCAGAGGAAAGGGATCGCCCCGGCCTTGGATCAGGAGCGAATCCGACGCCAGCAAGCCAACGGATCGGAACTGATGGTCAGCTACCGTTATTTGGGATCACACTCCCTGGCAGAGCGACCCAATGCGAATTCCCCGAGCAAAGTCTTTCTCAAGACGCTGGGATTGTGGGCGCGGGTTCTGTCACCCGATCGATTTGCCCGCTGGCATTACAGCCGACTCGAAGGCGTGCTCGCTCGCATGGCAGTGCCACTGCTCCGCGTTCGCAGCCCGTCGGCGAATGTTCCGTTGATCCGGGAGTTCGTCCCTGAGGAACTGAATGCCTGCCTGCAGTTGGTTCAAGCGTCGCAACAGGCGGCGGCACTCGCGATCCATTGGACTCCCGAGACGCTACTCCATCATCTGGCGGGAAGTCCCGTCAGCCAGACGCTCGTGCTGGAAGAGTCGGGGAGGGTCACGGGGCTTGTCAATTTTCATGTGTTGCCATTCCAGGCCAGAACCGTCGAGAACGTGGGAGTCTTCGACGTGATCGCGTTTCGTGACGCGACCGGAATTGGTCAGTCGCGGCTGATCAACGACGCCCTGTCGCGCATGATGGCGCAGGACGCAATCTTGGCGCTCAAGCTGCGATGCGGCGACACGCCGATCTGGCCCCTGTTGCGAAACGTGTTTGTGCCGCACCCGCCGGACCATTCCCTCGTGCTACAGTGGATGAATGCCCCCATTGACATCCCGGCTCGATCGAAGTTGCACCTCCTGTGGCGGTAACCGAAGCGGATGCCGACTCCCACATCGCCGACAAAAGCGGGCGATCAACCGCGGTCGCCGCTCAAACGGGGTACGGTCAGGCAAATCGGGGCGAATCTGCCGACAGACATTGGAAGAAATGGCAGTGGCTTCTGTTTCGCCGCTTTCAAATCGCGGGTGAGGCTGGTTAGACTGAATTCCATGCACCACGCATTGATTCGCAACCCGATGTTGCCAACCGGCAAGTGCATTTTCTTGATCTGCATCTGCAGTGAGTGGCGAGAGGAAAACCGATGAAATTCGCGTTCATGATACATCCGATCTCGAAGGAGTCGGCCGCGTTAATGGATCTGGATTTCGATGGAGCGATGCAAACTTTTTGGGGAGTCGATCCCCTCAGCGTCTGTGCTCACCTGCACGGCGCCGTGAAAGAGGCCCGGCGGAGGGAAGGGGACAGCTCGATTCCTGTTCCGCACGTTGTGGATGAATTCAAGGGCCTGACTTCGCAACTCGGTCAGATCACCGAAGGACGGCTGTATCAGATTCCGATGGATTCAATGTCGATCCTCTCTGATCCGGACAGCGCCTTGCGGTATCTGGAACAGGCCGCCGAAATGGCCGTCGATTGGGGCGCGGAAATCATCGGGCTCGGATCGATGACCGGGATTATCGGTGGACGCGGAACGTATCTCGCCGAACATTGCCCCTCCGCCATCACCACGGGCAACAGCTTGACGGTCTATGCCGCGCTGCAGAACCTCTATCACGCCGTCGAGGAATTGGACATCAACCTCGATCGCGAAACCGTGGCCGTGATCGGCGTTCCCGGAAGCGTTGCCACCGCCGTGGCGCGCCTGCTGGCACCGCAATGTGGTGAGTTGCTCCTGGTGGGGCGATCCTCGTCCGGTCCGGCGCGCAAGCTGGCCGAAGAAGTCGGTGCCACGTTGCTGCTGGACATCCCGCAGGCGCTCGCGGCGGCGCGAATCGTCGTCACCGCAACCTCCAGTGGCAGTTGCATTGACCAACGTTTGCTCAATCCGGGAACCATCGTGATTGATGTCGGGGTTCCCACGGACGTGCAGGGGACGGAAGCGCAGCGTGACGATGTGCTGATCCTGACGGGGGGATTGACGCGTGTGCCCGACACGATGGGGCGGGATTCCAAGCTGCTCTGGTTCCAGCACGGCATGATTCCCAGTTGCCTCGGCGAGACGATCGTCCTCGCTCTGGAGGGACGAGCCGAGAATTTTTCTCTGGGTCGCAGCCTCGATCTCGATGCCATTCAGGAAATCGGCGGGATCGCCAAGTCGCACGGATTGGACTTTTCAAAATTCACCTCGTTCGGTCATCCCTTGGATGATTCGACCCTGATTCGCTTCCATAAGGCGCGCGCCCGGCATCGCCAGGGCAGATCCTCTGGCGCATCGGCACCGTCGGCCATTGAAAGGCTCGCGGAGCGGGCGCCGTTGCTCCACGCGCGGCACATCAATCCCGTTGTGATGGCGCTGGGCGGGGCCAGCAATTTCGTCAAGACGTTTGTCCGCGGTGAGGGATCGTATCTGTTCGATGCCGCAGGCAACCGGTATCTCGACTTCATTGCCGGTTTTGGCTCGATGAACCTCGGGCACAACCATCCTGCCGTGGTTCAGGCCGTGAGCGCCGCGCTTCAATCGCAGGCCCCGGGGTTCATTCCGGCGTCCGTCAATCCGTTTGCGGCGACTCTCGCCTCGGAGCTCATCTCGGTCGCGCCTCCGAAGCTCGAAATGGTTTTCTTCGGGAACAGCGGCACGGAAGCCAACGAGGCCGCATTGAAACTGTCGCGCATCGCGACCGGCCGCACGGGTTTTCTGCATTGCGACGGATCGTTCCACGGCAAGTCGATGGGTTCGTTGTCGGTGACTTCCAACCCGGAATATCGCCGTCCGTTTGCACCGTTGATCCCCGATTGTGAAGCGGTTCCCTATGGAGATTTCCACGCGCTCGATCGCGCGTTGTCGACCCACCGCTTCGCCGCATTCATCGTCGAACCGATTCAGGCGGAAGGGGGAATGCGCGTTCCACCCAAGGGATATTTGCGGGAGGCGCAGGCGCTCTGCCGCGCCACCGGCACGCTGCTCATCGTGGACGAGGTACAGACCGGGATGGGCCGGACCGGGACGCTGTTCGCCGTCGAAGGCGAAGGGGTTGAGCCGGACGTGATGACCCTGGCGAAGTCTCTCGGCGGGGGACTGATGCCAATCGGTGCCATGCTCACGCGCCGCGACCTCTGGCTCAACGCTTACGGCTCGGTGCAAAAATTCGCGCTCCACACGAGTACGTTCGGCGGTGGAAGCCTGGCCTGTGCGGCGGGGCTCGCGGCTCTGCGTGCCATCCGCGACGAGGGACTGGCGGCCAACGCGCAGGCCCGCGGCGCGCAGTTGCAGCGCGGGATCGCGGAGATTTGTCAGCAGTACAATTGCGTGAAGGAAGTTCGCGGACGAGGGTTGCTGTTGGGACTGGAGTTTCAGCCCGTCCCGGACCACATTTGCGCCCATTGGAGAGCCGTCGATCAGACGGGTCTGATGCGATTTACCGTTCCCGGAATGGATCAGGCGATCAAGACGATTCACGTGCTGCATGCCATGCAGACGCTGCTTCAGGCCCACGGAGTCTACACGCAGGTCGCCCGGTCCAATCCGTTGGTGCTGCGGATTCAGCCTCCGCTGACGATCAGCGAAGGCGAAGTCTCACAGTTTCTCTCGGCGCTGGACCAGACGTGTGCGGAAATCGATTATTCCACAGGTTTGATCGATGGCATGATTGCCAAGTCCAGCATCGGACAACACGACGCCAGCCTCCACAGCGACGCCAGCGCCGTGAGCGGCCAGTCGGTCACTTCGAGCTGAGTCGCGTGTCCCATTCATCCGTTTCATCCGTGGCGAGCGGCGGCCGCAGGGTGGGCGATGCGCCAATGACGCCGGGCCGTCACTCGCACGGTCCCGTTGCGCATGCTAAATTGCGACCGCTTTCAACCGTGTCTGTTGCGAGGAATTGCGTCAATTGGCCACCCCCCCGATTTCGGCTCCTGTCGTGTCGTCCAGCCCTTCCCCCGATCCGCAAGCTGTGTCGCTCGCCAAGGCCGCTCCCACCAAGCCCACCGCACACAGCCTGGTCTGCATCTGGCACAGCATGAGTTTCGGCAACTGGCTGCGGCTGCTGGCCAGTCGCCCGCCGATGAGCTGGTCACACTGGTTTCGCATCGCATCGATCACGGCCATGGCACCGCTCAACTCGCTGAGTGATCTGTGGGAAACGCTCGTCTACGGCCGACGAATCGCCCGACAGCAGCTTGAGCATCCGCCGATCTTCATCATCGGACACTGGCGCAGCGGCACAACGATGCTGCACAACCTGATGACCCTCGATCCCGAGTTGACCTACCCCAACCTCTACCAGGTGATGGCACCGAACAACTTCCTGACGACCGAATCGTGGGTTCCCTGGTTGACGCGCTGGGCGCTGCCCAAGACCAGGCCGATGGACAACATGGCCGCCGACTGGCTGCTGCCCCAGGAGGATGACATCGCGCTGCTGCAGATGACGCTGATCTCACCGTACCTGATGCTGGCTCATCAGAAAGATCCCTCGAAGTACCGTCGGCACTTCGATCTGACCGAGTTGACGCCGCAGGAGCTCCAGACGTGGCAGGACGCGTTTCTTCACTTCTTGAAAAAACTGACGATTCGGAAGAACAAGCAGATCGTCCTCAAGTCGCCCGCCCACACGTATCGGATTCCAATCCTGCTGAAGATGTTTCCCGGGGCGAAGTTCATCTTCATCCATCGCGAGCCGTACACCGTCTTCAATTCGGGGGTCCACATTCGTCGCGTCATGTTCCTCGAAAGCGGACTCGCCCCGCCGTACTACGACTCGCTCGAAGAGGACGTGATCGACGTCTACTCGAAGTGCTTCGAAGCGTATCAAGGTACGAAGCATCTCATCCCGCCCGGCCACCTGCACGAGGTGCGGTTCGAGGACTTGGAGGCAGACCCCCTCGGACAAATGCGACTCATTTACGAGAAGCTGGGCCTGACCAGTTGGCCGCTCGTCGAACCCCAGATTCGGCAGCAGGTTCCGGAACTGACCAGCTATAAGAAAAACAAGTACCAGATGGACGAGGCGCTGATGCGCCGCGTCTACCAAGCCTGGAAGCCGGCATTCGACGCATTCGGTTATCCCAATCAACTGCCCGAGGGGGATGCTGCCGAGTAGCGCGTGCTGGCCCAGTGTTCGCAACCGTTGGGATGGAGGAGGTGCAAATGTTATTTGCTCATTGCTGGAAGGACGGAATTCTGGTCTTGCCAAGCGTATTGTATTTGGCGCTGGCGGCGTCGGGCTGTTCCTGTTTGACTTCGTTGCCTGGGCGTGGATGGTGCTGCTGGGGGCGCGATGGTTTTTCTGAACTGTACGAACTATCAATGTGTGGCCCACAATTTCTTGCACAACCCGTTCTTTCGGTCCGGCTGGCTTAACAACGGCTTCTCCGTGATCAACGGGGTGCCGCTGGGGCGGGCGCAAAGCCCCTTGACAAAGTAATTCGGCAGCCGGGATCAACGGGCCGCCGGTCGTGACTGCTGCTGACACTCGTTGAGATTGGTGCGGAATGACGAATCGAACATTACGAGTTGGCCTGGTCGGTGCGGGTGACAACACCCGCAAGCGGCACATTCCCGGATTGCAGGCCGTGACGGGAGTCAAGCTGGTCGGCGTGGTCAACCGCACCCCGGAATCGACGGCGCGTGTCGCGCGCGACTTTGGGATCGCCCGACAGTACCCGAACTGGCGGGCGCTGGTCGCCGACGACGGCATCGATGCGGTCGTCATCGGCACCTGGCCGAACCTGCACTGCGAGGTGACCTGTGCCGCTCTGGCCGCCGGCAAGCACGTGCTGTGCGAAGCGCGGATGGCTCGCAGCGTGGCCGAGTCGCGACAGATGGTCGCCGCGGCCCACGCTCATCCCGACCGGATCGCGATGCTCGTCCCCAGCCCGTTCGGATTGGAGTGCGATGTCGAGGTCTCCAAGCTGCTGCAAAGCGACTTCATCGGTGAACTGCGCGAGGTGGTCGTGATCGGGGCCGATGATCAATTCCACGACTACACCCAATACCTGCACTGGCGACAGGACTCGGCGATCTGCGGCGTCAACGTGCTGACGCTCGGCATCCTCCACGAAACGGTGTCGCGCTGGATTCCGCAGCCGACGCGAGTCGTCGCGCAGACTCAGACGTTTGAGCCCTCGCGGCCGAATCCTCACAGCGACGGCGACCTGCGCGTGACGGTTCCCGACAGCGTGCAGGCGCTGGTCCAATATGCCGGCGGCGCGAGCGGTGTATACCACTTCAGCGGCATCACCGTCGCCGGTCCCGGCAAACAGATTCATCTGTATGGCGCGCGCGGCTCGATCAAGGTCGTCTTCGGCGAGCACGACCAGGTCCACGTGGCTCGCGGCGGCGACAGGGAGCTTCGCCCCGTGGCGATCCCCCCCGAGAAACTGGGCGGCTGGCGCGTGGAGGCCGAATTCGTCGGCGCGATCCGGGGCGAGGAGCCCGTCAAACGGACCGACTTCGCGGCGGGACTGCGCTACATGGAGTTCACCGAAGCGGTCGCCCGCAGCGCGACGCACGGCCACGCGGTCACGTTGCCGCTGGCCGATTGACGGCTGTCGTCCCGCCGCTCCGTCGGCGGAGCGACCGGTCTACAGTCAGGTCACGTCAACATCTCAGCCCGACGAAGCTTTCGGTCTCAAGACGAACCACGGATAGATCGTGGGGAGGACGAGTGTCGTCAGCAGCGCGGACGTGATGAATCCGCCGATCTGTAGCACTCCGGGGAATCTTCTCATCGCCGCGGTGCGGTATTCGTTCCGCACGTTGCGACTCTGGCCACGCCGGTTTTGGTCCGCCGGGGGCTGTCTGAAATCATGGGGCCGAGCGTGTTACCGCCCAAGGTTTCGGGTAGGCTTTTGCCTCGTCTTCTCGACGTCCGTTCGTTCACTCTTCTCTTGTGAGGTTCCGTCATGTCTGATCGCCCTCCCGTGTCCACGTCTCAGACTCCCACACCGCCCGGTAAGAAACCCCGCTCTCCCGTGGAGAGGGTGATTGTGTGGGGAGGAATCGCCGTCCTGCTGGGCGTTCTGGTGTTTGAAGCCCGCCAAAAGTACAGCTATGACCCGACGGTCAGCAACTTGCGAAAGATGCTCACCGAGGACACCGAAAAGTACATGAAGCTCTCCGAAGTCCGCCAGATAATTGTCGGTTCGCCCTTGGAGGAGAAGACGCCGCACGACCGGAAGGCATACCACCAGATCAATCTGAAGTGGCCGAGTCTGTTCAAAGATTATCGCGTGGTCCTGATCGTCGAGAGTGAAGGGGCGGACCCGCTGGTCGCCGGGTTTAGCACTCCGGGTGGGACCGACCCCGAGCCGGCTGCCAGACCGGCCCCCTCATCTGATCCGGCGGCAGCGATGGCGTCGGCGTCACCCATGGGGATGCCGATGGGCCCACCCGGCGGCGCGCCTCCCGGCGGTCCGGGCGGAGGAGGTGGAGGTGGCCAGCAGCGCGGGCGAGGATTGCTCGCAATGGCCCAGCGTGCGGAAGTCGTTGCGGAACTCAAGTTGACCGAGGAACAGACCGCCAAGCTGACCGAGTTGCAGGCCGGTTCGCGCGCAGCGTTCCAGTCGCTGCAGGCTCGTCCCGAAAATGAGCGTGCCGAGGCCATGAAGACGATGCGCGAAGGGCAGGAGAAGTCAGTCAGCGAAGTACTCGACGAACCCCAGTTCACTCGCCTGCTGCAATTGACGTGGCGCGAAACGGGCCTGGCATCGGTCGAGCGAGATGACGTCGCGAAGGCCCTGGGACTGAGCGATGAACAACGGGAAAAGATGCGTCCCATCCTGGCCGATCGCCAAAGCGGCCTGCGATCGATGTTCGCTGCTCCTCCCGAAATCGTGGAGCGGATGCGCAAGGAATGGGACGACCAATTCCGCGCCGTGCTGACCGAAGACCAGGCGAAGCAGTGGGAAGAACTGCTCGGAACTCCCGCCCCCGAGCCGGCGAAGGCCGCACCGGCCTCGAACTGATGGGGACGGACGCATCGGCCGGCCGCACGCGCGGCCGGCCGATTTCGCAAGTCACGTCATCCCGTCTTTGGTGCGTGCCGCCCGTTCGTTGGTGGCCTATTTCGGTTCGATGCGGAGCACGACGTCTTCGGCCTTGAAGCGGACTTTGGCGACCGAGGCATACTTGTCGTCGCTCGCACGGTAACCGGCGACGCAGGCGACGATGGTTTCGTAACCGAGTTCGTTCAGTCCGAGCACCTCGTCGTACTTGGCGGGTTGGATCCCCTCCATCGGGCAGGTGTCGATGCCGAGCATCGCGGCCGTGGCCATGAACTGGCCGAGGGCAATGTAGACCTGCAGGCTGGCCCAGTGATTCAGGTTCATCGTGCCACTCAGCAGTCCGCCCACCATCATGCGGCGAAAGCCGGCCAGCTCTGCCACCGTTCCGCCGCGCACTTCCACGATCCGCGCGAGGTATTTGTCGATGTCGGCTTCCGACAGGTTCTGGCGGATCGCGAAGACCACGACATGCGATCCATCGACCACCTGCCGCTGGCCCCACGACAGGGGCAGCAACTGCGCCTTGGTGCCCGGATCGGTGATGACGACAAACTTCCACGGCTGCAATCCGTACGACGACGGTGTCAGGATCAGAGTCTGTTCCAACGTCGACCAGTCGTCGGCTGGGATCACCCGGGTGGCATCAAACTTTTTCGTGGCGTGCCGCCACTGCAACTGACGCAGAACGGTTTCGTTACTGACCGGCTTCATGAGTCACCCTGGACAACGAATGGACTGAGGACCGCGCCGCCAACACCGACGAACGTTGCGGAACGGCGAAGCGTAGGCGGGCGACAACCGTCTGACAACTCGCCAGTTGATGGTCTGCTTCCGACAGCGGTTCTTTCCACTTCCCTCGTCCTCTTGGGGAGAGGAGTCGAGGGTGAGGAGCAAGACGCCGTTTGCGGGGTCGAATCGACGCGGCTACCATCTTGTCGCTCGGGCTGTGTCGTCGCTGTGCGAGGTGAGTGTATGTTTGCTGTTGGTGAGAGCCGTGAGTCCCGCTGGTCGCCGGCGTGGCGGGGCCTCGTCGTGTGGCTGATCCTGGCGCTGGCCCTGCCCTCCGCGGCGTGGGCCGACGCGGCGCTGGATGAGTACAACAATGCGGTCGGCCTGTACAAGCAGAGTCGCTGGAAGCCGGCGGCCGAGCAGTTTCGAGCCTTCCTGAAGGCGTACGACAAGCACGAGAAGGTTCCGCTGGCGAAGCTCTATCTGGGGCTGACGCTCGTCAATCTGGACGACTTCAAGGCGGCCCGCGACGAGTTGCGGGCGTTTGCGAAGGAGAATCCTCAGAACGCCAACCTCGCCCAGGCGCGATACCGCATCGCCGAGTGCAGCTACCTGCTGAACGACCTCGCCGCGGCGCGGGTCGATCTCGATTCGTACCTCAAGGATTTTCCCAAGGACTCGTTTCACGACCACGCGCTGCCGTACCTGGCCGACGTGCAATTGAGACTGGGCGATCCGACCGCTGCGTTGACGTCGTTTCAGCAGACGATCGATCGCTTTCCCGACGGTCCGCTGGTCGAGGACGCGAAGTTCGGCCGCGCGCGGTCGCTGGAAGCGTTGAAGCGCGAGGACGAAGCGGTCGTGCAGTTCAAGGAACTGGCCGCGCAG
This sequence comes from Schlesneria sp., assembly GCA_031412755.1. Taxonomy (GTDB): domain Bacteria; phylum Planctomycetota; class Planctomycetia; order Planctomycetales; family Planctomycetaceae; genus Schlesneria. Next base: position 32,679 of record JANODP010000296.1, on the reverse strand, counting down.
AAGGAGGGGCCGCGCGCGGCGGATGCGCAGTTTCATCTGGCGGCCATCGCGTTTGAACGCAAACAATTTCCCGAAGCCGCCGCCGCGTACCTCGAGTTGACGAAGAGCTTCCCGCAAAGCCGCTTCGTGCCGGCGGCCCATCTGAATGCGGGATACGCCTTCTATCAGTCGGGCAAGTTTGCGGAAGCGGCTCCGCAGTTCGAGGCGGCGATGAAGGACCAGGCGCAGCGCGTGACGGCGGGTTACTGGCAGGGGCTGAGTCTCAAGTCGTTCGGCCAGACCGCGCAGGCCGTCGACGTGTTGAAGGCCACCGCCCGGGCGGCGGGCGATGCGCCGCTGCTCGAATCGATTCTCTTCCAGCAGGCGCTGTGCGAGCGGCAACTGGGACGAATGGCCGAGGCGCGGCAACTGTTTGACACGGTGCTCGGCAAGTGGGCGAAAGGGGAGTTTGGCGATGACAGCCTGCACGCGCTGGCCGAATTGGCGATCGAAGCGGGCGACCTGACCGGGGCCGAACAACTGCTTGGCCGCTTCGTCAAGGACTATCCGATGAGCGGCTTGAAGCTGCACGCGGATCTGTTGTCGGGCCGGGTGGAGTTGGCGCGCGCGGCGGTCAGTCTGCGCGAGCAGAAGCCCGCCGACGAAGTGGCCGCACGCTACGAGGCGGCTGCCAAGCGCTTCGACGCCGTCCTGCGTGAGTCGACCGTCGCGAAGACGAAGAGTCAGGCGCGGTACTACCTCGCGTTCGCCCGGCAGCTTCAGGGTCGGCACGCGGAGGCTCTCGAATTGATTGCTCCTCTGGCGGAGCAGGTCCTGGCGGAGGGAGCGAAGTCCGAGTTGGGGGACGCGCTCGTCCTGCAGGCTGACAGTTTCCAGGTCGAGAAGAAGCTCGACGAGGCGGAGGGCGCGGCGGCCTCGTATCTGAACCTCTTCGCCCAGGGACGGCAGGCGGCGCGGGCTCTTTCCATTCAAGCGGTGGTGGCGACTCGCAAGGGGGACGCGGCGAAGGCCGATGCCGCCCTGAAACGGCTCGACACCGAGTTCGCCGAGCATCCGTTGCGACTCGTCACGACGCAGCAACTCGCCGAGCTGGCCGACGCGCGGGAAGACTGGCCGACGGCGGCGCGGCTGTATGCGGTGCTCGTTCCGCTGACGAACGGTTCCGACAACCAGCCGTATGCGATTCGCGGCCTGGGGTGGGCGCAGCTCCGGCAGATGCAGGGAGCGTTGGCGGCCGAGACATTCGCGCGCGTGTTGAAGGACTTCGCCACGCACAAGGTCGCTCCCGAGTGTGCCTATTATCGCGGTGAGGCTTTGAAGGAGGCGGGCGACGTCGCAGCGGCCCTGATCGCGTTCGATCAACTCTTGAAGCAGGTCGCGATCGACAAACCGGCCGAGCCGAATGCGGAGCAGCAGGCACCGTGGCTCTACTCGTATCGCGCCGGATTGCAGGTCGCGCGGCTCCAGCGCAAGGCCAAGCGGACCAGGGAAGCCGACACGGCGTATGACGAATTGGTCAAGCGGTTCCCCAAACCGCAGCGGCTCGACCAACTGCTCGACGAGTGGGCGCTGCTCAACTACGACGCCCAGCAGTTCGAGCGGGCCGATGAGATTTTCCGGCGTCTGATCGCGGAAGTCCCCAACAGCGACCTGGCCGACAACGCCAGGTTGAGCCTCGCCGAAAGCGATCTGATCGCCGACAAACTCGATGCCGCCCGCAAGGCGTTCGAGGAACTGGTCGCTTCCGACAAAAGCGACGCCGAAGTGAAGGAACGATCGCTGTATCAACTGATCGTGCTGGCGGTCGATCAGCAGCGCTGGGCCGATGTCCGCACGCTGGGCGAACAATTGCCGGTGCAGTTTCCGAACAGTGTTCACCGGTGGTACGCGTCGTACAGCGTCGTCGAGGCCATCCTGTCCAACGTCAAGGCGACCGAGCCGGACCTGGACGTGGTGAAGCAGCGGCTGACAGTGCTGCGTGCCGAACAAGAGAACGCCGCCGTCACCGTCCTGCCGTGGTTCGACCGCGTCTGGGTGTTGCTCGCCGAGGTCACCTTCCGCCAGAAGAAGTACGAGGAACTCGAACCGATCGTCGCCGAACTGCGGCAGCGTCCGATGAAGTCGCCGTTCCTGCATCAGGCCGAGGAAGTGTTGGGCCGGGGTTTCAAGCAACAGGCGCCGCCGAAGTTCGACGAGGCGCGCATGGCCTTCGAGCGGGTCGTCTCCGACCCGGCCGCCTTCCGGACCGAGACCGCCGCCAAATCGCAGTTCCTGATCGGCGAAACGTTCTTCCTGCAAGAGAAGTGGCCCGAGGCGTTCATCGCGTACCAGAAAGTCTTCAACAACTACGACTTCCCCGACTGGCAGTCGGCCGCGCTGCTGCAATCGGGCAAGTGCGACGAGCAACAGCAGCAATGGAAGGAAGCGGTCGCAACCTACAAACTGCTGCTCGAAAAGTTCCCGAAGTCGATGCACGTCGAGGAAGCCAAGCAACGGCAGGAAGCGGCGGCGAAGAAGCTGGGCGGCTGACGGCGAAACTCCAAATCTCAAGAACCAATGCCCAAACGAATCTCAAATCCCAAGCACGAAAACTCCAAACGGAGAATCGCACCTGGGGTCGCAAGCCGCCATTGGGTGGCTTTTGTTTCGAGATTTGATGTTTCGGACTTTGTGATTTGTTTGGTGTTTGGTTCTTGAGATTTGGAGTTTTTCCCTGATGCATCTTGCTCTGCTGTGCGACGACCCGGCGGTGATTCCCTGGCTGGATGCGATGGCGGGCGATTCGGCACACGAGGTCGTGGTGGCGGCGACAGTCTCGCCGCGCGGGAACGAGTTGCTGCGGGGCCGCACGGGGATTCGACTGACCGATCAGTGGGAAGACCTGCTGATCGCCCGCGACATCGACGCGGTCCTTGTCGGCGGCAGCGAGCCGTCGCTGTTGGAGGCGGTCAAGCAACTCGCGACGGCGGGGCAGTCGATTCTGTTTCTGCCGCAGGCGGCTCAAGGTTCGACCTTTCTGTACGAGCTGAGCCTGATCCGGGACGACAACCGCGTGAAGCTGATCCCGGCGCTGGCGCACCGCCGTGACCAGGCTCTCGTCCGGCTGCGCGATCTCCTGCGAGACGGCTCGCTGGGCCAGGTTCAACTGATTCAGTTCGAGCGTGAGGTGAGCAGTCCCTCCGCGACGGGGGCGTTGCCGCAGGCAGACGTCAATGCCGCGCTGTTGCCGGACATCGACCTGCTGCGCTGGTTGAGCGGAGACTACGACCAGGTCACCGCGCTGCGAACGGGAGCGGCCGGCGAGGCGGTGCTGATGCAGACGGTCACGCTCGCGGGCCGCGGTCTGTCGGAAGCGACCTGGCACATTCAATCGACCACCGGCGCGGTAGTTTCCCGGCTGACGGTCCACGCGGAACGAGGCCGAGCGGTGGTCGAACGCGATCCCGTGTCGCAGGAGTGGGTGCTGACCGAGCCCGGCGGCGCGAAGGTCGTCGGAAATCGAATCGCCTCCGCGCGCCAGTTGCTCGACGAATTCGCGGCGTCGCTGACGGGCGACAACTCGTCCGGCGCATGGCCGGAACTGGTGAAAGTGTTCGAGACGCTCGATGCCACGCAACGCTCGGTCACCCGCCGGCGCACGATCGAACTGCACTTCGAGCCGATGTCGGAGCGGGCGACGTTCAAGACGCAGATGACGGCGATGGGCTGCGGCGTGCTGGTGGCAACGCTGCTGTTGCTGCTCGTTTATCTGGCCATCGCGAGCCTGGTGCCGCTGCCGGGCGAAGTCCCCGACGGATGGGGAATCGCCCGCGTCGGACTTCACATCGCCCGGCTGCTGGTGTTCGCACCGCTCGCGATTTTTCTGGTGCTCCAATTGCTCTACCCGCTCACGCGACCAACCAGCGGCACGACGCATCAGGATGGGTCGCGAGACTCGCGATAACCCGGATGATTCACGGTCACACACTCACCATCGATGCGGCGACTGTTTCTACGATTGCGACCGGTTTCATTCGTCGTCTCCTTCAATTCGTCGAACCTCTTCCCTTCGAGATAGGCTGGGGATTCGACGAATTGAAGGAGACGACGAATGGGAATTCCCAAATCGGGAAACGGGTTCAGCCGGTGACATACTCAAAACACACCAGCGTCAAGTCTGATCGGCGAAGGGTCGAGCGGCTCTCACTGGCGGGGCGATCTTTCGAGAACTCTTCGGCCATTGTTGCGATGATCGACAACAACCCCGCGTCGTCGCGGTCAGTGGACCAGACGTCGTAGGCTTCCTTGAGCTTCTTGTGCAGCGACCGGCCCATCGGCTGGCCGAGGAAGCGAATGGCCTCTTTGGTCACCTCCCGATCGATCGCTTGTCGGCGCAGACCATCTTTGAGTTCTTCGCTGACAACCTGTTGGATCGGATCGACGGTTGGTGGTGCTGCCGCCTTTGCCTCGACTTCGCGCTCCATCGCGAGAATTTGTTCGATCACTCTTTCCTGAAGAACGAACACATCCTGGTCGCCAACGTAGCGTGGCTCGTCGCGCTGGCAGGCGATTCGCCGGGCGATCTCATAGCGGTTGTCCTCGATCTCCAGCGTTCTGGCGTCGATGTACCGCCAGAAATGCCGTTTTCCGTCGCCTGTGGGTCGGGGTGCTTGGAAGTAGAAGAACATTCCGTAGCAATTCTGTCGGCGAAGGCCGGAGTGAATGCCGAGCGGAAGGTCCGCCACGGACTCACCCGCCTCTTGGTTGAGCATCTCCTTGAGGTGCTTCAGCAACAGTTCGGGGCCAGCCAACTCCGCCCGCGATTCTTCCTCATCGAGCACGGCCCCGTCTTCGTCGCGGATGCGGCGCAGCGTGTTGAAGGTGCGGGGATGGACTGACTCGCCAAGAATGCTGGCATCGAGCAGACCAAACGAGTCGATCGTCAGAATCCGGCTGGCGAGCCGCTCCACCAGGTGCAGCAGCGATTCCAGTTCATCCTCGGGGAACATGTTGTAGATCGCGATGCCCGCATGCGGGCTGCCGAGGCGGTCGATGCGGCCGTTCCGCTGGACCAGCCGAATCGGGTTCCACGTCAGGTCGTAGTTGATGAGGACGCCGCAGTCTTGCAGGTTCTGCCCTTCCGACAACACGTCCGTGCTGATGAGGACGTCGATCGGTTGTCCTTCCGCAGATTCCTTGCCACTGGCGACGGGCGCGAACAGCGCCAGAATGTTTCCCCGCTCGTCTGGATGATTGCCGCTGTCGATGCGCCGGATGTGAGGCTCGCCCGCCGAGGCACGCCAAGCGTCGCTGCGTTCCGATGTCAGTTCGCGATGCACGTACCGGGACGTGTCCTTGTAGGAACTGAAGATCAGTACCTTCCGGCCCTTCAGTTCCCCCCCGAGCAATTCCTTCAGCCGTTCGAGCTTGCCGTCCCGTTGAGCCAGTGGCTCCGTCCGTTGGTACAGGTCGCGCAGCAGCTTGACGTCCTCTTCGACGTCGCGCACCAGCTTCCGCAGGTGGAACGCATTGAGGTCCACCTTGTCGAGGCTGGCGATGTACTCGCGAGCCAGTGCGTGCGCATCGAGTTCCTCGTACACGCTTCCCGCCGCCGGTTCATCTTCTTCGTCCGGAGCCAGAAACCGCATCAAGCGATGAAAGTCCCGGCTCGACACCACGGTGTGTTCCAAGACGGCATCGAGATACGTTTCCTCGAAGACCAGTGCCCGCCGCAGACTCTCGCGAAAGGCATGAATGCTGGATTCCAACCGCTTGAGGAATCGCGTCTTGAATATGCCCACCAGCGCGACTTCGCGGCCGGCTTCCCATTCGTGCTCCTGCTGGTCACGGATCGCCTCCTTCTTGCGGTACGACTCCAGTTGGTACGGAGCCAGCGAGAGTCGTTCGATCTCCGTGACGACCTGTGTGTAGAGTCCGCCGTAGGTCTCGCCGAGGCTGTACTCCACGGTGTGCAGGTGACGCTCGGGGAAGACGACCAGCTTTCCGCCGATGGTCGCGTTGGGATAGGCCGCCCGGATGTACGGGCGCGTGTTCCGGACCATGATCTCTTCGAGCAGGTTGAACAGCACGACGCCAGCCGCCGTGTCGTGCTGCGCCATCTGTCGGCGGGCGTGGCGGAAGTACGACTTGAGGTCGCCGATCCCGGCGTCCCGGAAGTAGTCGGGCTCGTTCTGCGTGAAGAGATTGATCTGGTTGGCGAGATCGTAAAGATCGTTGTTGATCGGCGTCGCTGACAGCAGGATCAGCTTCTTGCGTTCGCCATCCCGGCCGCGTCCGCCGTTCCGTTGAATCGCTTCATCGAGCGCGATGTACCGGTTCGACTTGCCGTTGCGAAAGTTGTGGCTCTCATCGATCAGCACCACGTCGGCATCGCCGATGCGGGACATGTCGAAGCCGTCTCGTCCGAGTTCTTCCATGCCGACAACCGTGGCCGCGATCGTGGCGGTCGCCAGTTCCCGGTGCCACATGTCGCGCAGCGACGCGGGGCAGATCACGACCGCCTTCTGTCGGCGGTGATAGGCGAAGTCTTCCAGGAGTTTCTTGCCGATCCACGTCTTGCCCAGTCCCACCGAATCGGCGATCAGCACGCCGTCGTAGCGGCTGAGGATGCGCCGGGCCTTCTTGACCGCATCCTCTTGGAACTCGGCCAGATCGACGGCACTGCGGCCCAACTCCAGCGAGTCCTCGCCGAGCTCATCCTGGAAGTACTCGTAGAGCGCCTTGATGTAGACTTCATACGGCGTGTACTGCTTGGTGCCGAACTTGCTGGCGTCGAGCAGTTCGATCAGCGCCGCCTTGAAGTCGATGCTTTCGGCCCAGCGTCCTTCAAACCACCGCATCAGGTCCGAGACCGCCCGCGCTCCAACCTCGCTCTTGATGAGACGACGCTCGGCGTGGCCGATGCTGCCAGCACCGGTGCGGACGCTGGCAGCGTCCGCCACGAGATACCCCACCCGTTCGGCCGCCTCCGCATCAATGGCCTCCTCATCGGGCGTGATGACGCGGTGGACGAGGTTCAGTTCTCGATTGCTGACGAGTCCCGGCCCCGTGAAGTTACTGGAACCGACGATGGCGGCGTAGGGCTGCAAACGGTCGTGGCGGTTGTGCGCACCGACGGAGTCGTGATGAAACAGGTACGCCTTCGCATGCAGAAAGCCCTGGTCGTACAACCGGACTTCCACCTTCTCGGCATGCAGGAACGCGATCAGGTCTTCGACCAGCCGCAGCGTCGTTTCCGTGAATGGCTCGGCTTCGACATCCCCGGCCAGCCGCTTCGCCAGCAGCGCCTGATTCGGCATGAGTCCCACATCGTTCGCGGTCTGCGGGTCCGATCCAATCAGCAGCCGGAAACTCCCCACCGCGTGCAACTTCTCGCGCACGAGCCGATACCCAGAGATCGAGAAGTAGGCCGTCGCCACATCGAACGGCTTCCCCACGGTGGCAGCCAGCAGTTCGTTCAGCACGTTGGCGAGCCGATGGGCGTCGTTGTCGATGGTGAATGGAATCATTTCGACTCAACTGACAGGCTTTCGACTCCGGTGTGACAATCAGTCTCGCCAAGGGCCGGAATTGGGCAAAAGTCTTCACTGCTGCATGGCTGAAAATTGTCGGGCCAACAAGCGCGCAGGCGGCACAACACTCGGTTCTGAAGCGGGGCATTCAAATTGATGCCTTCGACGAAGAGTTCGATGAAGTTGACGCCGCAATCGGAAGCCAGCCGCCACACGTCGCGTGCCAAGTAGCGCGGAACGTAACCGACGAGCATTCGTTCCAAATCGGTCCGAACGGCGACGGCATGTTGATCGGCGGAATTCTGAAAGTCGGCCATTAGTCGCAGTGGTTCGCCTGTTTTCAATCGCGCGATCCGATGAATCGCGGCCGGCGATAGCCAGCGAATTCCGTGCAGGAAAAACTTGTTGAGATACCAACCTTCCGCGTCGGGTTGCGGACACGGGAAAACCTCGATCGCATCGGTTTGGCGAATCCCTTCCGTCACACCCAGGACGACGATCGGGTCCGGCGGGTGGTCCGGGTCAAATCCGCTCCAGCGCATGTACGCCTCGTACTCAGGACGCGATTTCGACAGCAGCCGATTGGCAAAAATGGGGAACAGCGTCTCCGACTCGTAGACCTGATTGAGCCGCTCCATCTGCGCGAAGGGGCGAAAACCGGACTGAAGTGCGCCGTGCGTGTAACAGAAGCGATAGAGCTGACCGTCGTGTTCGAGCCGTCCGACCGGCCTCCATCCACAATGGTCCGGTGTCTCCGGTCGCCAGGCAACGAACAGGGAATTCATGGGGTTCCTTCGTGAAGCAATCGACCTTGGTTGGTCAACAACAGTTCGAGAGTAAATTGCTTGCAGGTCTCCGACATCCGCTCCGCAGGCACGCGCTCTAGAATATCCCACATGGCATCGCGGTTCACCTGCCCGAGCCGTTCGAGCCACGCTGATTGGGCACTCGGAACGCGATCAGCGAATGCGTGAAACGCTTCTCGCATCCCCAAGGGACGTTTCTCCGTGACGGAACCGTAAAAGGCGGATCGCCCGCGTTCGGCGAATGCCGTCATCGTTCGGTTTCGATCCTTGGTCGTCAATCGCTCATGGCGTTCGTCGTCGTTGAGGTTTCGGCCCAGGGCCGCCCCGTGGTCGAAGGTGGGTGCCAGGCGAATTTCGTCATCCCGCAGCGCGCCCCAATTCTCGTGATGCCGATCTTGATTGGCGATCCAGGCATCAAACATGACATACCCTGCGAAAACGTCCAACGCCGAATCGATCGCAGCGGGAACGACGCTCATCCAAGTCACCGACGGCGGGCTGAGCAATCCCACGACTTCCGCCACCGCTTCCACGGTGTGCTGCCGCACCTTGAATCGCTGTCCGGTCGGGTAATCCGGGTCACGAGCGAAGAGCAGTTGGTTGCCCAAGACCAGCGCGGTCGGGGGCGGAGCCATGTTTTCACAGACCACGGCCGGCCGAACATACTGCGGGCCGTCGTACTCGGCCGCCAATTCGTACTCGACATGCGGCAGACCCAAAAGCTCGCCCAGGTGGCAAGAGACAACTTCCGCCCAATCCTCTCCGGTGCCACGAGCCTCGGCCTTCAGAAGAAATCGCCGATCGCCGTCGCGGAACCAGAACTTCGGCTTGCTACCGAGCGTCTCGACCGCATCGGCACGACTGCGATCCACAGGTCGAATGGGAAATGTGCTCATGGCATCCGGGCCAGGCGTGGCTCCAACGCACGGTCTTCTTCGTCGGTCAGGGCCAGGACGACCCAGGCACAAGTATCGAACACCATCACGGCTGCCGCTTTCCAAGAAGGTACTGGTCGTGTTGGTCGGCGGCGTCTCTGGCCGCCGGGCCGTCACCGATTCCGATCACGTCGGCCAGCGGGTCCGGCTCTTCGCCGGGCACGAAGATCGAGACGGACACATCGGTACCCTCCGGCAACGAAACCGGCTGCCGGGGTTTCAACACGCCGTCTTGCCAAGTGGCGTCCACTGTGAGCGTCATACCGGGGACTCCTTGTGTCCGGTGAATCTGATCGGGCCGACGGACGAGTCTACCGCATCGTCGCCGAGGGTTCCTCTTCACGCAAGCGTTGCGTTGAGAACCCACGATCTCATTCGACATCGGCGGGAGCGACCACATCCTCAGCGCGACCGGCGATCTTGCTTTCCAGCACGTCGAGTGGATCGCGGATTGGGCGGGTGGCGTGGAGCAGTTGGCGTTCTTCCGGTGTCAGGCCGTAGGCGTCCTCGACCAGCCGGGCCACTTCCCGTTCGAGGACGAGTTTGCGGTTCAGCAGTTCGAGTTGCTCGGCGCGGTACTTGGCCTGAAACCGAACGAGCGGCGGGCGTGTCGCGGTGCTGGTGTTCTCAAGCAGACGTGTGGCTCGCGTGACGAAGGTCTCTTCGGAAAGCGGCAACCAGTCAATGACCCGATCGACATCTGCGGCCACTCCGAACTTTGAGAACGCTTCCACACAATCCTCTTCCCACGCGTGAATGCGATGCGTCTGTTCACGCAATGACGCTACAACGGATGCGATCTCGTCATCGACCGAGGACTTCACGGGAATCGGAAAGTCGGTCACGTACGACTTGATCAATCGCAGAACTTCGTCCTTCCCGTGCTGGGCCGTGCGCCACATGTACCACCATGCGACGGGACTGTTGAGGCAGGCGATAACGACAGGATCGGTCGTCGGCAGAATATAGCCCGTGTTGTTCAGGACATGTGATTCTTCATCAACAGCGAACCGCGTGAACCACGCCATCTCTTGCCACACGATCTTCGGCCGATCGAATGCCGGCATGTAGTCGCAGGAGCGTAACTCCCACCAGTAACGTCCCTGATCCTGGCGTTGTTCCAGAGCAGTCTTGAATGGGAGCAGGTGCTGGTAGATTGACGGGTAGCATTTCCTGAAGATCGCCTCTGCTCGCGTTTCATCATCGGACCACGGCCAATCACGGTTTTCAGAAGAGGCAATCGTGATCAGAAACACAGTCGAGTGATGGGGGTGCCAGCGATCCATGTCGCGGCCGCGTAGCATCGGTCGGATTAGATCCTTGGCCGTACCACTTGCCGCAATGATTCGAGCTTGCTGCTGTTCAGACAGAAGATACGCATCATTGAATCCAGTCTTGATACCCGACTCAGGAACTGCTCCAACGCGCGCTCTCAAACTACTCGACCGTCCACGGATCTGTTCGAGTAGGTGTTGCAGCGCTGGATTTTCCAGCGACCAGACGTCGCTCCGCATGAGTCGTGTCGGTAGTGCGTAGCCCTTGGCTCGGCAGTACCCAACGAGGTCCATCTGCGTGTGCCAATCGGCACGCGGGATCGGACAAGCCCGGAAGCTATCGACTTCTGCGACGTCCTTCACCGGCTTGGCACGCCGAGCCGCGATTAGCACACAGGGAAACGTATCCGCATCGGGGAAGATGGGCGTGTGGCCGAAGTCGATCAGATCCACCGGCTGTGCTGTGAGCTTGAGGAACTCGCGAACCTTCTCGCCGTAACCGGCTCGCATCCACTTGTTGGAGACGATCATTCCCATCCGGCAGCCGGACCGCAGCACGCTGATCTCTCGCTCCTGGAAGTAGACGTAGAGGTCGTTCGCACTGTTGAAGGTGGCAAAGCAGGTCTTCAAATACTCCTTGAGCGGCTTGATCGTCTCCTGCCGCACATACGGCGGGTTCCCCACCACCGCATCGAACCCGGCGGAGCCGGCGGTGATCTCGTTTTTGTGCAACAGGCGGCGCTGGTCCGCGTCGGCGAAGGCGAAGAAGACTTCGGGGAACTCGATCTCCCAGTGGAAGAACAGCAGCTCGGGCTGTTGCGCGACGGTGCGAATCTCGGTCAGCAGCGAGCGGTCGAACAGCGACAGCGATTCCTGAAACTTCTGACGGCTCGACAGGTCGATGTCCGTGCCCATGTGCGTGAAGATCTTCGGAGCCTCGGGCAGGCCGAAATGCTGGGCGACCAGCAGATCGAGCACGACCTGGTAACCGGAGAGATCGCTCCGCGCCTGGTCGTACTCGGCCGCCGACGCCTTCACCTCGGCGGCGGTGGCGTCCGACATCTTGTTGACGAACAGCACATGCCGGATCGCGCGCAGCAGCGGTTCGTAATCGACGCCGAACAGCCGTCCCTTGATCGCTCGGGTGAGATCCGCGAACGTCGCCCCGATCAGCGAGTTGCCGCAGCGGAGATGATGGTTGAGGAAACTCAACGGCGCACCGAGCGTGAAGGCATCGAGCCACAGGCTGACCTTGGCCAGCTCCACCGCCATCGGATTGAGATCGACGCCGTAGATGCACCGCTTGAGCACATGTCGTTTGAGCAGGTTCACGTCGGTCAGTTTGGCCGGGTCGACGGTCACACCCTGCTCGCCCAGCGCGACGAGAATGTTTCGCCGCGTCTGCTCCAACATCACCTGCACCGGATTGATGGGGAACTGATTCAGGAACGTGATCAACCGGTCGGTCAGGAAATCGACCGCTTCGACCAGGAAGTGGCCGCTCCCCATCGCCGGGTCGAGCGTGCGGAACTCGAACAGGTCTTCGACCAGATCCTTGTGCGTGGCGTAGACCTTCTCCAACGCGAATTCGCGCGGTTCCCAGAACGTGCCGTCGGGCCGTCTGACCGGGAATGCCGTCGCCTTCTGGACCTCGTTGTCGAACGTCTTGCGGACTTTGCGGAACTGTGGGCGAAGCGTTTCGAGCTTCTCGGCCAGCACCGGGCCGACGGTCTGCTCGACGATGTATTCGACGATCGGGTCGGGGGTGTAGTACGACCCGCTGGCCTTGCGCTCGGCCTTGTCGTTCGACAGATAGACTTCGCCGGCACCGACCACGACCTCGGGTCCGCGGCCTCGTTTGGCCTTGGCGGCCGACAGCGGGATGAATTTGTCCTTCCCCTTTTCGGTCTGAGTCGTCAGGTCTTCATCAGCGATCTTGAGCTTGAACTCCAACAGCCCTTCGTAGATCGAGCCGAGATGCCGGACGGCGAGCGATTTGTAGTCGATGAAGACCTGCTTGAACGTTTTCGGATCTTCGTCGCGTGAGAGCAGGTCAATCGCCAGCGCGAGTGCCCGATCGGGAACCTTGTGCGCGGCAAGGAAGCGGGCGATGTGGAGTTCTCGCTCCTGCGTGGAGTCGGCCCCAAGCTGGTTTTCGGGCCGGGTGAGGAACAGTCCGCCGTTGTACGTGGGCACGTTCAGCGCGGCATCGCCCAGATCCATCACGGCGAACAAGCGTTGCAGCCGGTCGTAGAGTGACGTCTCCTTCGCCGAGAAGTGCTTCTCGATGCGGACATCCACCTCGGACTGGGCAATACCCGCCGCTTCGGCGATCTCCTGCTTGAGCTTCTTGAGACTGGCCTCGTGGTAAGGAGCTTCGCGAACGGGCAGCAAATCGCGGCTCTCGGCGTACAGCAGAAACAGGAGACGATAGAGGAGCGTGAGTGTTCCCTGAAAAACGTCGCGCAGATCATCCTCGGTCGGTGCCTGCTTGAGACCGAGTCGTTGCTGGCGGTCCTGCAAGAACCCGCGCGCCAGATGCGGGAAGATCTTCTCGAAGATCCGTCCCTTCAACCGCTCACCCAGTTCCCTGGCGTAGTCGCTGCTCTCTTCGGCAATGCGGTCGAGCCAGCACTTCGGCGGCGCACCGTCGTCGGAAATGTACGACCCGGACCGAAAGAAGAGCCACCAATACCGAAACGCCTCGTTGGGATCGGTGTCCCCCGAAGCGATCAGGGTCTCCGGCAGATCGACCTCATAGAAGTTGGTCGCTCGCGAATGCGCGTGCCGGCTGTAGAGCCGCCACTGCCGGCCGTTGGTGACCATGATCCAATCGGCCACTCCCTGTTCGAGCGCTGTCACCACGCAGGCACCGGGGTTTTCGTCCGGAGTATTCTGGTCCTGCTGGTAATCGGGGCCATCCAACCAGCGATCCCACGCGTAGGTGAAGGCGGCTGAGACTGTTTTGCCGGCCGCATCGATGAGCAGATAGTCGGGGATCGTCTGGTCGTCTCCGGCCTGTTTGTTCTGCTGGGCTCGGAAACCCAGCAGCTTGAACACCGGTTCGTATAACTCATCACGCACCGTCTGCTCGCCCTTGCCGAGCCACTGCTGCCGCGCGTCCTTGAGCAATTCCCTGACCTGTTGAAACGGCTGCGTGGGACTCTCCCGCCACACCGGATCTTCCCGCAATCGCGTGACCAGATAATGGTCGGCGAAGAGCGCCCGGTTGCAGAAGTAGTCTTCGGTGAACGCCGCCGCCTCAAACACGCTCCGCAGTTTGTCGAACTGCTCCAACCCGTCGCGGCCGGTCCACGTGAAGCGGCGAAGCGTGCGGAGTTCCTTCGTGCCGATCCCTTTGCGATCGACGGCGAAGACGAGTGGCACGACCTGAATCCGCTGTCCGCCGGTGGGACCGCGGTTCTCGCGGCGGCGCTTGTCGAGCAGCACGAATTCGATGCTGCCAAAGTCCGACGTCATCACCAGCAAGTGATCGACGTTCGTGCGCCCGAGGACGCGGACCAGATCGTTACGACTTTTCGCCGTCAGCGATCGGAGACGGACGAAGACGACTCGCATGAAGCCGTCTGCGTCTTCCGCCAGGACTTCGATGTCACGGATCGGCGCGGCCGCGTCACCGGCCAGACCAATGGCCTCCGGCGAGAGCGGCTGGCGGGCGTCGGTCCGGTAACGGAGCGCCGTGAAGAATTCCGCCAGCGCGTCGGCGGAAGACAGCTTCGCAATCCGCGCTGGTGTGAGATCCAGATCGGTGGTCAGTTGGCCCATTCCGTTTGGCCCGTCGTAGAGAGTTCATTCGATTGGCATCTGCATGAAGGCCGCGAATTGTAACTGTTGGCAGTGGATTTAGAGTGTCTGCCGCCCTCCATAAAATCCCTCCGTTGAAACTGACAGCCAGCGATCCCCCTCGCAAACTTCTGCCGCCTGCACGGTGATGCTCCTGACCGTCATTCGAATATGAAGCAACCGATTCCGTCCTGGCTGTCCGCGATCGGCATCGGCTGAGCAAGCGTCCGGCGCGAGCATCGAGCGACTGGAGTCCATGGTCTGGAATTGGGGTCCGATCCGCGTCATGTTTGCCAGAAAAGACAACAGCCGTCGGAGATCGCCCCGACGGCTGTTGTTTTCGCAGGAGTTCGATGTTTGCCGGGCATTATCGCAAACGATTGCCACCGCGCGGGGCTGGCTGCCGGAATGAGGCCGGGTGGATGTAGTCGGCCTGTTGCAGGGCCGGGCCTTGCTGCTGCTCGGAAATCACCGGCGGTGCGAACTGGAGCGGGGCTTGCTGGTGGGGCAGCGCCGGCATCGGCATGGCGTAACTGGGAACACCCGTCGAGGGGATGATGATCTGCGACCCGGGAACGGCCTGCGACCAACCGGTCTGTATCGGCGCGATGTGATTGCCCATTTGCGGCGTCCAGATCGGCGCGGCCTGCGACGTCTTCAGCATCGTGGCCTGATCCTGGTACTTGTGCCAGAACTGTTGCGAGTAGGGCATCGCGGGCCGCTCGCCCCAACCGGCCGCCGTCTGTGACTGCGACAGCACGTCCTTGTAGTTGTAGGGTCGGAACGTGTGGTGGCCGCCGTAAGCGGGAATCTCCTGAAAGTAACCGTGAACCCAGTTCTGCTGGGTGTCGAACGGATAGCGTTGTTCGGATGAGCCTTCGAAGCCGTAACGACCATACGCATTGGCCGGCGCGGGGAAGTTGGGCATTTCGGACGGGCCGGGCGAGCCGACCTGGATCGCCAAACCCAGGGCCAGATTGAGTAGACCGCTCGGCATGACAGTGCTCCTTCGTTGTCGAAGCGGTGAGCCGCCTCGGGAATGTCGGCGTGTGGAGGATCGTGGTCCGGCAACGCGGCACAGGAACCTCACGACGGTCGATCTCGCCGCGCCTCCCTGCGCCAATACTCATAGAGGTCATCGACCGCCAAGTCGGGTTTCTTCCCGACTTTCAACCGGAACGTCAGGGGTTACGGGATCGGTACGGATGGGGCGAACGGATCACTCGTGAGAACAGCTTGAGTCGCGGCTCGATTCGCCGCCGTGCGCCCACAAAAAATCGGGCACGGCGGGAGCGATGGGATAGGCTCTTTCCACGGGCCAGAGAATTCGCGGCGGTGGCCTCGCCCAAGCTCATCTGTGTTTGAATCACCTCGGAAGGAGTTGGCTGCCATGAGTCCAATCAAATTGAGAGGGGCGGTGTTGGCCGGACTCGCCGTCGTGCTGTCGGCGAATTCTGCCGGGGCCGGATGCAATTGCTCAGTTCCCCCCGCACCGATGGCGGCGATGGGGCAGGTTCCCTGGGGCGTACAACCTCCGATGGGCTCCCCGTACCAGATGATGTCGCCGGGTGGCTACGCCGGTTCGGCGTACGGGGTCGGTGGATTGTATGGGGCTCCCGGCGGCTACGAAGCTCGCGTCGGATCCCCCGCCTACTACCACGATCCTGCGGGAGGTCAGTATCAGGTCAGCGGTGATCCGTATCAGGATCACTATGGACCGGGGTTCCAGCGCCACTCGCTGCACGGCCACTACCGCTTCCCCTATTACAACTATCGCGCGCCGTGGTACTTCCCCGGTCGAGCGGTCTACAACCGCAGCACGAACTTTGCGTGGTGAGGCCGACCCATTGCTGCCGCCTGCGCTGAATGCGTCCTCGCCCCGGTGAATCCACCGGGGCCTTTTCGTTGGCCCAAGTGGCTCTGCAGTGATCACTCTGCTGTAGCTGAATTCGCAAGAATTCAGTGAGTCCCGAGAAATCTGAACTCTTGCGAGTTCAGCTACTGCCTACTTTCCTCTGCGGGGCTGCGTAGCGCGACCGTTGCCGGTTGACGATTTCGATCGTGCTCGACTTGAGTCCTTTCTGGGAAATCCCGGTGGATTCGGAACGGCGTCGCCACCCTGTGCGGGTTACGGTGACTGAGTCATCTCTGGCTGTCGGGCAGACTCCGCGCATCGTTCTGAAAACAGCATCTGACGACCGCACGACCGGCTGTTAAAACACTCCGTCCATACGGTTTCGGATGTATTCTTCGGAAGTCCGGTTCCGATAGAGACGGCATTGGTAGGTATCAGGCCAGCGCCTTGACGCCCTGTGTCAAGAGTTTGATTTGCCAATGGATGGCGGATGCGGACCGAACTGGACGGAAGAGTTGACCATCGAGACCACCGGTGGCAATTCGGTCATGTCCCTTCAGGCGCGACTGGCGTGCATTCCTTCTCAACAATGGATTGGACAGGAGCGAGCTTGGATGCTGACTCTTCATCGATTCTTTCCGCAGGGATGCCGGGCGGTCAGCGAGGGCCTGCGCGCCTGGCGACTGCCGGCCGCGCTGCTCGCGGCGCTGGCCTGTGCCTCGCCGAGTGCCGCCCAACAGGGCCCGGCGTTTCCACAGGATTCGCCGATGTTCGTTCCACGGGCACCGATTCAATACGGGCCGGCGGGTCAGACGTTTCAACTGCCGCTGACTCCCCCCGTGCGCAGCCAGCCTTTCGGGGCGATCCAGCAGGTGCAGAACACGCCTCAGTCGGCGCGAGCCATGCACCGGCTGATCGAGAGCCTGCCGCAGGCCCAGGATGAACTCGAAGTTATCGAGCGACGTCACCAGTTGATGGTGATGCGGTCCAACATTTCACGCATCTCGATCGGCGATCAATCGATTGTCGATGTCGTCCAGTACAGCCCCAGGGAGATCGCGCTCGTCGGCCTGGCCCGGGGGACGACCAGTCTGACGTTCTGGTTCGAGAACGAAGCCGATCCGCTGATCTACACGGTCAAGACGGTTCGCGATCCCAATGCGGACAACCAGCGCAAACTCGATTACGGGCGGCTCGAGCGCAAGATCGCGCAGATGTATCCGAACAGCAAGGTCTACCTGATTCCGATGCAGACCAAGATCATCGTGCGCGGTCAGGCGCGCGATGCGGAAGAGGCGGCTCACATTTTGAACATCGTTCGCGGTGAGGTCATCAATCAGGACGGTGCCCTGTTTGGCCCGCAGCCCTACTGGAACGGTGGCGGGGGCGGAGCGAACTCGGGCGGATACGTCACGGGGAACGGGTTTGGTAACGGCGCGGGCTTCGGAGCGTGGGATCTGGCGGCCGGACTGATCCTCAACGAATTGAGAGTTCCCGGTGAATTTCAGATCGCGCTGCGGGTTCGCGTCGCCGAGTTGAACCGATCGCAGGCGGATCGTGCCGGAGTCAATCTGGACGTCCTCATCAACGACGGGGCGGTTGCCATCGGAACAACCATGGGTGCCGCGGCGGGCACGTTGAGCGGTGTGTTCGACAACGGCAACGTGGGCATCTTCCTCGATTACCTCAGCTCGAACGGAATCACCAAGATTCTCAGTGAGCCTTCCTTGACCGTGTTGAGCGGACAACAGGCTCGGTTCCTGGCCGGCGGTGAGTACGCCGTTCCCACCACCGTGGGAATCGGAGGAGCCGCCGGGACCACGACCTCCTTCCGCGGGTTCGGTACCTCGGTGTTGGCCACACCCACCATCACCGATCGCGACTTGATTCGAATCTCCATCATCGCCGAGTTCAGCGACCTCAACGCGGCCAACAACTCGGGCGGCATTCCGGGGACGAACTCACGCCGGATTCAGACGGCGGTGGAACTCCGCGAAGGTCAGACTCTGGCACTGGCCGGCCTGCTGTCGCACCGGACGAAGACCGAGATTCAGCGCATCCCGGTGCTGGGCGACATTCCGAAGATCGGACCGCTGCTGTTCAGTTCCAAGACATCGACCCAGGAAGAGAACGAACTGCTGATCCTGGTGACGCCCGAGATCGTCCGGCCGATGGATGCTCATGAAGTTCCGCCGGTGCCGGGCTTCGAAGTGACCAAGCCGCAGTGTGACGAGTTCTACAAGTACAACATGCTCGAAGGCCAGCCGGATCGGGGGCACTATCATCTGCCTCCATACGGCAGCGGCAGCGTCGGGACCAATGTGGACTATCAACACTTCAACCCGGGCCCGGCCGCCTCACAGTACTCGCCGGTTCCGACGAACCCCAACGGGCCGACGAACCCCAACGGGGCCGGTCCGGTCCGGGGACCGGGAATGGTCTCGCCCCAGTCGTCGTCGTATCCGACACAGCCGCAGCCAGGCCGCCTGTATCCGGTACCGCAATCGTCCGCCCGGAGTGCGAATCCCGCTGGTTCACAGTACTCGAATCAAGTCATGGTCCCGGGCAACAGTTCCAACAGTTCGAGTGTGCGTCAGACGGGTTGGAGTCAACCGGCCCCTCAGCAGCGATCACAATCCTCGCAGGGACAACGTCGGTGATGGCGGGTTTGCAAGATTCGCATGGCCGCGGAAGAGGCCGCGACTCGTAGCGGTGGGTGTGAGTTGAGGAACAGAGACCGAGAGTTTTCGCAGTGTCTCGACACGACACGGCTCAACGATGAGAGCAACAACACAAACTCCGCTCGTCGGAGATTGACGCCAGCCGAGAACTGGCGGCCGGGAGAAATGGTCATGATTCGATTCAAGCTGAGCCACCTGGGCCAGTCCGTTCTGATGTTGGCGGCTCTGTCGAGTGCCGGTTGCATGGCCCCGTCGATGGGTTGCTACTCGGGCTGCAACACCGGTTGCGACACCGGTTGCGACCCGTGCTCCGGCGGATCGTGCAGGACCGGCTGTTGCCGACCGAGTTTCATTGGCTGTGGCGGATGTGGTGGCTGGTGCGGCGGGCTGAAGGGCCGCTTCTCGCAGCGTTCACTGGCGATTCCGGACGAGTACCCGGTTGGTGCGGTGCAGCGGGCTCACTTCCACCAGATGCAGACCAACGCCGAAGCGGCCGACTTCATCCTGTATCAGCACGACTTCGTGGGTGAGACGGCCGAGCTGACTCCGGACGGCAAGGACAAGATTCTGGAGATCGCCGCGCGGATGAGAAGTGCGCCGTTCCCGGTCCTCGTCGAACGAACGTGGAACAACGCGGACCCCGAACTCGATTCTCACCGCCGCGAACTCGTCGCGCTGATTCTCGCCGAGAAAGGCAATCCCGACGCCAACAACCGCACGTTCGTCTCGCCAGCCTACGGGCCGGGCAAGACGTCGCTCGAAGCCGCGCCCGAGTACTACCAGAACACGTATATCGGCACCGGCAACAACCAGAACAATGGTGGTGTTGGTGGCGGTGGTGGTGGTGGCGGCGGATTTGGCGGCGGTGGGTTTGGTGGCGGTGGCGGTGGTGGCGGATTTGGCGGCGGTGGATTTGGTGGCGGCGGATTCGGGTTCTGATCGGGTTCCGTTCCAGACCGCACCGACGATGGGATCGAGTGGCACCGGACGCCGATCAACGCAACTCATCACACAGACGATGACAACTCAAAGGATGGCCTTCCATGCGAGGGCCGTCCTTTGTTCGCTGAATGGTCCGCCGAATGGATCGCTCTCAAAGCACGACGGCCTTGATCGGCGCGACCGGCTGGGGAATCATGTCGCTCGGTTCCGCGTGAGGCTCCCGCCCGCGGAGCCCTCCGCCAATCATCCCGCCCGCCGAACGTGAGACCTCCATGACGAAGTTGCTGCTCCCGATGATCGTGCTGCTGACGCTGGCCGCGGTGCCGTGCAGGGCGTTCGCCGAGTTGCCGTCTCCCCAACTCCATCGCATCGAACCTGTCGGCCTGAGTGCGCCGGGAGAAGTGGAGTTGAAGATGCTCGGCGCGGACATCGAAGGGGTCGAAACGCTCCTCTTCGAGCATCCGGGTTTCAAGACGGAGTTCGTCAAGGACCGGACCTTCAAACTGACGCTCTCGCCCGACATCCCGCCGGGGACTTACGACGTGCGGGCGGTCGGACGGTTTGGCATCACGAATCCGCGGCTCTTCTCGGTCACACGCGGTTTGCTCGACGTGGTCGAGGTCGAGCCGAACAACTCGCCGGACAAGGCTCAGCCGGTCGCCGTCAACTCGGCCGTGAACGGTTCGTCCGACGGCAACAACCAGGACTTGTTCAAGCTGACGCTCAAGCAGGGCCAGCGGATCGTGATCGACTGCCAGTCGGCGCGGCTCGATACCGAGATGGACCCGACGCTGGTCCTGTTCGCCGCCGATGGGCGTCAGTTGGCGAGCAACGCCGATTACTACGGTCGCGATCCGCTGATCGACTTCGCCGCATCGGCAGATGGCGAGTACCTCGTCGAAGTGAAAGACCTCACCTATCGCGGCGGCTATCCGTACCGGCTGGTCATCACCGACCGGCCGCACATCGAGAACGTGTTCCCGCGAGCGGTGCAGGCCGGCCAAACGGTCGAGTTGACGGTGCTGGGCCGCAATCTCGGGCCGGGGTCGCAGCCGTCGAGTTGGAAGCTGGGGGACCTGACTCTCGACGCGCTCAAACTCCCCGCGACCGGCTCCACAAATCTGTTGCCGACCGGCGCGTATCGGTTCATCGAGCACGCGACGCAGCATTCGGTCCTGCCGACCGCCGCGACCTGCACGCTGGTTGGCGAACAGCTCGCGCCGCTCAACGCCAACCCGCAGATCCTGCTCGTCTCGGAGACGCCGACGCTGGTGGAAGCCGAGCCGAACGACACGCGCGAGCAGGCTCAACCGCTGACGTTGCCCGCCGTTGTCAGCGGCCGCTTCGACCGCGAGCGCGACGTCGATTGGTACGCCTTCGAAACCGACGACAAAGGGGGCCAGCACGGCTTCGACGTCTACTGCGAACGGATCGCCGGTCGCGCCGATCCGTACCTCGCCGTCACCGATGAGAAGGGGAACGCGGTCGGCTCGATCGACGATTTCGGCCATCGCATCGCGGCGTTCGACGGACACCTGCGCGATCCGTCCGGTTCGATCAGCCTCCAGCCGAAGACCAGGTACCGCGTGCTGGTGAAGGACACGTACAACCGCGGCGGAGCGCGCTACCAGTACGTGCTGAATGTCCGCAAACCGACCCCCGATTTTTTTGCCGCCTCGATGCACAGCAGCAACAACATGTCGGGCGTCACCGTCTGGCAGGGAGGCGCGGCGTATCTCGACCTCGTCATTCATGGCCGGGATGGCTTCAACAGTTCGGTCGTCGTGACCGTCGAGGGATTGCCGCCCGGACTGCATGCCGCTCCGTTGACGATCACCAGCGACACGCGAGGGACTCTCGTGCTGTGGGCCGACGACAACGCCGCGCCCGCAATCGGAACGATGAAAGTCTTCGCAACGGCCAGGATCGGCGAACAGACTGTGCGGCGCGAGGTCCGTCCGTTCTGTCGCGTTTCCAATTTGTCGGGCTGCCGCGAGATGCGCGAGCACATGGTCGCCATCCGCGAACGCTCACCATTCGCCCTGATGATCGAGCCGGATCGGATCACGGTCGAGTCGGGCAAGAAGGCCGATCTCAAACTGAAGCTGGTCCGGCACTGGAGCGACTTCAAGAACGCCGTGAACTATCAGCCGCAAAGCTTTCCCGGCCAGTTCCAACTCGGCAACGGCACGCTCGCCGCCGGCCAGACCGAAGCCGCGCTGTCGATCAACGTGCAGAACGGCACTCGCCCCGGAGACTACACGCTGACGATCCTCGGCCAGGGGCAGGTGCCGTTCCACAAGGATCCGAAGTCGGCGGACCGGCCCAACACACTCGTCTCGATCCCCAGCCGACCGATCACAATCACCGTGACCGAACCGCCGAAGAAGTAACGAAACGGACGAACAGAACGATGGGGGCAGAACGATGAGGAAACATAATTTGTTTTTTCCTCATCGTTCTGCCCCCATTGTTCTGCCAATCCTCGTGTGGCCCCTACGTTCTCAGAAAGCCCTTCACCATGCAGCGCATTCCTCGTGAGCAAGCCAAGAAGTACGCCTTCGATTTTCGGGACGAGCCACTGCTGCGCGTGCAGCCGGGCGAGAGCTTCGAGATCGAGACTTACGATGCCAGCACCGGCTTCTTCAAGTCGGCCGACGACAAGGCGATTCCGGGAAAACGGCCGGGGTTTGATCGCATGCCCCCGCTGGCCAATCCGATCGCGGGGCCAATCTTCGTCGAAGGGGCTGAGAAGGGTGACACGCTGGTCGTCACCATCGAGGAGATTCTCGTCGACGATTACTCATGGATCGCCATCGGGCCGCGACGAGGTCCGCTGGGTGAGTCGACCCGCTGGCCCGAACTCTCGGGCGAGTACACGACGAAGATCTTCAAGCACTCAACCGGACCGAGCGGCACGACGCGCGATGGAACTCTGAATTTCAACGACAAGATCACGTGGCCCATCACGCCGTTCATCGGCACGCTCGGTGTCTGCCCGGATCGCGAGGTGACGACCAGCCTCGACGGACAGGGGGAGTGGGGCGGGAACCTCGATATTCGAGACGTCGCGCCGGGGCATCGCATTCACCTGCCGGTCTTTCATCCCGGCGCCCTCTTCTGCATGGGCGATGTCCATGCGAGTCAGGGAGACACCGAGTTCACCGGCACCGCCGCCGAGACGAAGGCCACCACTCGGATCAAGTTCGAACTCATCAAGGGCCGCAAGACGCCGTGGATGCGGATCGACAAGCCCGACTCGATCGTGGCGATTCATGCCTCGCGGCCGCTGGAAGTGGCGGTCGAGACGGCGACGATCATGCTCATGGACTGGCTGATCACGGACTACGGGTTCACTCCCACGGATGCTTATTGCCTGGTCAGCACCTGCCCCGACTTCCGCATCCACGTCTACCAGATGTGCAAGATCCGCAAACTCGAACACGTCGCGGGAGCCGAGCTTCCGAAGCGGTATCTGCGCTGATGCGTCACCAGCAGTGTGTCCGTCGAAACCCATCATTCTGCCCCCATCGTTCTGCCAGAATACGAGGGTGGCAGAACGATGAGGGCAGAACGATGAAGACAGAGTTCTTCGCAGCACTCATCGCCGTCGCTTGCGATTCGATTTGGAAGCCGTCGATGGCCGTTGAGAACTCGCGATCTGCGGTTGTGAAGCCGTCGTACTGACCGCGGTGTTCGCAGGCGGGCCGGGAGGCGCGGGCAGCGCCGCGGTCGCCTCGCGTTCTTTCGTCATCGCTTTCAATTCCTCGTTGAAGATCTGGATCAGCGCGAACAGGCACGAGGCGACAATCGGCCCGATGAAGATGCCCCACAGGCCGAGGACCTGCAACGCGCCGATCACGCTGATGAACGCCAGCAACGGATGCAGGTCGGCGTTGCTTTGCAGCACGTACATCTTCACGCCGTTGTCGAGCATCCCGACGACGCCCACTCCCCACACGGTCAGTCCGATCGCGGCTCCCCAATGACCCTGCAAGGCGAGCCAGGCGGCGAACGGTCCCCAGACCATCCACACTCCCGCCAGCGGAATCAGCGACGCGATCGAGGCGATGACCAGCAGCACTCCAAAGTGACCGAACCCGCAGACTTGCAGCGCGAGGGCTGTCGCCAACCCCTGCGCGAGTGCCGCCAGAAACGTCGCGCTCACCACCGCGCGCACGGTGTTGGCAAACTTGTCCGCCAGCCGGCGCTGATAATCGATCGGCAGCGGCAACAGTTCTTCCGCCGCCCGCAAAATCGCGGGGCCGTCGGCGAGAAAGTAGTACAGCGCGGTGACGAACATCCCGCCGGCGATCACCAGCGACACGAGCCGCTCCAGCGTGGAAGAGGCCAGCAGCAGCGTCTTCCCCGCGAGCTGCGACGCCAGCCCGCGCATGCTCTCGGTGAACTGAAGCTGCCACTCCACAAGCTTCTCATCGCTGAGCCCGCCCGGCACGAACGGGCCGATGCGTTCGAGGCCCGGCACGACGACGCGCGACCACAGCAGATCGAGTCCGTGTTGCCAGTTGCCGCCCAGCGACCGGTCGGCCAGATCGAGGAACTGCACGGCCGCGACGAACGTGCCGATCACCAGCGGCCCCACCACCATCGCCGCCACCGCGATCGTGGTCAGCGCCGCCGCCCACGCGGGCCGACCGCCGGTGCGCTTCAGAAAGTAACGCTGCAACGGCTGGCAGATCACCGCCAGCACGGCCGCCAGAAACAGCGGCAACAGAAACGGAGCGATCACCTGATAGAAGGTGCTGCCCAGCAGCACGATCAACACGAGCAGCACCGCCAGCGAAACCAAACGGGGGATCATCATGAGTCGGCTACCCAAGAAGAGGTGAGGAACCATCCGAACGCGGCTCAACTGCAACCGAAAGGAACAAGAAGATGGTGGACAAGAAGATGAAAGCCAAGTTCGGCTTCTTCGATTCCCATTTTCTTGTCCACCATCTTCTTGTTGAACTCTTCTGATGGCCGTTCAAAGTACGAAGCTCGTTCCGACAAGAGCGGTTACCAGTGCATGACGAAGCCGCCATCGACGTTCATCGTCTGGCCGGTGATCTGATGGGCTCGGGCGGAAGAGAGGAACGCCACCAGGTCGGCCACGTCCTCGGGCTGCTGCCAGCGGCCGAGCGGGATCACGTTGCGAACCTTGTCTCCCGCCCAGTCTTCATAGCTGCGCTGCTTGTCCGGCGGCTGCTGGTCGTTCCACGCCTGCCAGACCTGTCGATTGAGCGGCGTCTGGACCATGCCCGGATTGACCGTGTTGACGCGAACATGGTGCGAGGCCAGATCCTTCGCGAGGCACTGCGCGAAGTTGATGTTGGCCGCCTTGCTCGCACTGTACGGCGGATCGGTCTGCGAACCGATCTGTCCCGCCACGGAGGCGACGAACACCATCGTCCCCTGCTTTCGCGAGACCATCCCCGGCGCGATGGCCTGCGCGACGTGAACCATTCCCATCACGTTGACCTCCAGCACGCGCGGCCAATCGCTCGGCAGGACGTTCGTGAACGGAAAGCCAAATTTCCCCGACGTCACCGCCGCCGCATGGACGAGATGCGAGATCGGCCCCAGCTTTGCTTCCGTCTCCTTCACGGCCGCCTCGACCTCCGCGAAGTGGCTCACGTCGACCGTCAGCCCGAGCGATGAACCGCCAAAGTCTTCGGTCAGCTTCGCCACCGCGGCACTCACACCGGCCGACATGTCCCACAGCGCAAGGCGGCAGCCTTCGCGGGCCAACCCGCGCGCACAAGCCAGACCAATCCCGCTGGCTCCCCCGGTCACGACCGCGACATGTCCGCTGATCTCAAGTTCCATTTGTCTGCTCTTTGCTGAAGGATTCCAAGTCCAGCGCGCGCCGCGCCGACACGATACCAGCACGGCTGATCGACGGCACTCGATCTGTTAGAGTCGCCTGCGGGTTATTTCCTCAGCCATCATCGCGGGACAGCACCATGCAACTCGGACTCATCAATTCGGCGTGGGCTCAGGCGGGGCGAGACACCGCCTGGGGAATCCACAAGACGAAGGAACTGGGCTTCGACACGATCGACATCTTCGCCGATCCGCTCGACATCACCGTGCAGGAGCGACTGCTGATCCGGCGCGAGTGCGAGCAGGCGGGCCTGCCGATCGTCTCGATCTGCTGCGTGGCCACCGGACTGATCGACTTCAACCCCAGCGTGCAGCGGTTCCACATCGATCGCGTCGCGCAGTACCTCGACCTCGCCTATGAGTTCTCGGCGAAGAATGTCTTGCTGGTGCTGGGCGAGTACATCTGGAACCGCGAAGTGATCAAGCCCGCCGACCAGTGGGCGTTCGCCGTCGAGAGCTGCCATCGGCTGGGAGACTACGCCGCCGAACTGGGTGTGCAGATCGCCCTCGAACTGGAACCGTTCCCGCTGTCGCTGCTGAACAACGTCGACAGCATGGTCCGCTTCATCGACGACGTGAATCATCCGGCCGTGAAGGCCAACATCGACGTGTCGCATCTGTGCCTCGCGAAGGTGGCTCCCGAAGAACTGCGCCTGCTGAAGGGAAAGGCGATCCACGTCCATATCTCGGACTGCGACGGCAAGGTCCACGGCGATCTCCCCCCCGGCCGGGGCGTCGTCAAGTTCGAGCCGTATCTCCGAGAAATCGCCGCCCTGAACATCGACGGCGCCGTTTCGATCGAACTCGAATACAGCCCTCAACCCGATCAGATCGAAGCCTGGGTCGCCGAAGCCTATCGCGAGACGGACAAGCTGATGAGAGCGGTCGGTCTGAGAAGCTGAGCGTCCCGTCAGTGGTCTGCCACCGGAACCCCCGGCATTTTCAGGCCGGGACCGATTGTGTGTCGAGCCAGTTGTCACCCACCGAGACATCGACCACGAGTGGGACGGACAGTTCCATCGCGTGCTGCATCTCGTGGCGGACGAGTTCGATGAGCGAGGCGACTTCGGACGGCGGGGCCTCGAAGACCAGCTCATCGTGAATTTGCAGCAGCATCCGGCCGGGATGGTTCTCGTCGCGCAGCCGTTTGCGCACGGCGAGCATCGCTTGTTTGATGAGGTCCGCCGCGGAGCCTTGAATCACCGAGTTCACCGCGGTCCGTTCGGGCATGTTCAGGTTGCCGGTGCGCTGCGCGCGGATGCCCTCGATGGCGCGGCGGCGGCCGAGGATCGTCTTCGCCACTCCGGTGCGTTGGACCTCGTCGAGCGTCTCTTCGATGAACTGTGTCACGCCGGAGTACTTCGCGAAGTAACCGTCGATGAAGGCCGCCGCTTCGTCCTGCGGGATGCCGAGCGCGGTGGCCAGACCGAACGCACTCTGTCCGTAGATGACGCCGAAGTTGACCGCCTTGGCCATGCGCCGCTGGTCGCTCGTGACCGCCTCGCGATTGACCGCGAAGACCTGCGACGCGACCGCGGTGTGAATGTCGATCCCCTGCGCGAACGCGGCGATCAATTCGCGGTCCTGACTGAAGTGGGCGAGGATTCGCAGTTCGATCTGCGAGTAGTCGGCGCAGACCAGCTTCCACAGTTCTGTCCCCTCGCCCCCCGACTTTGGGGGGGGAGGGCTAGGATGATGGGGGGCTGCGAACTCGGGTTCGGAGAAGAGGTCTTTGGAGATCGCGGATGCGTCATCACCACTCAGCCCCCTCACCCTCTCCCCCGAAGCCGGGGGCGAGGGGACAAGAGGACCAGCAACGAAGGCTCGGCGGATGCGTTCGCCTTCGGGGGTGCGGATCGGGATGTTTTGGAGGTTCGGATCGCTGGAACTGAGTCGCCCCGTCGCGGCCACGACTTGATTGAACGACGTGTGAATGCGGCCGGTGCGCCGGTGAATGAGTTGCGGCAGCGCGTCGAGATACGTTCCCTTCAGCTTCGAGAGATGACGGTGTTCGATGATCCTGGCGGGCAATTCGTGGAGGGCCGCCAGTTCTTCGAGCACCTCCTGATCGGTACTCGCTCCCGTCTTGGTCTTGCGTTTGACCGGCAGCTTCAACTCGTCGAACAGGATGACCTGAAGTTGCTTGGGGGAGTCGATGTTGAACTCACGACCGGCCAGCGTGTGGATCTCGGAGATCAGTTGTTCGAGCCGCGCGTTCAAATCGACGGACTGCCGCCGCAGTTCGTCGGCGTCGACGCGGATGCCGGTCTGTTCGATCTCGGCCAGCAACGGGATGAGCGGTCGTTCGAGGTTCCAGTACAAATCCCCCAGGCCCTGTTCGCGCAGTTGTTCAGTGATCAGATCGGCCAACCGGAGCGTGAAGTCAGCATCCTCGGTCGCGTACTCGGCGATCAGGTCAATCGGCACGTCGGCCATGTTCTTTTGTTTTTTGCCGGTGCCGATCAGGTCCGAAATCGGAATGCCGGTCGTGCCGAGATACTTCTGGATTAATGTATCGAGGTTGTGCGATCTGGCTCCCGCATCGAGCAGGTAGTCGCCGACCATCGGATCGACGTCGATGCACTCGGACCGCACTCGGATGCCGTGCTCGTCGAGAAACATCAGATCGAACTTGAGATTCTGATTGACCAGCCGCAGCGACGGGCTTTCGAGAATCGGCTTCACCGCGTCGATCACGTCTCGCTCGCGCAGCAGCGTGCTGCCGAGCGGCCCGAGCGTCGGCAGGTAATGCGCCATCCCCGGCTGCCAGCAGAAGGCCCAGCCGACGATGCGATCCGAGCGCGGATCGAGGCCCGTCGTTTCGAGATCGAGGCAGAAGCGGGGTTGTTGCCGGAGTTGGTCGATGAATGCGGCCAGCTTGTCGGGTGTATCGACGACTTCCCAGTGACGAATGATCGGGCTCGATGCCAACGGCAACAGATTGCCGGTGCTGGTCGCAGAGGCTGGCCCTTCAGACTCGATCAGGGATGGTGTTCCTTTCGTCCCTGCGGTCCCTGCGGTCCCTGCGGTCCCTTGATCTTCAAGGGACGGAAGGGACCCAAAGGACGAAAGAGATGGTTCTGCGTCGGTTTTTTTTTCCGGCCCATCCATCGCGGAAGAGTCATCGGAAGGGTCATCGAACAGGGATCTTCCTGGCGGTTTGCGTCTGCCTTTTGAAGTTTCATTTTCGGACTGTGTCACCGTTTCCGCTTCAGCAGGTCCAAACTGTTTCACGTCGTTGACCAGCCGCCCGAAGCCAAACTTGCGGAAGAGGCTTTGCAAAGCCGGGACATCGGGCTGCGGATTGCGGCTGGCGTCCCAATCGAAGTTCAGGTCCAGGTGTTGATTCAGG
Source organism: Schlesneria sp. (assembly GCA_031412755.1). Classification (GTDB taxonomy): domain Bacteria; phylum Planctomycetota; class Planctomycetia; order Planctomycetales; family Planctomycetaceae; genus Schlesneria. Next base: position 3,633 of record JANODP010000296.1, on the reverse strand, counting down.
CGGACGAGTGTTTGACTGAGACGGGCCTGATCAGCGAAGACCCTGAGGTTCTCCTTCAGTTTTGCGCCGGGGGCCTTGTCGGCGTTGGCGAGGACTCCTGCGAGCGTCTCGAACTGTTGCAACAGGGCCGACGCCTTCTTGGGCCCGACCAGCGGCACGCCCGGCACGTTGTCGACCGCATCGCCGACGAGCGATTGAAAGTCGACGACCTGATCGGGGCGGACTCCCCAATCGGCGAGCAGCGCGGCTTCGTCGAGGTACGTGTTCTTGCGCAGGTTGAGGATCTGCACCTGCGGTCCCAACAGTTGCCGGGCATCTTTGTCGCTGGTGACGATTCGCACCTGATGGCCGCGCGCGACGGCTTCTCTCGTCAGCGTGGCAATCACGTCGTCGGCCTCCCAGCCGGCGGAGTTCACCACCGGAATGTGAAAGGCTTCGATGGTCTCGATCAGGAGCGGAATCTGTGGGCGCAAGTCTTCGGGCATCTCGCCCCGGTGGGCCTTGTACTCGGGATAGAGTTCCTCCCGCTTGCCGATGCCGGGCGATTCCAACGCACAGATCAGCCACGTCGGCCGGTGGACCTGCAGCAACGAGACCAGATCCCGGCTGAACCCGAACACGGCGTTCGTCGGCTGTCCCGTCGGACTGGTCATGGGCGGGATTGCGTGGAACACCTGAAACATCAGTGAGAAGGTGTCGATCAGAAAAACGGTGTCGGGCATGGGATGAGTAATGGCGACTGAGGGACGAGGCATCGGTGGGCGAACGGCGTCGGGATCATACGGTTCCGGTGGGGGAGCCACTACGGCCGACGGCCCCTCCCAACCGGACGAATCCGCACCGGCCACGTTCCGTCGCAAAGCCGGTCCGGTCGCACGGCTTTCCACGCAGGACGGTGCCCCGCGCCAGCCGACACAGAGGACGGATGAGTTTGTGCGGGGGAGTCCGCGCCGAGAATCGAGCCTGCGACTTTGCGGGTTGTAGCGATCGGAACAATCGCTGCATCCAGCCCGCCAAGTTGGCCGGTTCGGCAAGAGGTGCTTGACTCAAGCGGGAGGCGGCTTACACTGAGTCCGTCACTCAGCCGGGTCCGTGCGGTGGCTTGGACGGGTCCGGTCGCCACCGCCTCTCACATCAGCCCATCCCTCAGGCACGTTGCCTGACCGCCAATCACGTCTTGCTTTCTGAAGGAATTCGCCATGGCCGCCGCCTCCAACAAGCCGGGTGCCGTTCACTACGCCCTGATCATTTTCGTGATGTTGTCGGTCATCCTGGGCATCACGACGTACATGTTCCACCGTGAATATTCCGACCGCTTGGCGGCGATTACCAAGCTGGAAGCGGACCTCGTCACGGAAAAGAAGCTCAAGAGTACGAAGGACGATGAGGTTCAGGCCCTCACCAATCAGAACGGCAACAAATTTGACCTCATCGTGGACCCGGCCAACCGCGACAACGCCACCTCGGTGCTCGGGGCCGGCAAGTTGGACATGTCCAAGCACGGCAAGGATCTGGCCGGAACGAACTACCAGCAGACCTTGCAGAAGCTGCGCGAAGCCCTGGATGCCGCGATGGCCGACGTCAGTTCCAAGACCGGCGCGATCGCCGCCTTGCAGAAGGACTTGAACGACCAGAAGAACCGGCTGAATGCGCAGATCGACACCCATCGCAAAGCGCAGGAAAAGGCCGAGGCCGATCTGCGAAACCTGGTCGCCAGCCGCGACGAGCAGTTGAACTCCAAGCAGGGGGAAATTGATCGCCACAAGGCGGACATCAACCAACTCACGGGAGAACTCGCCCAGGAGAAAGAGGCCCGCGAGAAGCAGGTGAAGAAACTGCAGGACGATCTCGCGCAACTCGAAAACCGCATCGACATCCTGCAGGACAAGAACAACGTGCTCTCGGGAGTGCGATTCGAACAGGCCGACGGATCGATTGCGGCCGTCAACAACACGTCCCGCACGGTGGTGATCGACCTCGGCGAGTTGGACCAGTTGAAGCCGCGCATGACCTTCAGCATCTATCCCAAGGACAACCGGGCTCTCGGTGCGGAACTCGACGAACTCAAGTCGAACGTGGATCAGGCGTACAAAGACAACAAGATCAGCATCGGCGAGCGGGACGATCGCAAGCAGGTGCTGAGCTTCACCGGGATGAAGGGCAAGATCGAAGTCACGCGGATTCTCGGCCCCCATTCGGCGGAAGCCCGCATCATTGAAGAAGACCTCTACCGGCCGATGATCGCCGGCGATGTGATTTACACGCCCACGTGGAGCCCCGGTCTGATTGAGAAAGTTTCGTTCATCGGTGGCATCGATCTCGACAACGACGGAAAAAGTGACCGCGAACAGTTGCACCAGTTCCTGGCCGTCTCGGGAGTAGTGATTGACAACGAGATCGACGACAACGGCGATCGGCTCCCCCCCGAGGGAAAGATCTCGGTGCAGACGAAGTTCCTTGTCCTCGGCTACATTCCGGATCGCGCCGACATCGTGGGTGACAACGAAAAGGCCCGCGTCGACAAGATCAATGCTCACCTGACGGACATGCGCAAGGAGGCCCGGGCGAACGGGGTGCGCGTGGTCAAGCTGAACGATTTCCTGGCTCACATCGGCTTCGTGGCGAAGCGACGCATGTTCCGCCCGGGTGACAACGTCCCCTACACGCTTGGCACCGGCGGGTTGAAGCCGATTGTGAACGCACCCCTGGGGGACAACTCCAGTTCGAAGGACGTGTTCCGCCCCCGCTCGACTCCGCAGCAGGTCTCGCCCGGTGGGACCAGCAAATTGTTTGGCAAGGGGAATTGATTCGATCCCCGGCGATCGACCGCGATGATCGAGGCAGATTCGAGAGGACCGCGCGTGGTTCGTGCCACGCGCGGTCTTTTCGTCCGGTCGGCGGTCGGATCAGCGGGCGCGGCGCGTCACACCCCAATACGTCTTGGCGTCGGGCGACACCAGTTCGTTGAAGGCCCGCACGATGACTTCCCGTCCGTAATCGAGGCCGTCGAACAATCCGGTGTCGGCTCCGTCGGCCGGTCCCCTGGTTTGCAGGATGATCCAGAGGTCATCGAGGCCGCTCGTCGCGTCGCCCGCACCGTGACGGAACTTCACGGTCAACGTCCCGCGTTCCGCTTCGAGAGGCAATTCCCAGCGGCCCTTGTAGCCATCGCACCCGATTCCCAGAACTTTGAGCGGCACGGGTTGCCACAGCCGGAAGAAGGACCAGTCGCCGGGAGTCATCCAGACCGTTCCCCGCGGGATCCGATTGACGTACCGCGCGGACCAGCGTCGCGGTGCGAGGTTTCGACCTTCACTACGGGCCACGTCACGCACGGCATCCAGGGTGGCCACGAACCCGTCGCGAATCGTCTCGTAGCGCGGATAGCGTTCGCCCCGGTGCCCCAGCCAGCCGAAGGCGAATCCGCGCGCCGTGAGCCTCACCGCGCGATCGCCCATGACATTGTCGAGCTGTTGAACGTCGGACTTGGAGTCATCATCGACTGCCTGCCACGAACCGAACCATTCGGGACCGAGTCGTTCGCGCAGTGCGGCCGCATCCACCTCGAACCGCTCGCGGCCCTCCACGAAATCGACGGCGAGCCAACACTCCACGAGTGGCGGATGCGCATAG
>JANODP010000295.1:0-6077 GCA_031412755.1 Schlesneria sp. | reverse complement strand
CCCAGCCAGGGCCATCGGCCCTGGGAAGGGTGTCGCTGGAAGATTTGTGGCCCAACGGGCCGACAGTTCATCACCACATTCCGCAGGAACTTCTCGAATCCAGCTCGACGTTGCCCGAAGAAGAATTGCCGGCCCGTTGGGCCTCTTGTGCGAGAGGCGGCTTGATTCCAGGGCCTTTGGCCCTGGCTGGGCGAACGGATGGCCCTTCGGGCCGGAAGAACTTGAACATCAATTGACGACTGCACCCCTCAGTGGGTCGTGCCCCGCCGGCGCAGTTCCACGGCGTCGCGGATCGAGCGTTCGACTTGCTGCCAGCCTCTGCGTTGCGGCGCGAAATCGAGCACGGGGTCCGCGTTCCAAGTGGCTGCCTGGAACTTCTTCAGGTCCTGCTCCAGTGCCACGTTCTCATCCCAGTCCTTTCGATCGAGCGGCACGACGATCAGCGAACAGGGGTGCTGCTTGTCCCGGGCACGTTGCACGGCCTTCGGGGCCTCGATCTTCTGGATGAACTTCGATGCGCGGCTGTGGGTCGAGTAGAGCAAGAGAATGATGTCGGCCCGGTCGAGTTCCTCCAGGATACGGTCTTCCCACTCTTCGCCGGCGGTCAATTGAGTGTCCTGCCACGCCTGGATGTAGCCGCGCTCGCCGAGGATGGTGAGGTGTGTCGACAGGGGGGCGATCTGCTTGGCGTCGGCGTGAGCATAACTGACGAAGAGCCGCATTCGGGCCGTGTCGTGGCGGGGTGGCGGGGTCTGATCAACGGGAAGGCCCCGGGTGGGTGACTCCGGGCCATCACTTCGCTCTGTCCCGGCCATCCGGCCGTAGTGCTTGAACGCGAGTTGATTCTTGCTCTTGGTGCCTTCGTACGGAATCTTCGGAACGTCGGGGAAGTAAGCCATTCAGTGTTTACCTGATTGGAATGGGTTAGTGAGGGGTTGTTTCCCTCTGTTTTTGGCCGATTTCGACGTAAGCCGTTTCGTTTCTAGTGCTACCAAGATTTTCTTGACCGTCTCCTTGGGAACCTTTTGTGTCTCCTTGGGTGAGTTGGGCGTCTCCTTGAGTACCTTTTGCGTCTCCTTGGGTGGGTTGGGCGGATGTTTGAGCGTCTTTTGTGACAAAAGATGCCCATCAAGTTGGACAAGACGCCCATCCCCTCGGACGAGATACCCAGCAAATCACAAAAGAGACGCATCAAGTCGGACAAGACACTCACCAAGTTGGGCAAGATGGTCATCCTGCCGGGTAACTCGCTCAGGTTGGCACTGGCTGTCAATTTATTGTGGAAATTTATCGTGACATTTTGGCGGCGGTCGATAAGCTGTTAACCGTCACCACTCACCAGTCGATTCTGTTTGAGCTTTGATCGATACCAGCTCCCTCGACAAACGACAGACACGCAACCCTCTCGCTCTTCGAGAGGACAGCCGGGCGCGGATCGGCGCCTGTTGACATTCATCCATGACTCGTGGTCGCTGATCAGCGCCTCGTGGCCGCTCGGCTGATCTCTCGTGAAGCGAGAGGGCCATCTCGGGCGAGATGATTCGCGTCTGTTCCGCAGTTTCTTCCGCGTCCTGCGCCGCGACTGCGCGGCGATGGTTTCTGTTCGGTCTCATCTTTCGGGGAGCACGATCATGCCAGAGTTCCATCAAGAGGCTCATCAGCGGGGGCAACAGTCGATTGGAGTGTGGGGGACGTTCGATCCCTCGTTTCGCGTCGGGGCGCTGACGCTGACGGCGCACACGACGGATGTGGGGCTGCTGGTGACGCAGGCCGACGCGCGCGGGTCGCAGCAGGATGTGCTCGACGATGCGATGCTCGCGCGGGACGGCAGCTTCAACGCGATCCGGGACATCATCATCCGCGTGCCGCAACTGATCGAGGCGACGCTCGATGAGGATGACCCGCTGCACGACGACCTGGATGACGTCTACGCCATCAATCCCAATTCGCAGGCGTCGTTGCAGGAGCGGGCGCGGCGGGTCGTTTCCCTGTGGACGCGCGCGAACACGGCGCGGTTGGGGCACTCGCCGCCGCCGCCGCTGGGGCCGTTGCTGCTCGGCTCGATTGGGGTCGCTGATTTGCAGACACTGCTGGCCAATCATCCGGGGCTGCTGCAAACCGTCGAGAACGAGCGGTCGGAGCTCAGCCAGAAGTCGAGCCTGCTGAACACGACGGCGCGCCGCGTCGACCGCAACAACAAACGCTGGTATCTCGCCTGGTCCAAGTTCTTCCCCGTTGGCTCACCCGAGAACAACGCACTGTCACAGGTCGACACGGGGCCGACCACGCCCCTTCCGTCGGCGGTGGAGATCGACACGCTGGTCGCCTCGGGCAACAACGTCGCCGTGACGTATGTCGCGGGGGGCGGCGCGCACGCGACGACCATCGTCCTCCTGTATCAAATCGTCGGCACCGACCCCGACTTCGGCCACGCCACGCCGGTCGACCTCGACGGCCAAACCGTCGGCCCCTTCCCTCCCGGCGCCGACATCCACTTCAAGACCCGCGCCTCGAACTCCACCGGCGACACCGACAGCGCGGTCAAGTCGATCAGCCTCTGAGACTATTTGAATCGGAAGTGATCGGGTGCCACTGGCGAGGGGCTTCGCTCGCCAGTGCTCTTCGAAGACACTGGCGGCTCAAAGCAGCCGCCAGTGGCACCCCAGCCGCCGACAGGCCGACCACAGCCAGACGTGCTACTTCGTCCGCTCCAGCGCGAGTTGCTTGATGCCGCGCAGGTCGAGTTTGCCGGTGCCGAGGAGCGGGATCTCGGGGACTTCGAGGAAGCTGTCCTGCGAGGGAATCCAGAGGTTGGGGATGTCGCACTTCGACAGTTCGTCGATGATTTGCGCGACCGGTTTGGTGATCGGTTTGTGCAGGACGATCAGGCGTTCGCCCTTCTTGGCGTCGGGGACGGAGGTGACGGTGACCTGGATGCTCGCGTCGGAGTTGGTCGGATCGTCGATGATCTTCGACAGGCATTCTTCGAGCTTCAGGTGCGGGACCATCTCGCCGCCGATTTTTGAAAAGCGGCTCATGCGGCCCGTGATGTGGATGAAGCCTTCGTCGTCGACCATCCCGACGTCGCCTGTGTCGTACCAGCCATTTTTGAGGACGGCGGCCGTCTTCTCGGGGCGGTTCCAGTAGCCGAGCATGATGTTCGGCCCCTTGATCTCGATCAGTCCCTCGCAGTTCATGCCGAGCGGCTGCCGCGTTTCGAGATCAACGGCGCGGGCGACCACACCCGGCAGTGGTTTGCCGACCGTGCCGAGCTTCGTTCCCTTTTGCGTGACCGCGTCGCAGCGATGGTCGGGGATGTTGACGGAGGCCGGGCCCGAGGTCTCGGTGGTGCCGTAGCCTTCGGAGGGGAGGATGCCGAACTTGTTGCGGAACTGCTCGGCCAGTTCGACCGGCAGCTTCTCGGCCCCGACCACGACCAGATCGAGCTTGCCGAACTGCTCCTTCTCGACCCGCTTGAGATAGCCGCGCAGGAAGGTCGGCGTGCCGAAGAGGATCGTCACGCCGTGGTCCTGCGCCAGCTTGCCGATCTCGCGCGCGTCGAGCGGGTTGATGTGATAGACCACCTTCGGAGTCAGGCTCATCGGCAGCCAGAGCGTCGCCAGATAACCGAGCGAATGGAAGATCGGCACCACGCCGAGTACGACGTCGCCGTCCTTGATCTGCACCACCTGATCCACGGCGTCGATCGTGGCCGAGATGTTGTGCTGCGAGAGGACGACCCCCTTCGGTTCGCCGGTCGATCCCGACGTGTAGATGATCGTGATCGGATCGTCCGGCTTCGTGCGGGTCAGTCCCAGCAGTCTTTCCAGAATCGAAGCGGGGGTGGCAAATGCACCGATCCCGGCGAGCAGTTTGTCCACGCTGCGCACCTGCTCCTTCAGGTCTTCCAGGAACACGAACGGCACGTCGAGCTGGAGCGGCTTCTTTTCGAGCAGCTTTTTACTCGTGAGGACGCGCTTCAGGCCCGCGTCCTTCACGCAGTAGTTGATGTCCTTCTCGGACATCGTGTAGTTGAGGTTCACGGCCACTCGACCCGACAGCGTCACGGCCAGGTTGGCGAGCGCGCAGCCAACCGTGGGCGGCAACAGGATGCCGACATGCTGTTCGTCGGGCGACAGCACGTCGCGCCGGAGGACTCGACGCAGTGCCAGGACCGAGGCCAGCAGCCGGCCGCCGGTCAGTTCCGTGCCGCTCGAATCGGCTATCCGGACTCGCTTCTTCGTCTTTTTACACGACCGCACGAACTGTCGGGCGGGTGTCAGTTCTCGCGGCTTGTCGGCTTCCACGGCATCGGCTCCCAGTTCTTGAACGGCGAAACGGACTTCGGCGGCGGTCTTCGGTTGCGGGATCGGCTTGCCGAAATGAATCGACACCGGCAGCGGCCAGCGCCGGGGCCACTTCTTGAAGACGGGACCGCCCCGGTAACTGAAAATACTGCCCCATAAACCGCTCAGATAAACGGGAATGACCGGTGCGCCGGTCCCCTGCAAAATCTTGAGCATCCCCGGTTGAAAGGCCTGCAACTGCCCCGTCCGGGTCAAGGCCCCTTCGGGAAAGATGCAGACCAGGCTGCCGGTGTTCAGGGCTTCGCGCGCGGTGCGCAACGATTGAATGAGCGACTTCGGACCGCCGTCGGCCTTGATCGGAATGACCTCGTATATGCGGGCCAGCCAGTTCAGTTTCGGGTTGTTGACGAAGTCGGCATAGACGATGAAGCGGGTCAGCCGGGGGATGTACATCATCAGCATGATGCCGTCGACGAACGAGACGTGATTCGGCGTGATCATCGCCGCGCCCGTGCGGGGGAGATTTTCGAGGCCATACACGCGGACCCGGTAAAGGGTGTGGCTGAGCAACCAGATCGCAAAGCGGATCGTCGCCCCCGGCAGCAGCCAGATGATGTAGACGGCGACGGGGATCGTCCCGAGTCCCGCGAGCAGGAAGATGAAGCTCGGCGACAACTCCAGGACATTCCTCAACACGTAATAGAGTCCGGTCACGCCGAGCATCCCCGAGAACGCGAGGAAGTTCGTCGCCGAGACGACCTGTCCCAGATGGTCTGGTTCGGCGCGCTGCTGCAGGTAGGCTTCGAGCGGGACGTCAAACAACCCCGCACACGCCCCCAGGGCAAACAGGGAAACGCACGCGGCGCCGAACGCGAAGGCGGGTGATGAGTCTCCGTACCAGCCCGCCCAACAGAGAATCATGGACCAGAACGCAATCCCCAACGCCCCGAGAGGCACGATTCCCAGCTCGACGTGTCCGCCCGACCACCAGCCAGCCAGCACGCTGCCGATGCCGACCCCCAGCACCAGCGACATGCCGAGCCAGGCGGTTGTGGTTTGTGTGAGCCCCAGGTCGGCCTCACCCAACTGGTCCATGTTGGTGAGGGCCAGCGAGGACAACGTCCAGAAGAAGGCGATGCCCAGCGCGGCTCGCAACAGCGGCGGATCGCTTTTCAAATGACGGAGGGAAGTCAGCGTCTCGGCGAACGGATTCAGGGGAGCCCGTCGCTGGGCATCGGCGGCGGGGAGGGGGCGGATACCCAGACTGAGCAACCAACCGATCGCCGCGATCAACAAGACGGTGGCCGCGGCAGGCATCGTCGAAGCGGCGGTGATGACCGAGTCGGGCGTCGGTTGAACCCAACCGGCCAACTGGTATCCCAGCAGCAACCCGAACGCGGCGGGGACGACGGTCATCAGGCCCATCAGACCATTGGCCTGCGACAACTGAGACTCTTCCACCTGCTCGGGGATGCTGCCCGACTTCGAGGGCGAGAACAGCGCGGCCATCGCCCCCGTCAGGAAGATCACCGCCATCAGCAGTTCCATCTGCCCCGTCAGAATCGTGGTGAGGCCGAGCAACATGATCACGATCTCGGCGACCTTGCAGACACGAATCACTCGCACCTTCGAGAATCGGTCGGCAAGATATCCCGCAGGTACGGCGAACAAAATAAATGGAATTGTGAACAACGCCATCCCGAGCGTCAGAGCGACAGTTGCGTCCATCCCCGACTTCTTCGCGATCAAGACCGCCATCCACTTGAACGC
>JANODP010000294.1:0-50757 GCA_031412755.1 Schlesneria sp. | reverse complement strand
AAGAGAGCGGCAGAAAGATTGCAGAGCGAAGAGTCGGAACTGGACGGGGAAGTGTGCCGATCCTGCAAACCACGGTGTCGTTCTTAAAACGGCGCCACACACCTGACAGCCATTCTCGGACGTAGTAAATGCACAGCCCCTAAGCGAGGGCGAACCGTGACGGCGCCCTCACTTACACTTCGGGTTAGTGTGTGGCCATGAATAATCTGGGATCATCGGTTGCGTGACACGAATGTCGACGCCACAATGACAAAATGTCTGACGCAGCGTGCCGGGCGACTTATCCGCGATCCAATCTGGCTGCCGAGTTGCTTCAGGCTCGTTCCCGTCGATCCATTTCTTCTGTCACGAATCTGGTACACGATGTCCGGCTCAGTTGTGACTGACGTCCTGCCGCAGGCCCCCACGACGAGCGGGTTGAGCGAACGCCTGACGGCCGAGATGCCTCACGGCGATCCGGCTCATCCCAGTTACGTCAGCGACGTGGTCGCGGCCGTGTTGCGGGCGGCGGGAGAAGCGCGGGCCAGCGACATTCATTTCACTCCCGGCGAAACCGAACTGGCGGTGCTGTGGCGCGTCGATGGTGTGCTGCAACCGGTCACGACACTGCCTCGGAAGCTGGCGGCCAACGTCGCCGCACGGCTCAAGGTGCTCGCCGATCTGCTCACCTACCGCACCGACGTTCCGCAAGAGGGGCGTTTGCGCGAGGGGTCTCCGGATGTCGAAATGCGATTGAGCACGTTTCCGACCCTGTACGGTGAAAAGGCCGTCGTACGCCTGTTCGCCGGGACGGGACGCTATCAGTGGCCGGGCGATCTCGGTTTGCCGGACGACATCCAGCACGAGTTGCTCAATCTGCTGCGGGAGACCGCCGGAGCGCTGCTCATCACGGGACCGGCGGGGAGCGGCAAGACCACGACCGCCTATGCCTGCCTGCGCGAACTGCACCGCGAATCGGGTGCGGGAAAGAGCATCGTCACGCTGGAAGATCCCATTGAAACGGTGCTGGCGGGCGTATCGCAGTCGCAGGTCAATCGGGCGGCCGGGTTCGACTATGCGACGGGACTGCGATCCCTGCTGCGGCAGGACCCGGATGCCATTCTGGTCGGCGAGATCCGCGATCGTGAAACGGCCGAGACCGTCTTTCAGGCGTGCCTCACCGGGCACCTGGTGCTGAGCACGTTTCATGCGGGGAGCGCGGCCGAGGCCGTCAGCCGGCTGGGCGACATGGGGATCGAGCCGTACCTGCTGCGAACCGGGTTGCTCGGCATCGTCTGTCAGCGACTGTTCCGATCGCTATGCGACTGTGCGACATGGACAGATGACGACGCGGCAAAACTCGGGTTCGATGTCCCGCGCGTGCGGGTTGCCGTCGGGTGCGAACGCTGTGACGGGACGGGTTATCACGGTCGGATGTTGCTCGCCGAATTGCTCGATCCGAATCACAAGGAGATCGGCCGCGGAATCCTGTCGCGCTGCGATGCCACCGAACTGTACTCGCTGGCCGAACAAGCGGGGATGCGCAGCATGAGCCAACGCGCGGCACAGGCCGTCACCGCCGGACGCCTCAGTCCCGTCGAAGCGAGACGCGTGCTGGGCTTCCGGCATTCAGGCGTGTTGAGGGCTGAGGGCTGAGGGCTGAGGGCTGAGTGCTGAGGGCTGGGGGCTGGGGGCTGGGGGCTGGGGGCTGAGTACCGAACACTGAACACTGAACACCGAACCGAACCACAAACCGAACACCACTCCATGTCACAGACCACTCCCCCCTCGCCCGGTTCTCCGCCCCGGCTGGACGATTTGATCGCCCTGAATCGGGAGATCGCGGCGCTGGTCAAGGCGGGTGTCCCGCTGGAGCTTGGTTTGCGCGGGTTGAGCGGCAGCGTGCCGTCTCAGTTGGGGCGTCTCGCCGAGCGGTTGGCGGACCGCTTGTCGCAGGGGCAGTCCCTGGTGGAGGCCCTGGAACAGGAAGGACCGGCCGTGTCACCGATCTACACGGCGGTCGTGGGGGCCGGACTGCAATCGGGTCGGCTGGCGGAGGCGCTCGATTCGTTGACGCTCTCGGCGCAGGTCGAGCAGGATGCGCGGCAGCGCGTGTCGCTGGCGCTCGTCAATCCGGTGATTGTGGCGGTGACCGGCTATGCGTTGGCCGTGATGTTCGTGATGGCCGTTGTCCCGGCGTATCTGTCCACGGCCGAGGCGTTCCGATTTCCCGACCGACTCACGTTTCAGATTCTGCGCGTGTTGCACCGAACGGTGCCGGTTTGGGGAGGCCTGATTCCGGCTGCCGCGTTGGTGGCGTTCGTCGGCCTGGTTTTGTTTCACGGTCGAAACGTCGGCATGTTGAAGGTGTGGAACTGGGTACCCGGCCTGGCCTGGGTGCATCGGAGCCTGAATCTGGCGCAGTTCACGGAGTTGTGGTGGCTGCAAATCTCGCACGGCCTGCCGTTGGAGACGGCGTTGCGTCGCGCGGGTGATGCGATGGATGATCGCCGCCTGCGTGCCACCATCGTGCAGATCGGGGACGAACTGCACCAGGGCGGCACGCTGGCCAGTGCCCTGCCGCGCGCGACGTTACTGCCTCCGCTGATGCGCTGGATGCTGGCCAGTTCGGAGCAGCAGGGAACGCTGCTCGAGACCTTGCAAATGCTGGCCGAGTCGTATCGTCGCCGCGCCCTGCAGCGTGCGGCGCTGGTCAAGTTCTGGTTGCCCGTGCTGACGACATTCTTCATCTCGGGATTCATCGTCCTGACTTACAGCCTGCTGTTCTTCGTCCCGCTGCGGGAGCTGTGGGGCGGCTTCATGCACGAGTGAAACCGGTGATCGGGAAACAGAAGTTGTCGAGTTTGCAACCTGTTGAAAGGGGATTGATCGCGTGCCACGGCTGTGTCAGCCGTGCGGAATGCGCGGGACGGATGACCGATCTCACGGCTCACAGAGCCGTGGCACGACGCCTTCAGCAGACTGCCAATCACCAGGCGTGACGAGGTGTTTACGAATGACGGTGAACGGTCGAAACCGAATGAGTGAGGATGGTCGAACAACATGACTTCGGTGCACGATGATCAGCCGGTGATCCAGTTTTCCGATGCCGATGTCGAGTCGGTGCTGGGGCAGCTCGACACGGCGGCCCGGGCGAAGCTGCCGCTCGCGCCGGCCTTGAAGGCGATGGCCGACGAGACTTACTCGCCGAGGACCCGCCGGGGACTGCGGCAACTGGCCCGGCGGCTGGAGCAGGGTGAGTCTCTCGAACAGGCGCTCGACTCCGTGCAACTGCGACTGTCCCCCGCGCTGCGCGTCCTGGCGGAGCGGGGCACGCAATTCGGCCGGTTCGATGCGGTGTTGCACTGGACCGTCGAGCAGACGCGCCGCTCGAACACCCTGCGCTGGCAGTTGTGGATGGCGCTGACCTACCCGTTGTTCCTGATTGCGATCATGGCGAGCGTGACGTCGTTCCTGTTCTTTTTCATCGTGCCGCAGTTCGCGAAGATCTTCGACGATTTCGGCACCCAATTGCCCGGCCTGACGGTCGCGGTGATCACCGTGGCGCGGTTCGGCGTGTCGTATTGGTTGCCGTGCCTGTTGGTGGTCGCGATGTTGCTGGTTCTCGCCACGTGTCCGCTCGTCTGGTGGGGCCACGGGCTGGTGACTCGGCGCTGGTCGGGATCGATCCCGCTGATCGGGCCGCTGTTTCGCCTGGCATCACTCGCCGAGTTTTGTCATCTGCTGGCGGTCTTCGTGGAGTCGGGGTTGCCGTTGGCGTCGGGTGTGCGCGTGGCGGGCGAGTCGAGCGAAGACGAATGGCTGCAACTGACGAGCGCCCAACTGGCGGAGGACATGGAGAACGGCTTCGAGTCCGAAATGGCGGCGCTGACGTGCGGCTTCCCCGCGGCGCTGGCCCATGTGCTGCGCGAGTCGCCGTCGCCGAAAATCCTCGCCGATTCGCTGCACGGGTTGGCGGAGATCTTTTCCGCCCGCACCGACGTCAGTTCGCGCCTCACGTCGTCCGTCGTCGAGCCATTCGTGATGATCCTCACCGTGGTCGGCATGGGAACCATCGTGATCGCGCTGTTCATGCCGCTGATCAAGTTGTTGAACGATCTGTCCTGAAGGGCTGAAGAAGGGATGAACCGTCATGGAAACGCTGATCGCGGTGACCATCGTCCTGCTGCCGCTGGCGCTGTTTGGTATCGCGCTCGGATTGCGGATCGCGGCCGACGCGCAGCCCGAGACCTCGTGGTCGGGGCCCCGCCGCCGAGTGCTGTTCGTGTTGAGCTACCTGATGCTGGCGATCGGCCTGTTCGTGCTGCTGGCCACGGCGATGCTCGGTCGGCCGCTGGCACTGGTCTCCTTCGTGATCCTGGTGCTGGCCGCGACGCAGTTGGTCGAGGCCGAACTGAAGCTGGCCGGAGCGCGTCGCCGGGCGCAGGAGGCCGAACTGTTGTGGATGCTGGCGACCTCGCTCCTGTCGCATCGAAACCTCGCCGATGATGTGGAAGCCTACGCACAGGGAAGCTGGGGGCGGCGGCACACGCGGTTGCTCGAACTGGCCGATCGCCTGCGCCGCGGACTGCCGCGCAGCGAACTGGCCGTGCCCCAGGGTTTGCTCTCGCGCCGGGCGACGCTTGAGATCCAGGCCGGCATCCAGTCGGGGAAGCTGTCCGAGGCGCTGCGCAGCGCGGCGGTCAAGCACACCCGGCAACTGACCGACGACAGCCATTCCCTCGACGCGCATGCCGCCGTGACGTATCCGGCGGCGGTGATGGCGGTGATGATGCTGATCCTCGGTTTCGTGATGTACTACATCATTCCGAAGTTCAAGAGGATCTTCGAAGACTTCGGTACGGAACTGCCCCAGATGACCATTGCCCTCATCGGTGGGTCGGATACGGTCGTCAACTATTGGTACCTGGCGTTTCCGCTGGTCTATGTCGTGATCGCGGCCATCGTCACGGTCGCGATGGCTCACGTGTACGGCTGGCGCGAGTTGTGGCAGCGCTGGGCCGGTCGCTGGTTCATCCGGCCGCATGCGTCGGATGTGCTCCGATCTCTGGCCAGCACCGTGGAGTTGGGGGCTCCGATTGAAAGGGGCCTCGATCCGTTTGTGAGTTCGCGCGGTCCGATCCTGCTGCAACGACGAGTTGCCGCCATTCGACTCGGCCTGGGTCAGGGCCTGTCGTGTTGGGAACTGCTGGCCCAGGAACGATTCCTGAAACCGAACGAGATCGCGTTGATCGAGACGGCCCAACGTGCGGGGAATCTGCCGTGGGCGCTTCGCGCGTTGGCCGACAGCCTCGACCGCCGCTGGCTGTACCGTCTCAAAGCCACCCTGGAATTGCTGCGCCCCGCGGCGATCCTCGTCCTTGGCGTCCTCGTCGGGTTTGTCGCGATCGCGATGTTCCTGCCGCTCATCAAACTGCTGAACGACCTGAGTTGAGGAGAGAGTTCTCGTGTTGAACGACGCCAAAACCCGAAGGCCCTCGCCGCTGAGAGCGCATTCCCAAACCGATCCGAAGTGCCAGCGAGGGGATTGCGAACGGCCCTGCGCCCGGCGCGGTTTCACGCTGGTCGAATTGATCTCGACCTGCATTCTGATGGGAGTGGTCTTCTCGGTATCGATTCCGCTGTTGACGGTGGTGGCTCACGAACGCCGGACGGCCGAGCAGCGGCAGTTCGCGTTGCAGCACGCCACCAACCTGCTCGAACGGACCCTGACCAGAACCTGGTCCGAATTGCCGGTCGGCAACCAGGAACTGGCCGCCGCGCCGGCCGATGTCCAGACGCTGCTGCCCGGTTTGGACCGGCAGGTCGACGTGCGGGAATTGACGGAGGAACCCCGCTCGAAACAGGTGTCCGTTTCCATCCGCTGGCACGGCCGCTCGGGAGAACTCGTGGCCCCGATTCGGTTGTCGGCGTGGGTCTATCCAAACGGGGAGGGCCAGCCATGAGAACTCGAAGCGTGACGAACAACCTCACCGAGACCTCCTTGCGGCGCGGAGTGTCGCTGATCGAATTGATGGTGGTCATCGCCGTCATCTCGATCCTCTTCGGCATGGTGGGAGTCGTCTTTCATCGCCTGTTCCTGGCTGAGCAGGTTGCGATGCGGGCGGCGTTGACGGAACGAACCGTCTCGCGCCTGTCCGATCAAATCCGACGGGACGTCCACGCGGCAACCGACGCGAAGCAGGGAGTGACCGAGGACGGACTCCCGCCGCGCCTGGAACTGAGCACAACTCCCGATGCTGCCACCGGGACGGCTGCCGCGCCGATCGTCGTCTACTCGATCGACGACGGCAGCGTACTTCGTGAACTGGTCGTGGACGGCAAGGCATCGAGTCGCGAGGTCTATCGGCTGCCGGAGTGCCAGATTCGCTTTCCCGCGGCCACGAACGAAGCCACCGCCGCGATGGTCGGTCTGATCATCGAACGGCAGGGGAGCACGGTCACACCGCAGCCGCAGGCCGTTCGCCCGCGACGGTCGCTGGTCATTGAAGCCGCTCTCGGCCGAGACAACCGACTCGCCGCCGCGCTCGGAACGAAACTGCCGACAACCGTGCAGGAGGAGTCGAAGTGAAACGATTTGTGGCCCGAAATGCCTTGTCTCGCCAGGGTCCCCGCCGCGGGGCAATCCTCGTGTTCGCGATCCTCGCACTGCTCGTCGTCACCATGCTCGGCGCGTCGCTGTTGAAGACGGTTTCGTTCTCCCGTCAGCAACTGCAGCGCGAGGTCCTGCACACGCAGGCCAATTGGCTGGCCGACTCGGGAGCCGCACGCGCCGTCTCTCAGTTGAGGTCTTCACCCGACTACACCGGCGAGACGTGGGCCGTCCCCGCCGAACAACTGTCGGGAGGACGAACGGCCTCCGTCCGCATCGCCGTTGTCCCCGAACCCGATCATCCCGGGCGGTCGGTCATCGCGGCGACCGCCGAGTACCCGCACGGTTCACCCACGGCCATCCGCGTCACCAAACGCATCACCGTCACGAATCCCAAGCCACCCTCGCCCTAGAAGCGGTTCAAAACCTCGCAACACCAGCCCGACGCGCAAGCGAGGGTTTCGCTCACAAAGGACGTTTTGCCCTCGCTTGCGCGTCGGGCTAGTTTTGTAACAACCGTTGGTCCTCCCCACGAAAACGGGAGAGGACCAAAGTCACAGCACACCACCCACCTCGTTCGCAGGAGAAGATCATGTCCACTGTTCGCCTTTCCCCTTCGCCGCGTCACCCTTGCCGACGCGGCTTCACGTTGATCGAGTTGCTCGTCGTGATCGCCATCATCGCGGTGTTGATCGCGCTGCTCCTGCCCGCCGTCCAACAGTGCCGCGAGGCGGCGCGGCGGACGCAGTGCAAGAACAACATGATGCAGATCGGCCTGGCCCTGCAAAACTACATGCTGGGGCACGAGGTCCTGCCGCCGGGGACTCAGAACGCGACCGGCCCCATCGTCAGCAAGGAGGACGCGACGCAGTACCACATGAACTGGATCGTCCAGATTCTGCCGTACCTCGAACAACAAAACGTCCACAACCACATCGACTTCACCCAGAGCGTCTACTCCCCGGAAAACAACCCGGTGCGAGTTCGCCGGCTGCCGACGCTGATCTGTCCCTCAGACGCCAGCGGGTACAGCCAGATGATCGGAATGTCCAACTACTGTGGCGTCCACAACGACTTCGAAACGCCGATCGACGTCAACCAGAACGGCGTGCTGTTCCTGAACAGCGCGATCCATTACGAACAGGTGACCGACGGCAGCTCGAACACGATCTACGTGATGGAGGCCCGGATCGACACGGGAGGCGATTTCGGCTGGATGTCGGGGACACGGGCGACGCTGCGCAACGGCGTGAAATGGACCAACCGCGCCGAGATGGAGGCCGCCGCCAAGTCGCCGGCCCCCGAGTCCCCGACCGTACCGGACGGCGACACACCGGCCAAACCGGCCGAGCCGATCGAGGCAAACTACGTCTCGCACACGATTGCACGGCCGTGGGGAGCCGTCCCGCCCGCCCAACAGCAGGTGAATGCCGCGAACGCGGGAACCGGACACGTCGGTGGCGCGAGCAGCTTCCACACCGGCGGCTGGCACAACGTCCTGGGCGACGGCTCGGTCCGCTTCATCAGCGAGAACATCAGTCCACGCGTCCTCCGCAACCTGACGCATCGGGCTGACGGCGAGATGCTCGACGACTTCTGATCGTGCTCCTCTTCGGGAGAGCGACGCTCCCGCGGAGTCGCCGTGTTGCCGAGCACTCCTGAAACATGCGGCTCGGCGAGAACCTCGCCCTCCTTTGACTTCGACACGTTCTCGGAACCACCATGTCCAACGTTGCCCGCCTTCCACGAGACCCCCTTCGCCGTTCGAGCGGCTTCACGCTGATCGAACTGTTGGTCGTGATCGCAATCATCGCCGTGCTGATCGCGCTGCTGCTCCCCGCCGTGCAGCAGGCCCGTGAGGGGGCGCGACGCACGCAGTGCAAGAACCATCTCATGCAAATCGGCCTCGCGCTGCAAAACTACATGCATGCGCACGGCATGCTCCCGCCCGGAACGTCCAACGCGACCGGACCGATCATCAGCAGGGAGCCTGCGTCCGCCGTCTCCCAGTTCGGAGTTGGCGGCGCGGCTCAGGTTCCACAGCCAGTCAGTCCCAATCCGCAGAACGCGGCCGGCTATCACATGAGTTGGATCGTTCAGATTCTGCCGTACCTCGAACAACAAAACGTCTACCAACGCGTCGACTTCACGAACAGCGTCTACGCGCCGGAGAACCTGCCCGTCCGCGCCCGCGCTCTTTCGATGCTGCGTTGTCCGTCAGACCCCGGAATGGCGCAGGGCACCACCGGTGCGGGGGCCAACAACTACTGTGGCATCCACCACGATTTCGAGACGCCGATCGACGTGAACCAAAACGGCGTGCTGTTCCTCAACAGTTCGATCAAGTACGACCAGATCACCGACGGCAGTTCTTCGACCCTGTTCGTGGCCGAGGTCATGTCGCAGCAGGGAACTAATTTGGGCTGGATGTCGGGAACACGCTCCACACTCCGCAATATGGTTCTCCGAACGACGAGACCGGAAACCGGCGAGGTCACCGGTTATACGACACATTCATTCCCGACGTTTCAAGGCGGAGGAATCTACGGCGGCAATTCCTCCTTGCGAGAAGAACCGAACGCACCCACGGACGGCTCCGAATTTGTCGGTGGCTTCAGCAGCTCCCACACCGGCGGCTTTCAGGCCGTGTTCGGCGACGGCAGCGTGCGATTCCTGAGTCAGAACACAGACTCGCGCACCCTCCGCAACCTGGCGCATCGGGCCGACGGTGAGATGCTCGGCGAATTCTGATCGCCATCGTCCCGCTGCGATTGTGTACGGAGTCTGGCATGTTTGTCTCCCCGAGTTCACCTCCGACGCGCGTTCACCGCAGCGGCGGCTTCACGATGATTGAATTGCTGATCGTGATCGTGGGCATTTGCATGCTCGCCGCGCTGTTGTTGCCCGCCATTCAGCAGTCGCGCGAGGCGGCACGGCGGGTTCAGTGTCAGAACAACCTGCTGCAAATTGGTCTCGCCCTGCAAAACTACGCCTCGGCGCACGGCGTGCTCCCACCGGGCGTGGCCAACACGACCGGCCCCATCGTCCCCGCGGAGAATGCCGCCGAGTACCACATGAGTTGGATCGTGCAGGTGCTGCCGTTCCTGGAACTGAAGAACGAATACCGCCGCGTCGATTTCACGAGCAGCGTCTACGCGCCCGAGAATTCCGAGGTCCGGATGCGAATATTGAATGTCCTGCGTTGCCCGAGCAGCTCCGCGTCATCCGGCTCCGAATACGTCGGGATTCACAACGACTTCGAGACGCCGATCGACGCCGATCAGAACGGCGTGCTGTTCCTCAACAGTTCGGTCCGTCTGAGCGATGTGACCGATGGCTGCGCGAATACGATGTTCGTCACAGAGATTAGCGCCGGGACGGGCAGCGGTCTCGGATGGATGTCGGGGACTTCATCGACGCTCCGCAATGCCGTGCTGTGGGAAAACCGAAGTCGTCCGGAACAGCCGCCGCGTTACAGGGTGCGCTCGATGAACGGTCGCGACTCCTCCATGCAACAGCAACTCGCCGACCTCGAACGCGGAGTCGTTGCGGTCGGCGGCCCCGGCAGCCACCACAACGGCGGCTTCAATTGCGTGATGGGGGACGGAGCGGTCCGAATCGTCTCGCCCACGGTCGATCCCTTCGTCCTGCGCAACCTGGCACATCGGGCTGATGGCGAGATGCCCGGTGAGTTTTGACCGCCGTCGAGTCCGGGACTCAATGGCTCAGGAAAGCAGCCTGTTTGTCGTCGCGAATTCCCGCCCGCCCGGCGGTCTCCCGAAGTTTGACGTCGGAGAGCATTTCAGGTTGGGACAGCGGGCAAGTCGGGCGTGACGCCCGTCCGGGGCTCGGGTATTCTTGCCGCGTGCCAAACTGATCTCTTCGCCGGCTCGTGACGAATGACTCGTAACGCCGACTTGCGGAGCGAGTCGCGAATCCCGTGGCCGCCGCGCGAAGCAATGTCCCTCTGCGGGAGAGCCGTCATGCTGGAGCAGCAGCTTCGTGACCAAATGTCGCTCGTCGGTCGGCGTCTGGAACGCTTGTGGTTGTGGCGGCGATTGACGGGGTGCTGGATCGGCTTCGCCGCGCTGGCCTTGGTCTGGTGGGGACTGGGCCGACCGTTTGGCTTCGCTTTCGGCGGAATCATTGGCGCGGCGTGGCTGACGGCCACGATCTTGTGGGTCCGGTCCAAATCGTCGTCGATCGCCAGGGCCGACATTGCGCGGCACGTCGAGCGCGTCTTTCCCGAACTCAACTCGCGGCTCCTCGCGGCGCTGGAGCAATGTCCCGACGTGCAGACGGGACGCTGGAACGTCCTGCAGCGTCAGGTCATTGCTGAAGCCCTGCATCATTCGCGCATCAACGACTGGACCGACGCGGTCCCTGCGAAACGGATGAGAAACGCCTTCCTCGGCCAGACCGCCGCGCTGGTGGCATTTGTCACGATCTGCATTTGCCTCGTGCCGTCGGCGGCGCAGACGAAGAATTCCGTGACGGGCCACGGCCCGTTTCAATCGGCTCAGAAAGAAACCGACCAACCGCTCGTCGAACCCGGTGATGCCGAGATTGAACGCGGCAGCAGCCCGCTCGTGTTGGCGCGGTTTTCAACGAAGTTGCCGGCGGGTGTGAATCTGGTCTGGCGCGCGGCGGCATCGGGGGAAGAAAAGAATGGGACCCAGGGGACGCAGGGGACGGATGCGACTCCATCAAATCAGAAGTCCCAGGGGTCCCATCAGTCCCCTTCGACCGAGGCTCCTTCGCAGGAACAGCGACAGCCGCTGACAAAAAGTCTCGACGATCCGATCTTCGGCGGGCGGTTGCCCTCGGTGAAGCACGACCTGACTTACCTGATCGACTTCGATGGCAGACAGACGCGCGAATACAAGCTGACGGTTTATGACCTGCCCTCGCTCGTCCGATCCGATCTCGAACTGAGATTTCCCGGCTACACCAGCCTCGAAACGAAGAAACTCGAAGACGCCTTCGAGGCGACCGTGGTCGAAGGGACCACCATCGGCATCACGTGTCGAGTCAACAAGCCACTCGCCACCGTGAAGCTGATCGATCTCGACGGCACCTCCCTCGCGCTGACGGCCGATCCGGCGAACCCGCTCGTCTATCGCACCGACTTCGTGCCGAAGAAACGTCACCGGATGAAGCTCGAACTGACCGACGGCGCAGGCCGGGCGAATCGCGATCCCGAGGAATTCCGGTTCGAGGCGATCCCCAATCGTCCGCCAGAACTGAAGCTGGCCTTCCCCGGCCAGGACGTGAAGGTCTCGCCACTGGAAGAGGTGCTGGTCGAAGCGACCGCATCGGATGACTTCGGTCTCGTCGAGACGGGTCTCGTCCTCAGCATCCCCGGGCGCGAGCCGCTCACCATCATGCTCGGCAAGGACCAGCTTGGCTCACAACAAAGAAAACTCTCGCACCTGCAACGGCTGGAAGAGTTGAACGTCGAGCCGGACGAGTTGATCTCGTACTACGTCTATGCCGACGACTTCGGCCCCGATGGACAACCGCGCCGCACCAGCAGCGACCTGTTCTTCGCCGAGGTCCGGCCGTTCGAGGAAATCTTCCGACAGCTTGAGTCTCCACCCGGAGGCTCGTCGCAGGCCGCGGGCAGCCAGCAACAAGGCAATCCGCTGACGAAGCTGGCCGAACTGCAGAAGCAGATCGTCGTCGCGACGTGGAAGCTGGCCCGCTCGCAACGCACGAAATGGGATACGAAGCTCGCCGAGCAAGTCACGGTGATCCGCAACAGCCAACAAAAGGCCATCGAACAGTTGGAGGCTCTCGCCGAAAAGCTGACCGACACGAAAGCCCAACCGATCCTGACGTCGATTGGCGAGAAGATGGCCGCCGCCGACCGGTCGCTCGGCCATTCGCTGAACGAATCGAGCCTGACGCCGCTCACCGCCGCCGCCGCTGCCGAACAGGCGGCCTATCAAGGGCTATTGAAGCTGCGCGCCAGAGAACACCTGATGATGAAGGGGTCGCAAAGTTCGAGCGGTTCCGGCGGCAGTTCCAGCGTGTCCGAGCAGCAACTCAGTCAATTGGAACTCGACAACAAGAAGAACCGCTACGAATCGCAGAAGGCCGGCCAACAGCAAACCGGTCAGCAGCAGCGCGAAGACCTCGCCATGCTCGACCGGTTGAAGGAGCTTGCCAAGCGGCAGGAGGGTGTGAACGAACAGCTCAAGGAACTGGAGGCGGCTCTCCGCACCGCCAAGACTGAGGCCGAGAAGGAAGAGTTGGAGCGGCAACTCAAGCGGCTGCGCGACGACCAGCAGCAACTGCTCCACGATGCGGACGAACTGCGCAACAAGATGGCCCAGTCGCCGCAACAGGAGAAACTGAACGACACGCGCCAGCAGTTGGAACAGACGCGGCAGCAGATGGTCGATGCCACCGAGAAGCTGCGCGAGGGTCAGCTCTCGCAGGCCCTCAACGCCGGAACGCGGGCCGAGCGGGAGTTGCAACAGTTGCAGGAAGACTTCCGCAAACAGACCTCGGCCCAGTTCGCCGACGCGATGCGATCGCTGCGCGAAGAGGCGCGGCAGCTCGCCGAAAACGAGAAGCAACTCGCCGAACGGCTCGCCGCGTTGCAGGACGAAGCGAAACGCTCGCTCCGCCAGTCGAAGGACCGTCAGGCGCTGGAGACCGAGTTCAAGGAACAGCGTCAGCAGACGAACGAACTCGTCGATGCCGCCAAGGGAATCGTCGAACAGTCCGAGACCGCCGAGCCGCTCCTCTCGAAACAGCTCTACGACACGGTTCGTTCGTCACGCGAGATGAAGACCGATCAGGCCCTCGATGCCACGTCGCAACTGCTCCGCGCCGGATTCCTCCCCGAAGCGCAGAAGGCCGAGGAGCAAGCCCGCGAGGGAATCGACCGCCTCAAGCAGGGGATCGAGAAGGCGACGGAAGGAATCCTCGGCGACGAAGTCGAATCGTTGAAGCGCGCCCGTCGTGAATTGGCCGAGCTTGCCGAACAACTCGACAAAGAGCTCGCCATGCAGCAGCCGGGCGGTGGCGAGAAGAAGCCGGGCGAACAAGGCGCAGGTGATTCCAAGGCCAACTCAACCGCAGGCGAAGGCCAATCCGCGAAGCCCGGTCAACCGGGTCAAAATGGGGAGAAGCCGGGTCAAGGCGAAGGCCAACAGGGAACGGGCAAGCCTTCCCAAAACGGACAAGACTCGAAGTCGGACAAACCGGGAAGCGGAGAAGGCACGCCCAAAGAGGGGCAACCACCGAAGGAAGGCCAACAGCAACAAGGGGCTGGCAAGCAGCCGGGTCAGGGTCAAAAGGGACAAGGCCAAAAAGGCAAAGGTCAGGGCCAAGGTGAAGGCCAACCGGGTCAGTCTCCCGGTGGCAAAGTCTCGCCGCAGGAAGGACAGCCCTCGCCGAACGGCCAACCCGGTCAAGCGGGATCGCAGGGCGAGGGTGCCGGAGGTCAGGGTGAGTCGCCCGGCGGTGAGTCCTCCAACAAGCCGGGGCGTGGTGGATTGAGAGGCCAACCACAACGAGGCGGCGCGAAGCCAAGTCCCGGCAACCCGCGCGGCGGAGATCAGGGTGGCACGGGTGGCGGACCAGGCAGCGCCAACGAAGGACCGCTCACGGGAGAAAAATTCTCCGAATGGAACGAACGCCTGCGCGATGTCGAGTCGATGGTGAGCGACCCCAAACTGCAAGCCGAAGTCGCCAAGGTCCGCGAACGAGCCAGAAGCGTCCGCGCCGAGTTCAAGCGTCACTCGCAAACACCCAACTGGGACCTGGTCCGCACCACGGTGAGAGAACCGCTGACCGAACTCCAGCGCCAACTGGCCGAAGAAATCTCCCGCCGCGAGTCCCCCGACTCCCTCGTCCCCGTCGATCGCGATCCCGTCCCCACCCGCTACCGCGACTTGGTACGCGGCTATTACGAACGGCTCGGCAGCGGCAAGGCTGATGGCAGCAAGCCCAAGTAACGATCCGGGGACAGGTGGTCTTGAAGAGAAAGATTGTGATGGCATCAGGTGGTCCTCAGTTTGTTCGATTCTTCGGTCCAGTGATTGCCTCGCTGCACAAGCTCGGCGGGTCCGGCCGTCCTGAAGAAGTCCGTTTGATCATTGCGAGCGACCTGAAGGTGTCTGATCAACAGCAATCCGAGCTACTTGAGAGCGGAAACTCTCGGTTTGACAATCAAGTTCAGTGGGCAAGGTTCTATCTCGTTCGAGCGGGATATATCGATTCCTCGCGACGCGGCGTCTGGAGTCTGACTGACAAAGGACGAACGGTTCAAACACTGACACAGCAAGAGTCACTAGCTGTCTTTCGCGACGTTCAATCTAAGTTTCGAAGGACACGGGTTGCTCGTAATGAGCAAGAGCCGGCCGACGAAGTGGCTGAAGAACAGGCTGCGCCGGAAGACTCGAAGTCGATTTCGGCAGCAAACCACAGGGACATAGCTTTGGAGTTGCTTCGGGGACTTCCTCCAAATGGTTTTGAGCGATTCTGCCAGCGACTGCTGCGCGAGTCGGACTTTGAAGAAGTCTCGGTCACTGGTCGATCAGGTGATGGTGGCATCGACGGGATCGGCATTCTGCAAGTCAATCCTCTGGTTAGCTTCAAGGTCTTGTTTCAGTGCAAGCGGTACGTCGGATCGGTCTCAGCCGGACAAGTACGAGACTTTCGCGGCGCAATGATGGGACGTGCGGATAAGGGCATCATCCTGACGACCGGCACATTCACAGCAGATGCAAAACGAGAGGCGATTCGCGATGGTGTCCCGCCAATTGAGCTTGTTGATGGCGACAAACTGATCCGCATGTTGGAAAACCTCGAACTGGGTCTGACGCCGGTCAAGGCGTATGAAGTCGATGATGACTTCTTCGATGAATTTCAAACTTGAGTTAGTGCCGTAGGATGCGTGCAATGATGTAGGGTGCGTGGAGTCTTCGGAACGCACCGGGGCGGGAATGTTGGCAACCATCGTGATGCGTTCCGAAGACTTCACGCACCCTACGCACGACGCTCTCTTGGGCAGACGGAAAACGGCAATGAGTACAACCGAAATTCTGATTGAACTTCCGAAGTTATCGCGAGTCGAACGACGGGCGATCCTGAATCGTTTGATCGAACTCGACGAAGATGCGGAGGTTCTCGACGAGCGGCGGCGGCAGGCGGACGAGGCGTTTCAAATGCTCGACGCGATGGAGGCGGAGGATGCCGAAAGCGAAGCCCGGTGAAGTGTGGCTCGTCGATTTGGGATTGGCCGCCAAGACTCGCCCCTGCCTGATTCTGAGTGACTACCCCGCCGACGACGAACTGGCGCTGATGGTGCTTGTTCCACACACGACCGCCGTTCGCAGCAGCCGCTGGGAACTGGCCGTGCCAAAATCGTTTCTCAAACCGGGCGTGTTCCATCTGCAACAGATTCAGGCGGTCCCCATCGTTCGGTTGGAACGAAGGCTTGGCGAACTGACTGTGGCTGAATTGCAGACTGTTCGTGCTGCGCTCGTCCGATTACTCAATCTGGTTCTGCCTACTCAGATTGTTTCTGTTCCCGTGACTCCTACTCAATCCTGAATTTGTTTAGCGTAACGACCGCGTCAACGCGGGATACCTTTTGAATCGTTCGGCGTATCACACGTTCACCCAACACCGCTACGAAGACCCCTCACCCTAACCCTCTCCCCGCAAGGCCGGGGCGAGGGGACTGGAAAAGACCTCGCGACACATGCTTGCTTCACTCGTCATTGGCGGTCGGGAATGGATCGCGCCGGCACTCGGGTTGGTGGCGGTTGCGGCGATTCTCGTTGGCTGGCGGTATTCGGCTGCGCTGCTCGACACGCGCACGCGATGGCTGGCCGGGGCGTGCAAGGCCGTCGCGCTGACGTTGCTGGCGCTCTGTCTGATGGAGCCGTTGTGGAGCGGGCAGCGGGCGCGGCCGGGGGCGAATTTGTTTGCGATCCTGGCGGATGACAGTCAGAGTCTGACGATTCGCGATCCGAAGGCTGACGCGACGCGGGGTGACTTGCTGAAGAAGCTGCTCACGAATGAAGAGGCTCCGTGGCAGGTGCGGCTCGCGCAGGATTTCGATGTGCGGCGGTATGCCTTCGATTCGCGGCTGCAAAGCGTGGCCGACTTCTCGCGGTTGGAGTTCGCCGGGTCGCGGACGAACCTCCACGCGGTGCTGGCCAACTTGAAGGAGCGGTTCCAGGATCGGCCGCTCGCGGGTGTGCTGCTCTTCACCGACGGCATCGCGACCGACTTGCACGGGGCCACGTTCGACGCGACCGGTCTGCCGCCGATCTATCCCGTGATCGTTGGCAGCGGCGATGGACATCGCGATCTGGCGATCAGTCATCTCACCGTGACGACGACCGCGTTTGAGGATGCGCCCGTCACGATTCAGGCGGATGTCTCGCAGCTTGGCCTCGCCAAGTCGAAGGTCACGGCAAAGGTGTTCGATGAGGAGGGCAAGGCCGTCAAGGAGGAGACGCAGGCGTTTGGAGGCGACTCATCGCCGCTGGCGTTTCGGTTTCAGATCAAGCCGCCCAAGCCGGGGCTGTCGTACTACGAGGTGAAGATCGAATCGGACGCGATCAAGCCGGAGGCCGAATCGACGGCGGCGAACAATCGGCGGCTGGTGGCCGTCGATCGCGGTGCCGGGCCGTACCGGGTGCTCTATCTGTCGGGACGGCCCAACTGGGAGTTCAAGTTCCTGCGGCGGGCCATCGAGTCGGACGAGCAGGTTCAAATGACGGGCGTGATCCGCGTGGCGCGGCGAGAGCCAAAGTTCGACTGGCGCAGCAAGGCGGGGGAATCGACGAACCCGCTCTTCCGCGGCTTCGACCGCACGACCGAAGAGACCGAGCGCTACGATCAGCCGGTGCTGGTGCGGCTCAACACGCGCGACCCCAACGAGCTGCGCGACGGCTTTCCCAAGAAGGCCGAGGATCTGTACCAGTTCCACGCGGTCATCGTGGACGATCTCGAAGCCAGGTTCTTCTCGGCCGATCAACTCGCGTTGTTGGAGCGGTTCGTGTCCGAGCGGGGCGGCGGCCTGCTGATGCTCGGTGGGGCCGAGTCCTTCAAACATGGGGCCTACGAAAAGACTCCGGTCGGCCGCATGCTGCCGCTCTATCTCGACACGGCTTCCGGTGGATCGGATGCCGCCGGACCGACCGGCTTCCGACTGGCACT
Organism: Schlesneria sp.; assembly: GCA_031412755.1. Lineage (GTDB taxonomy): Bacteria > Planctomycetota > Planctomycetia > Planctomycetales > Planctomycetaceae > Schlesneria. The sequence continues at coordinate 32,975 of JANODP010000294.1, read as the reverse complement.
GACTCGCGATGGCTGGCTGCAACCGTGGGCGCGGCTCCGTTCGACGGAGACCGAGGAACAACAGCGGCTGAAGGAATTGCCGAGCTTTCGCACGCTGAACCGCTCGGGCAGTCTGAAGCCGGGCGCGACGGTGATTGCCGAAGTGACCGACAGCGGTGGACAGAAGCATCCCGCGCTGGCCGTGCAGCGGTTCGGACGAGGCCGCTGTTCGGCGATGCTGATCGGAGACCTGTGGCGCTGGCAACTCGAACGAACCGACACGCAGCGCGAGAAGGACGACCTCGGCAAGGCTTGGCGGCAGATGCTGCGCTGGCTGATCGCCGACGTGCCCGATCGCATCGAACTCAAGGTGACCGAGCGGGACGACGTCGGGCAGCCATTGACCCGGCTGGAAGCCCGCATCCGCACCAACGAGTTCCAGCCGCAGGACAACGCGGCGGTCAACGTGACGCTGCGGCTGCCCGATGGGGCGACGGTGACTCAACCGGCCGAGCCGTCTCTCGCGGAAGCGGGCCTGTACGAGACGACGTTTGCCTCGCGATTCGCCGGCCGCTATCGCGTCGGCGTCGAAGTGGCCGACGGCGAGGGGAAGCCGCTCGGCAAATCAGAAACGGGTTGGGTGGCCGATCCCGCGGCGGAAGAGTTCCAGCGCGTCGCGCCTCATCGCGAACTGCTCGAATCGATCGCCAAGCAGACGGGGGGCGAAGTGGTCTCGGCTGACAACCTCGAAGCGTTCGTGAGTTCGCTGCCGACCCGGCAGGCTCCGCTCACCGAAGCCTATACGACTCCGCTGTGGCATCAGTCGTGGGTGCTGATGCTGATCGTCGGCTGCCTGTGCGCCGAATGGGGACTGAGACGCTATCGGGGGTTGCCGTGAGGAAGAGAAGTCAGAAGTCAGAGGTCAGAGGTCAGAAGTCGGAGGTCAGCAGGCCGAAGGCTGACAGGCCGACCGCAGACAGCCGTCTCGGTTTGTTTGTCATCGCATTGGTTTTGAATGCCGTTTCCATATGCAGCCTCTCTGCGGCGGATGCGAAGGCGCTCGCGCCCGGCAAGGCGACCGTGGTGGTCGTGGTGGGTGCGGCAGGGGCCGTGCAGTTTGAAAAGCCGTTTCAAGAGTGGGCCGACCGGTGGTTGGCCGCGGCGAAGACGGCGGGTCACGACGCGATCACGATTGGACGCGAAGCGGAAGACTTGAAGCAGGATGATCGAACTCGCCTGCACGTCGCGCTGCAAGCCGCTGTCAGCGAGACGAGCGCCGAGTTGTGGATCGTGCTGATCGGTCACGGCACGTTTGACCGGCGCGAGGCGAAGTTCAATCTGCGCGGGCCGGATGTCTCGGCGAAGGAGTTGGCCGAGTGGTTGAATCCGGTCGCACGGCCGACGGCGGTCGTGAACTGTGCCGCCGCGAGCGCTCCGTTCCTCGCGGCGCTGGCGAGACCGAATCGAGTCATCATCGCGGCGACGAAGAGCGGGGCCGAGCAGAACTTCGCACGGTTCGGCGACTTCCTCTCGCAGACCATCGCCGATCCGAAGGCGGACCTCGACAAGGACGATCAAACGTCGCTGTGGGAGGCGTACCTAGCAGCAGCTCGGCGCACGGCCGAGTTCTACTCGACCGACGGCCGGTTGCTGACCGAGCACGCGCTGCTCGACGACAGCGGCGACGGTCTCGGCGTGCGCGCCGATCAGTTTCGAGGTCTCGTGCCGATCGAAGAGACGGCTGATGGCAGGCCGCTCGACGGACAGCACGCTCACCAGTGGCACCTCGTCCGCAACGCGACCGACTCCGCGCTACCGCCCGATGTGCTCAAGAAGCGGAACGAACTCGAACGAGCTGTCCTCGCACTGCGCGATCGCAAGCCGAAGCTCCCGGGCGACGAATATCTCCGTGAACTGGAGCGGCTGCTGGTCGAACTCGCCGAGTTGAACGAATCAGCCAATCCGTAGAAACGGCGTGTCTCGATGAAGAAACTATCGAAGGGTGCGTTTGATCCCGCGACTCTCGTTTCTGCCCTGCTCGCAAATGTGATTCGGCGGTTCAACCTTGAAGTGACGAACACGGCGATATCAGCGATGGGTGAATGGTATGTGCGGCTGGAGAATTCGGAGTTCATCGTCTGCGTGTCAGCGGACAGGGGAGGGAGCCCATTTTTCATCGAAGTTGGATCGAAGATTCGCCGTAAACCCAGAGCCCAGATGCGCGGGCCCTGGTCACTGTGTCATCTGCGAGGATTTTTGGATGACATGAAGGACCATTACCTCTTTCAGAGTTTGGAAGAACAGGCTTCGTGGCTGGAGCAGCATGCAGGTAAATTGTTTGACTCGTCACTTTTGAATTCAGAGGAACTCAATTCATGGGCAGTCAAAGCGTCGCGACGAATGTTTGGGCAAGATCCCAAAAACTGAGATTTGTACAACAATTGCTTCAGCCGCCACGGCGGTCGTCGACCGAGTTGAATTCGACAGCGAAGCGAGAGCGCCGTTGACCCTGTCTTGAGCGAGGTCAATAATGCGACCGTTCCGTACCGCTTCTCTTCGGAGTCGATGCATCATGTCCCGTTTGCTGCCGATTGCGGTTGGCTTGCTGTTCGTCCTGAGGGGAGCTTCCACCGCGCAGGCTCAATCGACCTACCCGACGGTCTACGGTTCCACCGGTCAGCCGTATGGACCGACTCAGGCCGCGTACCAGTATCAGCGGCAGTACGGTCGGCCGTGGCACGGCTACGGCGGTCAGGTCTCGCCGGGAACGTTTGGAGGAACTTACGTGGTGCCCGGTTCGCTCGGGTACTCGTCGTATCTCGGCTGCCAGCATTCCGCGTGGTGGGGGTCGCCGATCTACGTCAACGCTCCCATTGCGTATGGCTACACGGCTCCCGGCCCGTTCATCTATGGGTTGGAGCAACTGACCAATCCGGGTGCGTTCACGCCAAACGTTGTTCCCCTGGGTGGCAACCCGCCGCGGCTGGGCGCGATCGCTCCCCCAGGTCCGGACCTCGGCGACGGACTTGGCGCCATCGAACCGAACGCCGCGAAGATCGATCCGTCACAGCGCCCGGTCGCTCCCTCCAGCACCGCCGCGCGGTTGAAGAGTCTGGAGAAACAGGCGTTTGGTGACGAGCCGTTCCGCAGGCAACAGTGGGCGAGGGCGTATGTCGAATACCGCGCCGCCGTGGATGCCGCGCCGGATCGAGCCGAGGCTCACTATCGTCTGGGATTTCTGTTCGTCGCGATGCAGCACCATGCATCGGCCGTGCGGGAATTCAAACGCGCCCTCTTTCTCGATCCGACGCTGCCGCTGACGGGAGACAAGATGGCCGTGCTGTTTGGCCCCGACAGCCAGATCGTGCGGGCCTCGATCATTCACAAGGTGGCCGACTGGCTGCGCGAGGACATTCGCGACCCGGACCGGCTCTTCCTGTTTGGCCTGCTGTTGCACTACGAGGATGACGCCCGGGGCCGCGAAGTCCTGGAGGCCGCGCAGCGCATGGCCGACAACAGCGGGCGGTTTGCCGATCACATCCTGGCGTTTCTCTCCCAGCCCGTGGAGCAACCCGCCGGGGCCGGTCCGCAGCCCGAACCCGGATTGATCGACCTGCCGAAGCTGCTCCCAAAGCCGGTGGCTCCCGGCGGAGTTGGTCCTGTCCCCGCGAACAACGACGGCCTGCCCCCGGCTCCGTTGCCGCAACCTCCCGTTCCCGACGACGCGCCGCTGGCGTTGCCGCCGTTGTCCAACGAGGCGACGCCGCCCGTGAACGGGACTGTCCCCACGGGGCCGACACGCTAAGACATGTTGAGCCAGCTTGACCCCTGACTGACCCACCTTCCCGACGCGGTCTCGTTTGTTCGCCGAGTTTTGGAGTCTTGCATGTCGTCTGCCCCCCCGCAGTCCGAGCCCCCCGCGGCTCGGCTCGTGGTTACGGTCTGTACTTACAATGAGCGTGAGAACATCGCGCGACTGATCCCGCTCATTCTCGAAGCCCTTCCGCAGGCCGAGGTGCTGGTCGTCGATGACAACTCGCCCGATGGCACGGCCGAAGTGGCGCGGGAGTTCGGACGAAGCGAGCCGCGCGTGAAGCTGCTGCTGCGGACCGCCAAGGAGGGGTTGGGAGCCGCGACGCTGGCGGGCTTTCGCTGGGCCATCGAGCACGGCTACGACTTCGTGCTCAACATGGACGCCGACTTCAGTCACCATCCGCGTCATCTGGCGGCGGTCTTCGGCGGCATGAGTTCCGCCGATGTGACCATCGGTTCACGATACGTTGCCGGCGGAGGCATCATCGGGTGGAGTCTCAAGCGGCACGTGATGAGTCAGGGGATCAACGTCTACTCGCGGGTGCTGCTGGGTCTGCGATCGCGGGATTGCAGCGGCGCGTTCCGGTGCTATCGGACCGGCAAGCTGCGCGAGATCGACTTTTCCCGCTTCCGCTCGCGCGGCTATGCCTTTCAGGAGGAGATGCTCTACCGCTGCGCCCGCGTCGGCTGCCGCATCGCCGAGACGCCGATCACGTTCGAAGACCGTATCGTCGGTCAGTCGAAGATCAATCTCCGCGAGATGCTTCGCGCGGTGCGAGATCTTTTTCTATTGGGGCTCGATCGGCTGCGGGACGCCCCCGTGCGCGTGGGCGACTGACGTGGGGGCGATTTCCGGGCTGCCGGTCTTTGTCCCGGTGACGTCATGATGCGTGGCGAGGACGAATGATGGGCAGGTAAGAAACCTGCCCCCACGTCATTCGTGCGAGTGGGCGGCGTCGGGGAACTGACCGTGGCCGACCTCGGCGATGTACCGGCGGGTGGCGTCGAGGGTCGTCTCGCGGAGGTTGGCGAAGCGTTTGAGAAACCGGGGTTCGAACCCGGCGGTCAGGCCGAGCATGTCGCAACTGACGAGGACCTGTCCGTCGCAGTCCGGCCCCGCGCCGATGCCGATCGTCGGAATCGAAAGGGCCTGCGTGATCTTGGCCGCGATGCCGCGGGGGATCAGTTCGAGGACGATGCCAAACGCGCCCGCGTCCTCGGCCGCTTTGGCATCGGCCAGCAGTTCGGCTTCGTCCCGCTGGACCTTCGACATCGCGCCGAGCTTCTTCACCGACTGGGGCCGCATCCCGACGTGCGCCATCACCGGCAGGTCGGCCTGAGCCAGCGCCCGGATCGTCGCCGCCTGGTGAACGCCCCCCTCGAGCTTCACCGCGGCACAGCCGGTCTCCTTGAAGACGCGCCCGGCGTTCTCGACCGCCTGCGTGGGGCTGACCTGGTACGACATGAACGGCAGATCGACGATCACCAGCGCCCGCTTCACCGCGCGGGCCACCATCTCGCCGTGATAGATCATCTGGTCGAGGGTCACCGGCAGCGTCGTCGACTTCCCCTGGACAACCATCCCGAGCGAATCGCCCACGAGGATGGCATCGACCCCCGCCTCGTCGAACATCCCCGCCCACAGGTGGTCATAGGCCGTGAGGACCGACAACCGGCGGCCTTTCGACTTGGCTGCCATGAAACGTGGGACGGTCATCGGGCTGGAAGGGGACGGTTCGGGGCGAGGTTCGGTCATGGGGCGGGCCGCCGGGATTATCGGGGTGTTCGAGCAGTCAATCCTGAAATCAACAGGCCAGCTCGAAGGTCATCGTGCTGGCGACAGACCGCAGTGTAACCACTCTGAGGCGTCGCTGCATTCGATGAGGAATCTCAACGCGAGGTGAAACGACATCACATGTTACGCCGAATCACCGCACGGGCCGCTCTCATCCTCGACGGGAAAGATCGAACAGCGGAATGCGACATTCGTAGTGGAACAGCGCGAGCCGTTGAGTGGCCCAAACCCAGTCTCAAATCGCTGACACAGGACATCTCGCCAGCATGCCAAGGTCGGGACCAAATTAATGTGAGGAGGCCCCTTGTCGGCACGCGACCTGCGAGTACTATCTTTCGCCGAGCGGCAGGCGTTGGCCCGCACTTGCTGTGAGGCACAGATCCGGGGGCGTTTCGAGGAAACTTGAAACGCCCTCGGTCTTTTCTTTGGATGCAGTCCGCCAGTTTTTGGACGCAGATCTGCCAGCGTGTCTGCTCATCGACCAGCCAATTCCCTAACCTGCTTGGTCATCGACCAATCATGTTCGCGGAACTTCGTTCATCGGACTGCCTCGACCTGCTTGCGGCGGGTCGGGGCTCGTTCGGCGAGGGCTCGGGCCTGAGTCGCCGACGTGTCGAACGACAGCGACAGGCGCACTCGCCACACACCGTCGTCCGGGGCCGGGAACTGCCAGTGCGGGACGACAGCGCAGCTTTGATGGACCAGTTCAAAGCCGCTCTCGGACTGGCTGACGGTTTGGATCGGCAGCGTCCAGAAACTTGCGGGCTCCGATGTGTCGATCGCCGCATCGACCCCGAGCCACTCGTCCACCAAACCGAGGCGCGAGAGGGGTTCCGTGTCGAGCCGGCTCTGCAACGGGCCGAGTGACTCCCCGTGCTCGCCGTAGAAGTAGCGGTCGTTCGCACCGGCGGGCATGGCGGCAAAGTTGAACTCGACGGCAAAGTGAATCGGCAGACCGGCGGGGAGATTTTCCAGCAGATAGTGGATGTCGAGCGTGCCACCTTCTCCGGCATCGAGTGCAATCGTCTTGGTCACCTTCACGGGATACGGCCCGAGGTTCCCGTCGCGCCACAGGCACGCTTCGACTCGCTCATCGGATCTCCGCAGCTTCGACTGATAGACACCCTCGACAAAATCTCCGAGTCCGCCGTGACCGTTGACGAACGCTTCCCGCGACACGCCCGGCTGGAGGAAGTGATCGACGAGGCTCTTCCTTGGCCAGGCGTCGTACTGCAACTTCTGGTCGAGATCGGGTTGCTTGAAGCGGACGCCGCCGTGAGGATCGACGCCACCGCCCCCCTCGTGGGACGCCTGACCGGCGTGCTGGCGGATGCGGTCGTGATACGGTTCCGGCCGACGGTTCAAAGTCGCGAGGAGGTTCGTGTTGATGGCCCGCAGATCGACCTCGTACAGGTGTCCTCCCCGGCCGGGAGCCAGATAGGCGATCAGCCGGTCTCCCGCGAGTCGGATCTCTTTCCGCGCGTCGAGATTGAAGTCCTCCGCCTGAATGTCGACCCAGTGTCCAGTTCGCCCGGCGGCCCGATCGAGCAGCGTGTCGGCGGCGATCAGCTTCGAGTAGACGGCATTGCGCAGATGAGGCAGATACAGACCTCCGAACGCTCCGTGCCAGTACGGGCAGTTGCACTGGGCGCGAAACAGCTCGCGGCGGGCTTCCTCGATAAGCGGCTTCGCGAGCGGATCGACTTCGCCGGACGCGGCCTGTTCGACCCGCCCGCTGACCTGCATCATGCGCGAGTACATCTCGTTGGCCTCGGGATACTTCACGAGGAAGTTTCGCCAGAAGCCGGCGCGGACGAACTGTTTCACGCGGTGCCAGTCGTGACGCTGCTCCTGCCCGAGGATCATCTCGCGGAAGTGCGTTTGCTTTTCGGTCGGCAGCGCCCACTCGGTCATTTCGCGGTAACTGCCGTCGGGGAGGTAGACGCGGCCCAGGGGTGAGACGCGATCGACCGTCTCGGCCATCGTGGTGACGTGAAGCCAGTCCTTGTTTTCGCGGAGGGCCGTGAAGAACCGCCGGAACCAGCCATCGCGATAGACGAGGTCCTTCGATCCGGGCCAGACGCCGAACTTCTCACCGTCGTCTCCGAAGACCAGGACCGCGTTGGGAAACCGTTCGGCGATGCCGCGGCAGTGTTGGACCGTGTCGTACGGATCGCAGTACGGGATCAGATACCGCAACCGCTCGCCCCCCGCGAAGACTTTTAATAGGCGGCCACTTTCCTCGGTGAGGTAGTAGCCGTGCAGTTCGTCGTCGTGCAGACCGGCGTTGCGGAAGTGCGTGTCATCGAGCAGCGTGTACTCGATCCCCGCCTCGACGATGTCGGCGGCGAACGATTGCTCCCAGACTCGTTCGGGAACCCACATGCCTCGCACGCGGGTGGCGAAGGTCTGTTCGAGATGCTGCTTGTAGGCCGCGATCTGGCCCAGTCGGTCGCGGCGGGGGATCGAGGCGAGGATCGGTTCGTAGAAGGGTCCGCCGAGCAGCTCCACCTGCCCGCGCCCGACGAGCCCGCGCACCCGGGCGATGTACTCGGGATGCCGCTCGGTCAGCCATTCCAGCAAACTGCCGGAGATGTGCAGCACGACGGGGATGTCGGGAAACTCATCAAGGAGTTCGAGGAACGGGGCGTAGCTGTCGCAGTACGCCGCCTCGAACACTCCATCGAAGTTTCCGATCGGCTGGTGGTTGTGCAGGGTGAGTATCAGTCGAACGGGGGCAGTCATTGCCGGGGCATCCTTTTCCTGACCGGTGGAGGGCTGCGCAGGTCGGAGTTGTCGGGCAGTCTAATGTCAGCGATTCCACACGACGAGTGCTCCGCAAGGACCGAGCACGCCGGTTCAGTCCGCAGAATCGTCATTTCTCCAACCGACCTGCAACCAAACTCGGTGGGGTCGCAAGGTCCCTGACGACCGGGCAAGCTGGTCAAGCTGCCGGTGAGCCGAAGCGACCGAGTCCACCACGCGAAGGCTCGTGATCTGTTCGCGAAGAGGGGGAGACCGCACGAAGTCCGGCGGCTTCAGGAAGCGATGGAGGGACTCCCGCCGGAATCGTCTGGGGAAATCAGCGTGTCGTGGTGATTCTTGTGGGCGATTTCAGGGGAGTAGCCTGTGATTTACCGATTCCACCCTGTGTTTCTGTCATTCCACGCCATATTTTTGTGATTCCACGCCATAATTTGGCGATTCCTCACGGTAATTTTGTGATTCCACACAGTGATTTAATGATTCCACACCATGATTTACCGATTCCACACTGTATTTTGGCGATTCCTTCCCATGATTTTGTGATTCCTCTTGAGGAATCGTTAAATCATGGGAAGGAACCGTCAAATTACGTCGTGGAACCATCAAATTATGTCGTGGAACTGCCAAATTATGGCGTGGAATCGATAAAATATGGCGTGGAATCACAAAAATATGGGGGTGGAATCGTTGACTCACGGCGGGGTGGCCGGCGGAGTGGCCAAGGCTGGCGTCGCTTGGGACGAAGTGCCGGGACTTTGCGAAATGGTCCCGCCCCAGTCGGACGGGCAAGAGTGCCCATCCTACGAAACCCAACAGGCATAACCCGGATTATTCACGCCTCGGGTAGTGTCCGTGGCATTGAAGCCTGACGCGCAAGCGAAGGGATGTCTCAACAGAACCTTCGCTTGCGCGTGAGGCTTCAATGCGTCCATGTATAATCCGGGATCAGGTGTGTCCCCGCCCGTCAACGGACTGCTCACTTCAATCCAGATCGACGTCGCGGAGGAATTCGGCGGCTTGTTCGGGCAGGACGGGGTTGATGTAGAAGCCGCTGCCCCACTCGAAGCCCGCGACGCGGGTGAGGCGGGGGAAGAGCTCCATGTGCCAGAGATAATGCGGCAGCTCGGGCTGGTTGAACGGGGCGGTGTGGATCACGTAGTTGTACGGCGGGTCGTCGAGCGCGAATTCGAGTTTGCGGAGGACCGTCTTGAGGACCGTGCCGAGCTCTTCGACGGCCGGGCGGGCGATGTTCTCGAAGTGACTGGACTGTTGCTTCGGCAAGATCCACGTCTCGAAGGGAAAGCGGCTGGCGAACGGGCAGAAGACGACGAAGTGCGGCGTGTCGAGCACGATCCGCGAGCCCGTGGCCAGCTCCTGCTGGATCATGTCTTCAAATATGTTCCGGCCGCGGTAGTTGAAGAACTCCAGGGCTCCGTTGATCTCCTCAAAGATCGAGATCGGGACGACCGAGGTGGCCATGAGTTGCGAGTGGCAGTGCTGGAGCGAGGCCCCGGCCAGCGAACCCTTGTTCTTGAAGATCAGCGCGTGGACCAGGCGCGGGTCGCGCTTCAGATCGACCAGCCGGTCGTGGTAGACCCACAGGACTTCGCGGATGTTGTCCACGCTCAGCCGGGACATGTTCGTCTCACCGTGGGGGCATTCGATGATGACTTCGTGCGCGCCGATCCCATTCATCATGTCGTAGATCCCATCGCCCCGCTTTTCGAGCTTGCCCTCGATCTGGAGCGCGGGGAACTTGTTCGGGACGACCCGCACGCGCCAGCCGGGACCGTTCGGCGGGGAGTGGTAGTTGCGATAGGCCATGATTTCAGGAGGGGTCGCCGCCTCGTTCCCCTCCGCGAAGGGATCGAACTCCCCATCGACGGACTTCGGTTCATCTTTGACGTCCGAGGGCCGCTTGGCCCGGTCGGGGGCCATCACCACCCAGCGTTGGACGATCGGATCTTTGCGGAGTTCGGGCATGAATAGCTCTTAGCGGTTAGCGGTTAGCGGTTAGCGGTTAGCCAGAGAAGTCAGGAAGTAAATGCGTGAAACTGTGTGGAAAATGCGTGAAACTGTGTGGATCGGATACCGGATGCCTTTCTGTCTGGCTAATAGCTAACAGCTAAAAGCTAACAGCTAAAAGCTAACAGCTCTCCTCACGCCTGCCACATCTGTAGCTCAAAGTCGGTCGTCGGTTCAATCATCGTCAGATGTCCCTCGCGCGGGACGCGATCTTCGTTTTGGTTGTCGCGGAAGGCGGCGATATAGAACTCGACGCGGGCTTCGCGTACAAAGTTAAGGGCTGCGAGCGGGGCGGCCAACTCCAACACGCTGTGGACGGCCACCTCGGCCCGCGACAGCGCGACCGTTTGATCGGAGAGATGGATCGCGGCGACCAACTCCCCCGAGCGGAAGCCCGAGATCCGGATGTCGATTTCGTTCGGTTCGGCGAAGCCGATGCGCAGTTCGTCGATGGCCCGGAGGTCTTCAGCCGCGCGGCCGACGGTGTCGATCCGGAGCAGGAACCGCTCGGCGTCGAAGCCGAAGAAAACCTCGCGGAGGATGCCGCGCGTGACCATCGTCATCGTGCCGCGCTCGCTGCCGCTGACGTAGTGCCCCGCGTTGATCCACTCGAAGTACGTCTGCCGCCCATCGACCTTCACTTTCAGGAAACCCTTCGGCTCGGTCTGAAGTGGCTTCGGCCCGACGTTGCCGATCCGTCGGTCGAGCTGCGGCGGGTACGGGGTCTTCAGCAGAATGTAGACGTTTTTCAGATGTTTGCGGAACAGGTGATCGAACAACCCGTCCTGGGCGCACGAGTGATCGTCGCCGAACCACCAGTACCAGTCGCTTCCCTCGGCGATATAGATCTCGTCCCACGCGCGCGCCAGCACGTCGGGCGGATGCTGGTCCTCCGCCCGCGCCTGTTTGAGAAACTCGCGCGCCTGATGGAGCAGGTCCCACGCGGTGTGGTCCTCGGCGTGCCCGATCCAGATCCCGAAGTTGTGGTTGATCCAGCTTCCGGCGAAGAGCTGCGAGATGTGATCGGTGGCGGGGAACTCGCGGATGTGGTCCTGGACTCGCACCGGCCGCACGCCGGGCCGCGTCACGCAGCTGTGGTAGAGCGACTGCAGGAACTGCACGCCGCCGTCGGCGTAGTACTCCCAACAGTTCTCGCCATCGAGGATGATCGGCACCAGCGCCGGCCGGCCCGCGTTGTGAGGTGCCGCCGCGAAGCCGATCGCGTCGATCCGGCCCAACAGATCGTGGGCCGCGTGCTGCGGGTCGGTCCGCTGGTACTGAAAGCCGATCAAGTCGCTGAGGGCGTGGTCGCGGAAGATGATCTGCAACTGACGGCCCTGCTCCTCCAGTCGCCAGGGACGGAAGAGCATCTCGGGATTGCGCATGAACCCGTTGCCGTCGCGCGAGACCCAGCCGTTGGTGGACGCGGCGAGGATCTCTTCGTCGGAGGCGATCCACTCGATCCCCTGATCGGCGATCGCGGCGATGACTTCTTGTGAGACCGAGCCCTCGGACGGCCACATCCCGACGGGGTTGACGCCGAACAGCTTCCGATGGAACTCGACCCCCTTCTTGAGCTGCGCGACGGCGTCCTCGCGGTACGAGTCGAGATGCTTCGGCAGCACGCAGCCGGGCATGGCTTGCCTCGCGCACCGCTTGTCCCACAGCAAGGGCAGAATCGGGTGGTAGTACGGCGTCGTGGTCAGTTCCACTTGGCCGCGCTGCATCAGTTCGCGATGCAGCGGGATGACCTGCCGCAGGACTTCGAGCTGCTTGTACAGGAGCCACCCCTTCTCGGACTCCGTCCAGTGGCCCCCCTGTTGCCGGAAGGCCTTCAAGTCGGCGTCGAGGTCAAACAACAGCGGATGGAACCACGCGAGGTTCGACCAGACTTGCAGGTCGCGGACGTCGCGTTCGGTGAAACGCTTGATGGCTCGCTCGAACGGATCGGTGGTGGCGGCACGCTTCTGATGCAGTTCGGCATAACGCGGATACGGACGGATCATGTTCGCATGATTCGCCATGAAGAACTGGTCGAGCAGGAACCGGGCGTCCGGTTCGGCGAGCCCATCCGCCGGCATCCGTGAGACGTCGAGATGTCTGTCGCTCGCCCCGTCGTCGGTGTAGGCCAGCAGTTGTTCGAGCAGACTCGGAACCAGATTGATCGTACAGCGGAACTCGGGCACCTTCTTGAGATGCCACGCCATGCCCCAGTAGTCCTTCGTCCCGTGCAGCCTGACCCACGGCATCGGGTTCTCGCCTCCCACCCGGTCCGGGTAGTACGGCTGATGCTGATGCCAGACAAAGGCGAGGTTGACTGCGGGCATGAAAGACGTCCCCTCCGTGGGAGCCATTACGGTTTCAGCAACTCGACATCCGTCTCGGATTCCCTGCGCGATGGCCCACCACGGCGAATGGCCGACGACCGGGTTGTCCCGGGGCGCCGAATTCGGGTTTGTTTCGGTTGAACCTGCGTCATCCACACCTTCTGTCACGAGCCTTCCGCGAGAATTGGCACTTTCGGGTCACGGTCTCGGTTGTTGTCCCCGTGCGAGTTTCATAGATTCATTCCCCACGGCGCCGCAGTGCTGCGGTGCGACAGATCCCCTGACTTCATGATGGAGTACAGTCCGATGCTGAATGTTTCCTTGCTGTTGGCTCAAGACGATCTAGCAGCCGATGCCGCCGGTCCCGTCGGTATGTTGATCATGGTCGTGTATTTCGCCTTGATTGTCGTGGTGGTCGCCGGAATGTGGAAGACCTTCGCCAAGGCCGGCAAGCCCGGCTGGGCCTGCCTCGTGCCGATCTACAACATGATCGTGATGCTGGAAATCGCCGGAAAGCCGTTGTGGTGGATCATTCTTCTGCTGGTTCCCTGCGTCAACGTCGTGATGATCATCATCCTGTGCATCGCGATTGCCGAGCGGTTCGGCAAGGGACCCGGCTTTGGGATTGGACTCGCTTTTCTGCCGTTCATCTTCTATCCGATCCTGGGCTTCGGCGACGCCCGGTATCGGGCGTAGAACTGATCGCACTGGCGGGCTTCACCAGCGACGACGCGACGCTATCGTTCGTCACCGGCACATTCCGGTTCCCGTCGTCGTTTGGTGATGGCTCGTTCGTAGACGCGAACGTATTCGGTCGCGCTGTGCTTCCAGGACCAGTCGCGTCTCATCCCGGTCTGTTGCAGCTTTCTCCAGGTGGGCTTGTCGGCGTACATCGTGCGGGCACGGCAGATGTTCCAGAAGAGGGTTTCACCCCGAAACTCGTGGAAGCTGAATCCGTTGGCCGCGCCGGCCGCGAGGTTCTGTTCGGTGGCATCGACGACCGAATCGGCCAGGCCGCCCACCGATCTCACGATGGGGATCGTGCCGTAGATCAGGCTGTACATCTGGTTGAGGCCGCACGGCTCGAATTCACTGGGCATCAGGAACACGTCGCAGCCCGCTTCAATCTGATGCGACAGTTCCTCGCTGTAGCCGATGGTCGTTGAGACCTTGTCGGGGTGTTCGACCGCCAGTTGCCTGAGCAGTCCTTCGTAACTCGGATCGCCGTTGCCGAGAAAGACCAACTGCACGTCCTGGTCGAGCAGCACGTTGGCGCACTGGGCGATCAGGGAGAAACCCTTTTGTCCCGTCATCCGCGACACGCTGCCGAACAGCGGCACGTTCGGGCGCGGCGGCAGCCCCAGTTGCTGCTGGAGCGCGGCCTTGCACGCGGCCTTCCCGATCTCGACGGTGTCCATCGAATACTTCTTGGCAATGTGCGGGTCGGTGGTCGGATGCCAGATCTCGGTATCGACACCGTTCAGGATTCCCACCAGATCGCCGGCCCGCGAACCGAGGATTCCGTGCAGGCCACATCCGTACTCGGGCGTTTGAATCTCGCGGGCATATGTCGGACTGACGGTCGTCAGCATGTCCGCGAAGGCGATCCCGGTCTTCAACAGGTTGAGATGCCCGAAGAATTCCATCTGCCGCCAGTTGAAATACTTCCAGTCGAGTCCCGTGAGGTGCATGTCCCAGTGCCAGAAGCGGCCCTGAAATGCCATGTTGTGAATCGTGAAGACCGTCGCGGTCTGTTCCAGTCCCGGCTGGTGACGCATCTCCACCTCAACGAGTACCGGAATCAGGCCGGTCTGCCAGTCGTTGGCGTGAATGACGTCGGGCTTCAGATTCAGATGCCGCACCACTTCGATGACCGCCCGGCTGAAGAAGACGAAGCGTTCGCAGTTGTCGCGGTAGTCTTGATCGTTTTCAACGTAGACCCCCTTCCGATCGAAGTAGATCGGCTGGTCGATCAGATAGACGGTGACGTTGGAACCCGGCAGCCTGCCCATCAGGACACGCGCATCGACAATCTTGTGACCCACGGCCACTCGCAGCACCAGCGGCACCGATTCGATCGGCGGAGCAAAGGGCAGCCTGGCGTAAAGCTGCGGGTAGTGAGGCACGATCAGCGTGACCTCGTGCCCGGCCTGCGCGAGGGCCTTTGGCAATGCCGAGGCCACATCGGCGAGGCCCCCCGTTTTGGAATACGGAACCGCCTCGGAACTGGCGACCACGATCCGCATGTCGTCGCTCCCCTTCGGCACGAATGGCCGATGACACCGCGATCACAACACCATCGAGCCGACCGGCTCGACGCCCACGCATGCCGAACCCTCATCGCACGGCATGAGTCGGCACAAACTCGGATGCAGACTTTACCCGGCCGCATCCGTCTTCACAGCCGTCGGCCCACTCAATTCGGGGGGTGTCCGAGTTATCGACCGTGCCATCGCCGTCCCTTCATGCGAGGGACGATTGCTCCGCGGAAGTCCCGAACAAAACACCAGGTCGCTCAGTTCTGGACGCCGCTCGAATCGCCTCGCTATACTCCGCGCGGCAATCAACCATTCACAGTTCCCGGTTCAATCCGTTCCTTTTTTGGAAACCGAGGTCAAATCATGGCTCTGTACGAGATCGAGACGAACGCGCACATCATGATCGCCTGGGCGAGCGATCAGACGGCGGCCGAGGCGATCGCCCGCGAGAACTATCCCGAGGATCAACTGAAGCGCGTCGCCAAACGTCCGCGCGACGTATGGGTGATCTCCAAGCGAATGCTCGGGATCGAAGGGTCGCTCGAACCCTGCGACAAGGCCCGCGATTGTCTCAGCCGCGCCCGGGGCGACAAGCTCCACGCGATCCGACTCTACATGCAGGATACCGGTGCCGACCTCCACGAAGCCCAGCGCGCCGTCGAAACCAACATGTCCCTCGGCTGGTGATCGCCGCGGCGGTTTGTTCGCGGTGAAGACAGATTGAGTGGCGTTGTCTCGTTCGCTCGACGCGAGATTCGAGCAGTGAGCGGCCATTTCGGAGCAGGGGGGCGCAAGCCCCCTGTTTCGTTGAGTCAT
Source organism: Schlesneria sp. (assembly GCA_031412755.1). Lineage (GTDB taxonomy): Bacteria > Planctomycetota > Planctomycetia > Planctomycetales > Planctomycetaceae > Schlesneria. Next base: position 17,196 of record JANODP010000294.1, on the reverse strand, counting down.
CACCAGCCCTGTTTCGGATAACGAGTCTGTTTGGCGGCAGGCCACTCCAATTGCGCACCCGTCTGGCGCATCCCGTCTGGCGCACCCCGTCGCGCGGGCTGACTTGAGTCCAATTTGCCTGACGCACCGTTTTCGCGACGCTTCAATCGGCAGAACGCCTGCGCCAGGAGTGTTCGGCGCGACCGGCACGACTCGGGAAACGGTCGCCCATCGCGAAACCGGTTCCGATATACGAACGGAATTGATCGGAGGAGCCGTCGAACAAGGAAGCGTTCCCGGTCCCCGTCTGCCGCGGTTCTGGAAGGCGATGAGTCATGTCACGGATGATGCTGCTTGCGGTTGCCGCCTCGTGCGCGCTGGCGACGGGCTGTGCCATGTCTCCGATGCGCGGCGCGGGCTGTGGTCCTGCCGGACCGTGCGGGGCGCGAGGCTTTTGCCACCGCGGCTGCGACGACTGCGTCCCTCCCTGGACGCCCTACTTCGGTCACTACAAGCAGCGGTGCGATGACTGCGTGACGCGCCAGACGGCGTTGCGCTGCGCCTGGCGAGACCTCGATGAGTACGGCTATCAGAGTCCGTGTCCCGTCTCGGGCCACTTCGCGGCCGGGTTCGAGCAGGCCTATGTCGATCTCGCCGAAAACCGTGCTCCGCGGCCACCGAGCGTTCCTCCGTCGAAGTACTGGTCGGCCTATTACCGCTCGTGCGCCGGTCGGCCGCACGTGGAGGACTGGTACGCCGGATACCAGACCGGGTTGGAGCAAGGTCTGCAAGGTGGCGTCTCGCGGTTCAACCGCATCGACATCTGGACCTGCGGAAATTCGATGACGCAGGGCGGTGTGATGGTCGACGAAATGGCCCTGCCAGACAACGGCCCTGTGGCAGACATTCGACCGGGATGTCCCTGCAATTCTCGTTGATGCTGCATTTCCTGCCGGACCGCGCGGCAAAGCCTCTTTTCTTTGGCAACGCCGCTCGTGGCGAGACATCGCGCCGATGGTCTCTGACTCGTTGCAAACTCCAGCGAATCCGCAGAGTTGTGACGACTGAGCCCTACCCGTCGACGAGGGAACGCTCCGCGAAATTCGCTTCGCGACCGACAGCGTCCTCGCATACAACGTCACGACTTATGGACGATCACGTTGTTGTGTGGCCGATCCTCGGTCGACGTGCGCGGACGAAGAACGGAGTCGCAATGCCAGGCCCATCTTTACGAAGGCTGTTCGCCGGGCTGTGCCTGTTCAGCTTCTGGCTGACGGGTTGTGCCGCGTTTCATCCGGTCGAAGGCGTGCCCGCGCGATACCTGCCGACGGAACTGAAGGTCGGCGACCGGACCGGCAAGCGGACGATCGATCTGTCGCTGCTGAGGCAGACGCCGCCGTCGGCTCACCGCATCGACTCGGGCGACGTGCTGGCGGTCTACGTGGAAGGTGAAGTGGGCAAGTCGAGTGATCCACCACCCGTCTTCTTCCCGATCAACAACGAGGGGCCTCCGTCGTTTGGTCTGCCGTTTCCGGTCCGCGAGGACGGCACGATTTCGCTGCCGAGAATTGGATCGATCAATCTGCGCGGCCTGACCATTGCTCAGGCCGAAGAGAAAGTGAAGCAGGCGTACCTGTCTCCCAAAGAGATCATCCATCCCGACAACCACCGCGTGCAGATCAGCCTGCAGCGACCGCGCCATTACCGAGTGCTGGTGATTCGACAGGACTCGCGCACCGATCCGATGGCAAACGCGTCGATCGGCATGTTGAATCTGGGCATGATCAAGCGCGGGACCGGCAAGGTGGTGAGTCTGCCGGCTTACAACAACGATGTGTTGAATGCCCTCACGGCCACCGATGGCCTGCCCGGTCTGGATGCCGAGAACGCCGTCTACATCATCCGCAATCGCGGCCAGCGCCTGGGCGGAACGCTCGATCAGCAATGGCCCACCGATCTCGATCCGTCGCTACTGATGAGGCAGGGGGCCAGGGGCGCCGGTCCCGTCGTGCGCGGTCAATCGCAGACGGAAGCGCCGCGCTACGGACACTCGGGTCCGCTCGACCGTTTCTACGAGAGTCGCGATTCGGTGCGCGGCGGCATTTCAGCCGGACCGCTTCACGAACCGCTGCCGCTCGCGCCAACCAACTCACCCGTCGTGCATACTTATTACGAAACGGATTCCAGACGAGGGGTCGATCAAGCCTACTGGACGGGCCACAGCACAGGACCGGGCGACTGGGACAACTCCGCCGGTCCGTCCGGCATCGTGCCCGTCGCCGCCTGGAACGAAGCCCCCCTGTCGAATCGTTACAGCAATCCGTTCGCCGCGAACGTCGCAGTACCCGCGTGGTCCAGGCCCAATGAAACGGCCGCTGAACCTCAACCGTTCGCACCGCGAGGTACGCCGGCCGCGCTCCTGCCGCAGCCGTGGTCCGATCCCGCGGCACAGGCGCGAGCGATTCAACTCGCCAACAACGATGCGTGGTCAGTGCCGCTGACGCAGCCGCCGCAGGGACAAAGAGCTGGCCTGAGTCCGTCGCCATCGCAGAACATGCCGTCGTTGTACGGTCAACCAGCAATGCCGTCGGCCCCACAATTTCAGCCAAATCCCTACCAACAACCAAACCCGCCCTACCAACAACCGGCCCCGTTTGAGCAGGCCATTCCTCAACGCCCGATGCTGGAGCAACACGCTCCCGGGGCGATGCCCTTCATAGCCGCCCCGATGTCTCCGGGGATGAGTCCCGTTCCCGCAGGTCCGGCCGGCACTGTTGGTCCTCGGCACTTCGATCCATCGGCGATCCCGGGCCAGCCTGTCCCGCACGGACGACCGATCGGGACCGGGCACAGCGAGGCGAACGACCTGGGTCTCGATGGCCGTCACGTGATTCGGATTCCGATCCGGCTCGGCCCCGGCGAAACGGCCGACATCCGCGAGGAAGACATCATCCTGCAGGACGGCGACATCGTGTTCATCGAATCGCGCGACACCGAGGTCTTCTTCACCGGCGGCCTGCTCGGAGGCGGTCAATTCACGCTCCCGCGCGACTACGATCTGGACATCCTGCAAGCGCTGTCGCTCGCGACTTCCGGCGGTAGATCGGGATCGGCCAGAGCGGTGGGAGGCGTCTCAGCCCTGAACAACGACGTGTCGATCAGTCCCAGCACGGTCATCGTGCTGCGCAAGCTGCCCGATGGGGGCGAGGTGCCGATCAGGGTCGACCTCTATCGAGCCCGCACTGATCTCTCCGAACGAATCGTCATCCAACCGGGCGACTACATCCTGCTCCAGTACACGCCTCTGGAGGCCATTGCGGCGTTCGTCGAACGACACCTGCTCGAGGGGGCGCTGTTCGGCCTGGCCTCGCAGAACTTCACGCAAGGGAACTGACGACCGCCGGGAACGCGAAACTCCAAATCACAAATCCAAAATCCGAAACAAATCTCCAGCACGAAATCTCCACGCGCGATGTGGCCTTGCCTTGAAGTTTGAGATTTGGTCACTTGAGATTTGAGATTCGTTTCGGATTTCGTGCTTGAGATTTTGGATTTCTGCTTCAGGGGTTGCCGTGTCTTCCGTCTACGACGTCATCGTGCTGGGAGTCGGCGGCATGGGCTCGGCCGCGTGCCTCCACCTGGCGCGACGCGGGGCGAGGGTGCTGGGTCTCGAACAGTTCTCGCTCGGTCACGATCGCGGCAGTTCGCACGGTGAGTCGCGGATCATTCGGCAGGCGTACTTCGAGCATCCCGATTACGTGCCGCTCCTCTTTCGAGCCTACGATCTTTGGCACGACCTCGAACAGGCAACCGGTCGCACGCTGTGGCACCGCACGGGCCTGATTCTGTCGGGACCGCCGGACGGAGAGACGATCTCCGGCGCGAAGCTCTCCGCGTCGCTGCACCAACTGACATTGGAAGAACTCACACCCGAGGCTGCGACATCGCGCTGGCCGGCGTTCCACTTTCCAAACGATCACGCGATCGCGTTCGAGCCGGCGGCCGGAACGCTGCTCGTCGAAGCGTGCGTGCAGGCCCACATCGACCAGGCTCACCGCGAAGGAGCCGACCTGCGTGCCAATGAGACCGTTCGCAGTTGGTCCTCGGACGGCCAGTCGGTCGTCGTGCGAACCGACACGAACGAATATCACGCCCGGTCGCTCATCATTACGGCCGGTGCCTGGGCCAGTCGCTGCGTGGCCGATCTGGGAGTGTCGCTCAACGTCGTGCGAAAATTTGTCGGATGGTTTCCGATTCGCGAGGGCGAGTTCCGCGCCGAGCAGGGCGTTCCGACGTTTTACTTCGAGTTCCCCCACGGCACGTTCTACGGCTTCCCGAGTCTCGACGGCACGACGATCAAGGTGGCCGAGCACTCGGGAGGCGAGCCGGTTGCCGATCCGGCCGCCGTCGATCGCGCGCTGCATGCGTCCGACGTGGTGCGACTGCGTCCGTTTCTGCTCGCTCAGTTTCCCGGCGTCCATCCCGAGCCAATTCGACATTCGGTCTGCCTCTACACGCTCTCGCCCGACCAACACTTCGTTGTCGATCTGCATCCGCGCTGGGCGAACGTGACGGTGGCGTGCGGCTTCTCGGGCCACGGCTTCAAGTTCGCCCCGATCCTGGGCGAAGCGCTGGCCGACCTCGCCCTCCAGGGAGGCACATCGCTCCCGATTGGCTTTCTGGGCCTGAGTCGCTTCGCAAAGTAGCCCTCTCGCTCGGCGAGAGGAGAGCCGAATCAGATTTCAGACGCGATCACGAAGCAGGCAAACAGCAGCAGGTTCAGATTTGTCGTTGGCGCGGCTTTCCTCTCGCGGAGCGAGAGGGCTACATTGGGGACGTCCGTTCGACCGACGCAACGACGACCTTCGAGCCACCTTCCACAGAGGCCACGCATGGAACCCAACGCCATGGATGCTGAGTCCAACTCGATCGTGCGAGTCGATCGCGCGATCCTGACGCAACTGGTCGTGAAACTGCTTCAGCGCAAAGGGATGTTTGTCGCCGAGGCCGAGATCGTCGCGAATTGCCTGATCGCAGCCGACCAGTCTGGATATGGCGCCGATGGTGTGCGAACGCTCCCGCGACTGCTGGAGGTGCTGGATCTGGGAGACATCGACCCCCGTGCCCGCCTGATCACCGTGACTGAAACCCCGGCCATCGCTGTGTTGGATGGAAGCACGGGCATGGGACAGGTCGCGGTGACGCGCGCGATGCTGCTGGCCATTGAGAAAGCGAAGGTCGTCGGGACGGGAACGGTCGTCGTACGAAACAGCCAGCCGTGTGGTGCCCCGGGAGTCTATGTGCGGCTCGCCGCCGAGGCCGGATTGATTGGCTTCTGCACCACGAGCTTCGGCGGTTCCTGGCTGGGAGGCATGGGCGACCAGCCGTTTGCGTGGGGACTGCCAGCGGGAGATGGGGGGCCGGTGATCTGGGCGAAGACCTGCACCCGCATCTCGGTCAGCGAACTGGATCGTTGCCGCGATCTTGGCCTGCCGTTGCCGGAAGGCGTCGCACTCGATGCAGCGGGACATTTCACCACGAATGCCGAACAGGCCACCGATCTGGTCGAGGCGGCACCACACTGGGGATTGATTCAGGCGCATGTGCTCGCCGTTCTGGCGGGAAATCTGGCGGGCGGCAAGCCGCCGTTTCGCAAACAGAAACAGGCTCCCTTTGCCGACGATGCGGAACATTTCGTCCTGGCGATCCAACCCGATCTGTTTGGAGTCTCCACACGTTTCGCGTCGGATTGGAGCGGTGTACTCGGCGATCTGCGATCGGGCCTCACCAACGAACCGAATTCACCGGATACGGTCCCGGTGCATCCGACCACGGCTGCTCAACTCAAGGAGCAGGCTGCGAAGATCAAGTTCGACGTCACGTGGTGATCCCTTCACCGTCTCGCCGTTTGGGAATGAATCTGGAGTTGCCGTGGTTCGCATTTTCTTGCCGTTGTCGTTTCTCAGCACGATCAGTTTGTTGGTCGCGATGGTGTTGGGGTTGTCCATTGACGATCCGAAGGCTTTTGAGTTGAAGCAGTATCATGTGCTGTCATCTCTGGCGGCACTCGTCTTTGCCACGCTGGTCCATGCGATCGTGTTGACGTACTTCATGGGAACGGGCCGCTGGATCGAAGAGACATCCACCGCCTACAAGCTCGGCCCGGACATGCATGAGCAGAGCAAGGCCATCAAATACCGCACGATCCCGGCGATGGTCGGCTGTTTTCTGCTGCTGATCTTCACCGGAGCCTTGGGAGCCGCCGCCGATCCCGCAGCGTCGATGCAGTCCCGCGGCTGGCTGGGTTTCTCGGCCGCGACGATTCACCTCGCCGCCGCGATCGTCACGGTGCTGGCGAATGTCGCCGTGAACTATCTGGAGTTCCGGGCCCTCGAACGCAACGGCGAGATCGTCGATCAAGTCCTCGCGGAAGTGAAGCGGATTCGGTTGGAAAAAGGCCTGGCGGTGTAGTGCGAGCAGCAGCATGTCGAGCTTTCCGATGAACCACACCGATCTTGCTTCCCATTTCCCTCTCACGCAGTCCGTGATCGCAAACGGGATCGAGCGCGGATTGCATACCGGCTGTCAGCTTTATGTTTCTCTGCGCGGCGACGTGCTGGCCGACGTCGGCGTGGGGGAGTCTCGCTCCGGCGTGGCGATGACGGCAGACACGATCAACTTGTGGCTGTCGGCGGGAAAACCGCTGACCGCTGTCGCCGTCTTGCAGCAGAGCGAGCGAGGAACGTTGTCACTCGATGATCGAGTCGCCCGGTTCATCCCCGAGTTTGCAGCGGGTGGCAAAGATGAGATCACGATCAGGCACCTGCTGACCCACACGGGTGGCTTCCGCAGCGTCGAGACAGGCTGGCCCGAGGAGTCGTGGGAAGAGGTGATTCGTCGCATCTGTGCCTCGCCGCTGGAAGAGAATTGGATCGTCGGCCACACGGCGGGTTATCACACGACGACGAGTTGGTTCATCCTCGGGGAACTGCTTCAACGGGTGACGGGGCGACTGTACGCCGACGTGATGCGCGACGAACTACTTCGTCCGCTGGGCCTGAACGACACGTGGGCCGCTCTGCCATTCGACCAGCATGCCGCGTATGGCGCACGAATCGGCGAACTCTACGCGCGCGAGCAGGGTGAACTGAAGCTGCTCGACTGGTCTACTGCGGCGCGCTGCGCGGCTTCGTCGCCCGGCAGCAATTCGCGCGGCCCGATCCGCGAACTGGGATGCTTCTACGAGATGTTGCTCAAGGAGGGCGAGGGGCCGCGCGGTCGCATCGTGTGGCCTGAAACAGTCGCCGCGATGACGGCGCGGCACCGCGTGGGTGAGTTCGATCAAACGCTGGGACATGTGGTTGACTTCGGTCTCGGCGTGATCGTGGACTCGAACCGGTATGGCGCCGCCACCGTGCCGTATGGCTATGGGAAATACTGCTCGCCGCGAACGTTTGGTCACGGCGGAGCACAGTCGTCGCAAGGCTGGTGCGATCCCGAGGCGGGACTGGTCGTGGCGTACTTCTTCAACGGCCGAGCCGGTGAAGCCCAGCACCATCGCCGCGCGAAGGGACTCAACGAGGCGATCTACCTCGATCTCGGGTTGGCGGAATCAGCGTGAGTCATTTGGACGGACCGAGCGGACGGGAATCGCGCGATAGAGCCTGACCAGGCCGAGCAACAGCACGAACCCACCCCCTCCGATTCCGGCGAGCACGATCAGGCTCAGCCAGTCGCTGAAGGTGACGCGCGTCAGTTCCCAAAGCCAGCCCCAGCGAAACAACACGAAGACCGCAGCCATGCTGAGCCACGGGCCATACGGCAGGTACGTCTTCCCCGAGACAAGTTTGATGAACAGACCCACGGTCAATCCGGCAACTGGTGCGAGCAGAAACACGAGCACCACGGCTTGCCATCCCAGGAAGCTCCCGATCATCGCCATCAGTGTCACATCACCGAGCCCCATCGCCTCCTGGCCGAGGACTCGCGAACTGACCGCGCGCGCCAACCACGTCAACGCTGCGCCGGTGGCCAGTCCCGCACTGCTCCAGGCCAGCGCGTGCCAGTGTTTGTGGGCGTCGTACCACGCGGGGATGTCGGGCCCGCGCAGTTGAGGAATCGCCACGGACCAATCGACCCACAAATGGCAGAGCTGCAGGTCTGCGAACACGAAGGCTCCGAGCAGGCCGAGCAGCATGCCGGGGACCGTGATCTGATCGGGAATCATGTAACAATCGAAGTCGATGGCCGTGGCGACAATCAGCAGGCCGAGCAGGGCGAGATGGAAACACAGCCGCCACTCGCGACTGAAGCTCGATGGCTGAACTTCGGGTGTCTCAAGGATGCCCGCGACACGCTCCGCCCATGCCAGGCCTCCGAACAACGTGGCCGTCACCAACATCAGGACCACGCGCCGCTGCCAACGATGCGCTGCCGAGGGAGCCGGCCAGTGCAGATGGCTGCGCTCAAACGCACTCAGTCGCTCGAACCAGATGCTGAGCCCGAAACCGATCAGCAACCCGATCAGTCCGGTCGCGAGGGAGTTCAAGACAGGATGCTCCGTCTGTGGAAGCGGTACAACGGGGATTTCTAGAACGGCGCGGTGGTGAGTGAGAATCAGCGCACGTCAGCACCGCGCTGCGGACGTGGACGAGCTCACACTTTCTCAAGATGCACGGTCGACAGCAACTCGCCGAGTGGTTAGCGTGGCTGGAGGCGGTGGGTTGGTCAGCTAAGCTGGCATACGACTTGCGTTATCGCCGACCGGTGGCCCGTTCCGTGGGGAGATCAGTGTGAAGTCCATGATTTGGGCCGCGCTCGTGGCGTTGACGCTCGTCACGGTGGGAACAGAAACAGTTTTTGGTCAGGAGACAACCGCAACGACTCCGGCTGCGATCCCGCTGGCAGGGGCGGATATCGCGTGGATGCTTACTTCGTCGGCACTCGTGCTGCTGATGACAGCACCCGGTTTGGCGATGTTCTATGGTGGTTTGGTGCGGAAGAAAAATATCCTGGGCGTGATGATGCAGTGCATCTTCCTGATGGGCGTCATGTCGCTGGTCTGGGCCGGGTGGGGTTATAGCTTGGTCTTCAGTGGTGATTTGGGGGAAGCAGGGTTCATCGGCGATTTTGGCTATGCCGGACTGAACGGTGTGATTCCGACATGGGTGGACGGCAAACAAGTTGTGCCCCAGATCGCAGCGATTCCGCGATCAGTCCACATGATCTTTCAAATGATGTTTTTCATCATCACGCCGGCTTTGATTTGCGGAGCGTATGCCGAGCGAATGAAGTTTGGCTCGATGGTGCTGTTCTCCGTGATGTGGGGGACGTTTGTGTACTGTCCGGTGGCTCACTGGGTGTGGTCAGACGCGGGGATGTTCTTCGAGAACAACCCGCAGGCTCTGTTCAAAACGTTCGATTTCGCGGGCGGAACTGTGGTGCATGTGACGAGCGGATTCTCGGCACTCGTCTGCGCCTTGTTGCTTGGTAAGCGGCTGGGCTTTGGGCACGAACCGATGCCCCCTCACAACCTGACGTACACCTGCATCGGTGCGGCGCTGTTGTGGGTCGGCTGGTTTGGCTTCAATGCGGGAAGCGCTGGCGCAGCGAATGCTCTGGCAGCCAATGCCTTCGTGGCGACTCACCTGGCGGCGGCGGCCGGAACCGTGGCGTGGGCGGGAATCGAATGGATCAAGCGCGGCAAGCCGAGCATCCTGGGTGCCTGCTCGGGAGCAGTGGCGGGACTGGTTTGCGTGACGCCAGCCAGTGGTTCGTGTTCGCCGATTGCGGGAATCATTCTCGGACTGGTCGCGGGCCTCGCCTGCTTCTATTTTTGTACAACGGTCAAGAACAAGTTTGGTTACGATGATTCCCTGGATGCGTTTGGAGTGCATGGAATTGGCGGCACGCTGGGTGCCTTGTTGACGGGCGTCTTCGCCTCGAAGGCCATCACGGGTGACGCCGCCAAGTGCGGATTGTTGGAGGGGAACGCGGAGCAAGTCGTGGCGCAGGTGGTGGGAATCGTGGCTGCGATCGCGCTGGCGGTTGTGGGCACCGTGATCATTCTGAAAATTGTGGACGCTCTGATGGGGCTGCGAGTCAATCAGGCAGGCGAATTGCAGGGGCTCGATCTCAACCAGCATGCCGAAGAAGGATATATCTTCCTCTGAGTCCGCGCGTCCTCGACTTCGTCGAGGAGCCGCTAGGTGGAGGAGGAGTGTTGGCGATAGGATGGTCCAGTCCGAGTGGCTGTGGTTTTTGACTCAATGAAGTCGCTCAACGAATTCAGCGAGCGTATTTCAAGCGATTGGCAGTCCGGAGTGGACCGCAGGCGGTGTCGGGGGTTTGTGTCGGAATCTCTTTTCAACGACAGGGTGACTCGTGAAAAAGATCGAAGCGGTGGTTCGGCACTTCAAACTGGAAGAAGTCAAAGACGCCCTCATGGAGGTCGGCGTGCAGGGGATGACCGTCACCGAAGTGCGCGGCTTCGGACGGCAGAAGGGACAGAAGGAGCACTACCGCGGGGCCGAATACACGGTCGATTTCCTTCCCAAGGTGAAGATGGAAGTCGTCGTGCCCGACGACCAGGTCAAGGTGGTGGTGGAGACGGTCGTCCGTACCGCCCGGACCGGTCAGATTGGCGACGGCAAGATTTTCGTGACCGATCTCGATGAGACGGTGCGAATCCGAACCGGCGAAAGTGGCGCAGAGGCCATCTGACGCCGGCCACGGATCGGTTCGACATCGTTTCGTAGAAATAGCCTTTCCCGGTCTCTTAGCAAAAGGATCCAGCCATGAAGAAAGTGGAAGCCGTCATTCGGCATTACAAACTCGAAGAAGTGAAGAACGCACTGACTCAAGCCGGCATTCAGGGGATGACGGTGACCGAGGTGCGCGGTTTTGGCCGGCAGCGCGGTCACAAGGAAACGTACCGCGGAGCCGAGTACACCGTCGATTTCCTGCCCAAGGTCAAGCTGGAAGTCGTCGTGGCGGATGACGAAGTCGCCAAGGCCATTCAAACGATCACGAGCATCGCCCGCACCGGCCAGATCGGTGACGGCAAAATCTTCGTGACGAGCCTGGCGGACGTGATCCGCATCCGGACTGGCGAAACCGGTCCCGAGGCCATCTGACATTCTGTTGGATGAAGCGAGAGTGAGACGTTGCCGGGGTGAGCCGCTGCGCGGCCGTGTCCCGCGAGTCTGGGTCTTGCTCGTCGTCGGCAGTTGCGAACGGGGACAAGCCAATGGTGGAGGCTCTGGTCCGCGAGTCGTTGGGGGCGCTGGTCGTGCCGCCGGAATTGGCGGCCCGCACGGCGCGAGTGGCCCGTTACAAGAGCCGCCTCAGCGAGATCCGCGATCAAGTCAGCAAACGCTTCGAACAGGGAGCAACCGGTGCGCAGACGGCCGGATTGCAATCCCAACTGATCGATGCGTTCGTCGTGTCGGTGCTGGACGAAACACTGCAATCGCTCGTCCCGGCGTCTCGCACACTCATCGAATCTCAGACGGTTCTGATGGCGATCGGTGGCACCGGTCGAGGTGAGTTGTGCCCCTACTCCGATCTCGATCTGCTCTTTCTCGCGACCCCCGCCGTGTTTGAAAAGTTCGAGTTGGTCGCCGCGCAGGTCAAGCGCGACCTGGGAGACTCGGGATTCAAACTGGGTGCCAGCGTGAGGACACTTTCGGACTCGCTGCGCTGGGCGAAGCAGGATCCCAAATTTGCCACCGCGCTGGTCGATGCGCGGCCCTTGTGGGGAATCGCCTCGCTGGGCGAGCAGCTCGTTTCCCGGTTTCAGCGCGGCGTTCGATCGGGTCCCGCGAAGTTCATCGCCGATACCGTGGCCGCGCGCGACAAGGAACGCGCCGAGCAATCGACAACGACGCAGCAACTCGAACCCGACGTCAAGCGGTCGCTCGGCGGCCTGCGCGACCTGAACTTGATCCACTGGATCGGCTTTGCCGCGCACGGGGTCGGCGACATCGACTCGCTCCGGATGCAGGGGGCCTTGAGCAAGGAGGAGGCTCGTCGGCTCGTTCATGCCCACGATTTTCTGATGACGCTGCGCATCGACCTGCATCTGGCCGCCGGCAAGGAACAGGATGTCCTGTCGCGCGAGGATCAGTTGCGGATTGCCCGACAGCGCGGGATCTCACAATCCGGCGGACAGGCTCCCGTCGAGCGGTTCATGCAGGAGTATTTTCAGCACAGCACCGCGGTGGCCTCGATCGCACGCCGGTTTGTGGCCGGCACCCGGCACGTCGCGTGGACCGAGCATTTTCTGCAGTACCTGCTCGCGTACCGGGTTGATGAGATCTATTACGTCGGTCTCGAAACGCTCGATGTCGCCCGCCGGCATCGTCAGACCGCCTGCGGTTCGCTCGAAGGCGTTCTGAAACTGTTTCTGACGGCGGCGCGCTACCGCGTGCGCGTCGCGCCGCATCTGGTCGGTCTGATCAAGTCACAGCACCTGCAACCTCCCGCGCAACTGTCGGCCGAGGCCTCGCAGGCGTTCCTCGCGTTGCTGAAAACGCATGGCCGGTTGGGACTGGCACTGCGGGACCTGCATGACGCGGGAGTGCTCGAAGCGGTCCTCCCCTGCTGGCGGCACATTCGCTGCCTGCTTCAATTCAACCAGTACCATCACTTCACCGTCGATGAGCATACTCTGCGGGCAATCGAAGCCGCCGAGGGATTTGCCTCCGATCGGAGCGCGGTCGGCAAGGCTTATCTCGAGATTCATCACAAGGAATTGCTGCATCTGGCGCTCCTGCTCCACGATGCGGGCAAGGGCTATGAAGAGGATCACAGCGAACTCGGCCGGCGGTTGGCCGGCGACGCGGCCGTACGGCTGGGGCTGCCCGATCATCAGCGTGAACTGGTCATGTTTCTCGTGCACCGTCATCTGCAGATGGCCGACCTGGCGCTGCGACGTGACATCGGCGACCGGGCGGTGCTGCTGAAGTTCAGTCACGAAGTCGGCAGCCCGGATGCCCTGCGAATGCTGTACGTGCTGACCGCGGCCGATATCTCGGCCGTCGGTCCGGGAACGTGGAACCAGTGGAAAGCCGAACTGACCTCGACCCTCTACGACCGCACCATGCTCTGGCTGAGCGGTGAAAGCCATTTGTTTGACGAAGCGACACGACTGAAGAAGATCGAACAGCAGGTGGTGGAGCATCTGCATCCGCCGACGGCCACGGGCGCGGGTGACTCATCCTTTTCAGTGCAGTCGCAATTGTTGCAGCACCGGTTGCAACTCTGTCCCGCTCACTATCTGCTGGAGACTCCCCCCGATCGGATTGCGGCCGATCTGCGTGTGGTGCTGGAACGGCGTCCGGACGAAATTCACGTCGAAGCGCAGTACGACTCGGAAACGGGGACCGTCGAGTACCGGGTCATCCTGCACGAAGACCTCGCCTCGGGCTGCTTTCACAAGCTGTCGGGCGTGCTCTCGGCGAAGCGGCTGGAGATTCTGACCGCGGCCATCTGCACGACGCAGGACGGCATCATCATCGATGCCTGCCGCGTGCGCGATGCCGACCACGCGGGCGAGATTCCCGAGTTCCGCATCGAAGAGGTGGCGGCCTCGATTCGGAGGGTGCTGCGCGGTGAGACCGATGTCGAAACGCTGCTCAAGTCGCGCGGCCGGTTTGCGGTCAAGGCGGCCACCGGTCCCGTCTCGGACCTGCCGCTGCGAGTCGTCATCGACAACGACTCCTCGGATCGCTACACGATCATCGATGTCTTCGCTCACGACCGCCCCGGCCTCCTCTATGCGATCACCCGCGCGCTGTTTGAACTGAAGTTGAGCGTCGTGCAGGCCAAGATCGCCACGCACTTCGATCAGGTGCTCGACGTGTTCTTTGTCACCGATGCCGAGGGCCGCAAGATCCAGGACGGCGCGCGGCTGACGGCGATCCGCGAACTGCTCCTCGACAGGTTGAGTATCTTTGAAAGCGCGGCCCGCAATGAATCATCGACGTGATCCGGAGCGTCACGCATTCAAAGAGGTTGTCATCGCGCAGTGCCGCCGTTATATTCGCGAGCCGTCCGTTCGGACGGCATCTCATCGGGGTCACAGGGAGGTGGACAGTGCAACTTCACGAATTTGAACTGTTGGTCGGTGATGTTCTGCAGGTCGGCGAGCACACGGTGACGGTGCTGGACATCGAAAACGGTGAAGTCACGTTTCGAATCGAGGAATCCGAACCAGACGACGAGTTCGACGATGGTTCATCCGTCAATCGGCCTCGATGAAGTTCCTCTGGCTTGAGTCGGGTGCGACGAGCCAACCAGCAGCGAACCCGGTCTGCAAACCGGGCCAAGTTTCTCGCGCGTTCGGCGAGCAGTCCAAACCGCTGGAACGGCTCGGCCGCGCGAATGACTACTTGGCAACAAACGCCGCGACGGCTTCTGTGCGCGTGGCGGGAAGCGGCCAGAGTCGATCGAGATGCGTGACTTCCAGCACCTCTCTGCAGTACGGCTGCAGCCCGCTGACGGCGAATTTGGCGCCGGGTTGCGCATTCAGCTTTTTCCAGACGCGGAACAACGTCTCAATGAACGACGATCCGAAGAACTCGGTCGGTGCCATGTCGAGCACCAGCCACGGTGGATTCGCCGTTTGAGCGACCTCGACCAATTGGCGGCCGATCTTCTCCAGACCGACCTCGTCCAGTTGTCGCTGTTCGGGGCCGAACACGACGACGGTGACATCACCCTCTTTGATCACACTCAATGGCCCGCTGATGCTCATCGTCATGGCTCGCTACTGGCAAACTGTTTGAAAGGGTCCGTGCGCCCGGCTCGACGCGATGATGGATCGCCTGGCCCGCATCATCGCGACCACAAAATCCTAACAGAACCGAAGACAGCCGTCCCGCGCCGGCCCGAACGGAAATCTCTGACTCGCGATCAGGGCTTGGATGTGGCGGCCTGAAGCTGAACGCTGACAACAACCGATTTGCCGTTTCGTTCGAGGACCACGCGAATCGATTCACCCGGCTTGCGGCCATCGAGAGCCTTCAGCAAATCCAATGTCGAACGAATCGGGCGGTCCCCCACGTCCACCAGCACGTCTCCCAGATGAATGTTCCCGTCCTCGTCTTCAAACGTGGGCAGGATTCCGACCTTGGCCGCACCGCCATTCTGGAACACATCCCGAACGAGCGCCCCCTGCGGGATCCCCAGACGTCGGGTGATCGAGTCCTCGAACAGGCTCACGCCCAGCACGGCCCGCTCGATTCGTCCGTACGTGATCAATTCGGGAACGACCAGGTTGACGATGTCGACCGGCACGGCGAAGCCCACGCCGGAGTACACCCCCGATTCGCTGACGATCATCGTGTTCACACCAATCAGTCGGCCGGAGCTGTCGAGCAGTGGTCCGCCCGAATTCCCCGGATTGATCGCGGCGTCGGTTTGAATCACGCCTTCGATCGGCAGCCCGCCAATCGACTCGATCTCCCGCCCCAACCCGCTGATGACGCCCGTCGTCAGCGTTTGATCGAGACCGAACGGACAACCGATCGCAAAGACCTTCTGTCCCACCTGCAAATCGGATGACGCCCCGATGTCGATTTTCCGCAGCCGCTCGGCGGGAACATCAATCTTGAGCACCGCCAGATCCTTGTTCGGCTCGTAACCGACGAGCTTCGCGCTCCACGACGAGTTGTCCGCGAGACTCACCTTCGCCCCCTGAGCGCTGCGAATCACGTGATAGTTCGTGACGATATGCCCCGCATCGTCGAAAATGAAGCCGGTCCCCGTTCCCTCGGGGATCTCCGTGACGTTCAGGCTCAGTCGGTCGCGCCGCCGGGTCAGCGTGGTGATATGCACGACGCTGGGTGAGGCCTTGCGAAAGATCTCAATCGTCGATTGTTCATCGGCCGCCAGATTGCCGCGCGGTGTCACCGAACGCGGCTCGGTCGCGGCGCGCGGCGAGAACCCCGGCAGCATCCCCGCGTTTCTCATCATCAGCGCGGTGACGGAGATCAGCAGCACCGCCACCAACCACGCGGGAACCGTCGTGGCCGGACGACGCGCCGTCGGAAGTGGCCCGCCACGCAAGGCGTCTCCGATCGGCGAGCCCTCCGGCGGCAGGTCCTGTTGTCCGGCATCGTTCATCGCGACACCTCACTCTCGCAGGCAATTCACTCTCGCGGACAATTCGCAAACGGGACGGCGTCAACGAGACCGTCGAGTCATTCGCTCAACGCGGCCGTCTTGGTGGAAAGCTGTTCCACCGACTTCAGGAAACGCAGTCGGGTCTTCTCGGGCAGCTTGGCGAACTGCCGAACGAACTGAGGCGTCATCGCACCGTGACACCGTTCGATGGCGGTCGTCATCCGCTTGACGAGTTGTTCGGTCGTCGGCTCGGGACGGGGAGCATCTTCTCGCGGAGCGGGCGTCGCGGCGTCCTCGCGGAACGGCGCGTAACTGCTTTCGGAGTTGACCGGAGTCCCCCCCGCCGACAACGTCGCCAATTGACGGCCTTCGCTGCTGCCCGCCAGACGCGACGTTCCGCCATCGAACGGCGCGGCCTCACCGACTAGCGTCAATTCGGCCGGCGCGAGGCTGAACGGCTCCTCGTTCGCCATCTCGCTGAGGTCTTCGCCGCGCTGAGCCCGACGCCAGGCCTTCATCTCGGCCACGCCCGCTTGAACATCCTGCGCCCATTGCAGGCACTCGGCCGCGTCGTCCCAGTTCAACGCCGAATAGAAGTGAGACCACTTGAGAGCCGGATAGTTTTCGACGACATCTCCAAACGTCTCCCAGACCCGCCGGCGCTGATAGACCTGATCGGCACTCAATCCGACGAGTATCCCAAAGTCGGCGTCGGTCCGTCCGCGGGCGAACCGCTTGGTCCACAAGGCGGCACACTCGCCGACCTCCCAATTGCAGTGGCTGAGTGCCGACTGTGCCCGTGCGATCAATGCCGATTCGCTGTCTTCGCGGACAGCGGCGATTGCCTGAACCATTCGAGTTGCATCCTGAGAGAGGAGGGACCACTGGCAGCCTGACAAACCGTGTCGAACGACCCCTCCCTGGATGCGCGGCGCGAATCCTAACCGCCCCGTTCAACGCTCGCCACCGACTAACTCGGGCCGCTTCTCGATGGGTGCCGCCGCCAACTCAAACGCCAACTCAAACGCCAACTCAAACGCCAACTCAAACGCCAACTCAAACGCCAACTCAAACGCCAACTCAAAAAAT
>JANODP010000293.1:0-12085 GCA_031412755.1 Schlesneria sp. | reverse complement strand
GAGATCCTTCCACGTCCCGCCGACACCTTTCACGTCGGCCTGACCACCGAGCTTGCCTTCCGATCCCACTTCACGCGCCACGCGGGTCACTTCGGCGGCGAACGAACGGAGCTGATCCACCATCGTGTTGATGGTGTCTTTCAGTTCGAGAATCTCGCCCTTCACGTCCACGGTGATCTTCTTCGACAAGTCGCCATTGGCCACGGCGGTCGTCACGTCGGCGATGTTGCGCACCTGGCTGGTCAGGTTCGACGCCATGAAGTTCACCGAGTCGGTGAGATCCTTCCACGTCCCGGCAACCCCCTTCACGTCGGCCTGACCGCCGAGCTTGCCTTCCGTTCCCACTTCACGGGCCACGCGGGTCACTTCCGCGGCAAACGACGACAACTGGTCCACCATCGTATTGATGGTGTTCTTCAGTTCGAGAATCTCCCCCTTCACGTCCACGGTGATCTTGCGCGACAGGTCGCCATTGGCCACGGCCGTCGTCACGGCGGCGATGTTGCGCACCTGGCCGGTGAGGTTTCCAGCCATCGAGTTCACCGAATCGGTGAGATCCTTCCACGTCCCCGACACGCCTTCCACTTTGGCCTGTCCGCCGAGCTTGCCTTCCGATCCCACTTCGCGAGCCACGCGAGTCACTTCCGACGCGAACGACCGCAGTTGGTCCACCATCGTGTTGATGGTGTCTTTCAGTTCGAGGAACTCACCCTTCACGTCGACGGTAATTTTCTTCGAGAGGTCACCGTTGGCGACGGCGGTGGTCACGTCGGCGATGTTGCGCACCTGCCCGGTCAGATTGCCGGCCATCGAGTTCACCGAGTCCGTCAATTCACGCCAGATGCCGGCGACACCTTTCACCGCGGCCTGTCCACCGAGCTTGCCTTCCGTTCCCACCTCGCGGGCAACGCGGGTGACTTCCGCAGCAAATGCACCGAGTTGGTCCACCATCTTGTTGATGGTCTGTGCCGTGCGCAGGAATTCGCCCTGCAGCGGACGGTCGTCGACTTCCAAAGCCATCTTGTGCGACAGATCCCCTTGGGCCACGGCTCCGATCACACGGGCCGTTTCACTGGTCGGATGCACCAGATCGTTGATGAGGTCATTGACGGATTCGACCGACTCGGACCAGAAGCCGCTGACGTTGCCGACCATCAGCCGCTGACCGAGTTTGCCCTCTTTGCCGACACTTTGGCTGAGCCGCGACAGTTCATCGGCCATCCGCTCGTTCTGATCGACGACCTCGTTGAACGCATCGGCGACCCGGCCGAGCAGCCCCGTCCAAGCGATCGGCAATCGCACGTCGCGTTTGCCCTTCTTGAGGGCAACCAACGCCGTCAACAGGTCCGTCAGTTCATTTTGGCTCGTGACCGGCTCTTCAGAAGTAAGCATCTTGCCTCCTAATGTAATCGCGGGTTGATGCGCCCGGTTGGCGCGATGTGCTAACGAGATCGACGAGAGTGGACCACCCCTATCCCGTGGTCGAAGATAGTATGTGTGCGGATTAGTCGCTTCGATGCGGCTTCAGACGCAGTCCCTCGAAATGTGTGATGGCACTCAGAATGAGGAAGGCTAGAAGGGTGCCGAGCAGCGCCGTTCCGATCTGGCCGAAACCGACCGCGATACCGATCCCAGCGGCCTGCCAAATCCCGGCCGCTGTGGTCAGGCCCTGAATCTCTTTGTCATCGGTGAGCTTGAGAATGGCCCCGCCTCCCAGAAAACCGATCCCAGTCAGCAGGCCCTGCAAGACACGACTCATGTCGCTATTCGACAGGCCTTCCAGTCGAGAGACAATGATGAAGAATGCCGCCCCGACCGTGACCAGCATGTAGGTCCGTATTCCAGCATCTTTGCCAATCACTTCGCGCTGGTATCCCAGCAAACCCCCCAGGAGGGCCGCGATGATCAAACGAACCCCCATATGAGCCAGTCGCGGGACATCCCGCAGATCGGCGAAATCGAGATAAACGGCATCAAAAAATGACTGAAAGTCCATGCGTAACCCTTGGCGGTGTCTATCCCACTCTGCATTTCCCGTGCGAAAACGGAGGCGGACAGAATCGTGCGGAGGACATCCCCGTCGCTCGAACACCCGCGCACTGTCCGACCAGTTTGGTCGCTGACCAGACAGACTATCAGCCCTCTGCGCGCGAATTGAAAGAAAAACGCGCAGCTCACGCAACTCACCGAGAATCCGGTCCCCAAGCCAAGTGCTTGCAGATTTCGTGTCGACGTGTCGTGATTTGATCGTCCGCTGATTGCCTGAGTTGAAATACCGTCCGCCAGTGTTGGGATCGCTCAAACTCCGCCCCGCTTTGCAAACCCCTCAAAGCGGGGTTTCAGATGCTTTGGCTACGAAACAAACATTTCCTTGACGGCGGTTTGAGGGAACGGTAACAAATCGGCCATCGGAGATCGTCCCGCATGCATGGACGCCACGAGTTCCTCGCAAGGGCCACAATCATGACAACCGCGACCATACGAACTGGTGATGGCAAGGTCCTCTCGGTCAGGGAAGTGTGGATTGAATTCGGTTCCGTCCCGGCGGCCCCGCGAACAGTCGCCGTGAGCGCTGGGGACGTCATCATCCGGCGGGTGGGCCTGAAGGAAGCCGACGCCGAAACTCTCGCCGCCTCGCTCAGGACTGACGGAGAGTTCGATCAATGGCTGCACAAGATCAAGCCGAAGTAGAGAGCGATCCAGTCACCTATTCCACGTCCGCCGCCAGCTAAGGGTGCACCCGAATTTCATCTCAGGGGCGCGCCACAACTCAAAAGTCTTCGCGGCTGTGTCGTGGTTGAATTACCAAGCGAACATGTTCAATGGCTCCGGCTACCCGATGCCATCAGTTCCGCCGGGTGGTTCGAATCGTCGAGTGACTGCAAATCAGAAATCGCCGGACCGTTGATGACGTGACCTTGGGCGTCAAACCGCGAACCGTGGCAGGGGCAGTCCCATACCTTTTCGAGATTGTTCCAATGGACGATGCAGCCGAGATGCGGGCACACCGCGGAACACCGATGCAGTGATCCCCGCTGATCGCGATACACCGCCTCTTTGGTGAGACCATTCCGGACAACCGTTCCTTCGTCCAAGTCGAGATGCTGGACGTCGGGTCGATCACCACCCAGCAGCCAATCCTGCACATACTCTTTGCCCACGTTGGCGTTCTCCGCCAGGAAATTTCGCCATGCCATGCCGGCTATCGGCTTTCGCGACGGGTCATAGAATTTCGTCCACGGATTGTCACGACCCTGAATGAGATCGGTGAGGAGAATCCCCGCGATGGTGCCATGGGTCATTCCCATGCCGGAATCGCCGGTCGCGATGTAGACGTTGGATTCATCTCCGGGGTTGCGACCGATGAACGCACCGCCGTCGACGGTTTCCATCACCATGCCAGACCATTTGAACTCCACGTCGCCAAGCGAATCAAAACGCTCGCGCGCCCAGGCTTCCAAGCGAGCGTGACGTTCGTCCTGATCGGTGGCCTGACCGGCTTTGTGATCTTCGCCGCCGACAATCAGAATGTCGGTCTGCGCATCGAACGGTTGCAGTCGGACGTAGTGGTAATTCTCCTCGGTATCCCAGAACAGCGCCCGAGTGATGGAGCCGTGCGGCACGTGAACCCCGATCGCGTAGGTGAGATACGGAGCCTGCTTGGTGTGAATGGCGAACATGTCGTTGATGGGCGTGTTGGTCGCGACCACCACAGCCTCTGCAGACACAACCGGACCCGCCGCCGTCGTGACGAGTGCCCGGCTGCCACCAGTCACTTTTTCGACGGCCGTGTTGTGAAAGATCTCACCGCCCCCTCGCGAATCTCGTCCATCAGCCCCGTCATGTACTTGAGCGGATGAAATTGCCCCTGCCTGGGATACCGGATGCAGGGGCCGGTGTCGAAGCTGACCAGGGGAGCGCGTCCGCAAAGCTCCAGGCCCTGCAATCCTGCCCGCTTCGCCGCGGCCAACTCGCGTACCAGCACATCCGGCGAATGGCCGGGAGCGCAGAACAAGTAGCCCGGCACGCGGAAGAAATCGCAGTCAATCCGCGCCTCCTGTGCGATGCTTTCGATGCGGTCGATGGCTGCCGTATGGCTGTCTGCGGCGAGGCGAATCCCCTCGACACCGTGAATCTTCTCGACCTCGAAGTAGAAGTTGTCGTGAGCATTCGACAGGTGCGCCGTCGTCCGCTGGGTTTGGCCTGCCGCCACACGACGACTGTCGAGCACGGCGACCTGGCGTCCCTCCCGACTGAGCATGTACGCCGTCGAGAGACCCGCGATGCCCGCTCCCACAATGCAGACATCGACGGTCAGATTTCTATTCAATTCTGGTCGGTGGGGAATCTCACTGGTCGCCATCCACAGAGATGTCGTTTGTTCCATTTGCTGTTTCACGGCAAACCCTCCCTAGAAGCGGTTTCAAAACCACCGAAACTAACCCGAAGCGTGAGCGAGGGCATTGGAGGTCCCGCGTGGAATCGCCCTCGCTCACGCTTCGGGTTGGTTTTGAAACACTTCTACTGATATCGGCACGAGTCGCGTCTGGTGCGGTAAAGGCAAACGGTATGCCGTCACTTCTCCATCCGGCGTTCCCTCACCGGAGGAGTTCGCGCATGTGACCCTTTGCATCGCCAGCAGCGAGGATTTCGCAACCAAGGGTGCAGCCCGTAGCCTCACCGGCCTGCTGCGGCGCGGTCCAGCGAAGGGCGTCCAAACGCAACCGCCTCCGCCAGCGGATGTGTTCGGCCCTGCAAGTATTCGCGTAGCACGACCGCCGCCAACGCACTGTAGGTGATCCCGTTGCCGCCATAGCACATGGCAAACAGCAAGCCGGGTCGTTCCGGATGAGGCCCGATGAAGGGCAGACCATCTGTCGTCTCTGCAAACGTGCCGGTCCAGGCGTAATCGATCGCGAAGTCGATGCGCGGGAACATGGTCCGCACGCGAGCCTCAAGCCGGGCAATTCTGTCTGCGAGCATGCTGTCGCGAATGCGGGCGTTGCGAAACCGCGTGTCCTCACCCCCCGCCATTAAACGATCATCAGCAGTGGTTCGCATGTACAAATACGGGCGTGCCGTTTCCCAGATCAGGCACCGTTCGTACCAACCGGGGAACGCCGTCAGTGAATCGCTGACGAACGCGTACGTGCTGTGAAGTGACGCCACCGGGCGCGGCAAAAATCCTTCGCTTTCGTAGCCTGCGGCAATGATCGCGCATTTGGCCGTCACTTCTCCACCATCCGTGCCGAACCGCACTGTGGTTTCATCAGCTTCATGGTTGCGGACTTCCGATCGGTCAAACACAAGCCCCCCGGCGGTGGTCACTCGTCGGAGCAGGGCCTGCGTCAGTCGATAGGGATCGACTTCGCCTGCGGCCCTGGAAAACAACGCACCGGGAGCGGTGAAATCGAAGGCAGACTGAATCGCCGATTCACCCCAATACTCCACAGGCAAGTCAATGGCCTTCCGCGCGAGATACTCGAGTTGCAGTTCTTCCTGATCGTCCGGCGTGGAAGCCAGGTACAGGCTGGGACGAGATTGAAAGCCGCCACTATCGGAAAGTTCGCTGCACAATTTCTGCAAGGCGTGGATGGCATCGACCCCGGACCAATAGAGTCCCTTGGCGGTCTCTGGACCACACCACTCCTGTAACTCTCGCAGCGATGAGTCCATTTCGTACTGCAACAACGCGGTGCTGGCCGATGTGCTGCCTCCCCCCACGTCACGACGGTCGAGAACCACGACCTGCATTCCGGCGCGCGACAATTCGTCGGCGATGAGCGCCCCCGTGATCCCCGCACCGACGACAAGAACATCCGCCGCGATGTGGCCTTGCAACCGAGGATAACTATGGACCAGCCCGTTTCGCACGGACCAGAAAGGTCGCCCGGATTCGAGATCCATAGCCCTCATCCTTGCCGGACAGATGGGTTGGCAGCGGTCATGCGCGATCGCACAGTTCGGTGACACCTTCATGCTTCGCACAATGAGCGCAGCAGAAAATGATGCCATCCTCTTCCACTCCGTGGCCGATCACTCTGCACCCGCAATGAGCACACCTCGGGGCCAGTTCCTGAATCGCACATTCAAAACAGTCGAAGGTGAATTCCTTCTTGTCCATCACCACGGTGAACGCCTTGTCGTAGTTGTTTCCGCATTGGACGCAAACAGGCATGATCTTCCTTTCAAAAATGGTGCAACTTCAAAGCATGCTGGGTGTCGGGTTGTGATGGACGGCAGCCGCATCGTCGCCCGTCAGCGGTGTCGCTGATTGCTCCCACCGCTGAAACGTCGCCAAAGCACTCCCCTGCTCGAACTTGGCTGTGCCATCGCGATCCGTTCGCAACGTACACCAACCGACGTATGCTCGAAGCTGGGCTTCAGAATCAAAGGTCGCCACGAGTTGGCGATTTCCCGATTTGATACCGTACAGGTAGATCATCTCAATTCATCTCGGAGTAAGACCAAGAACGGCAACGCTACTGCCGCAGAAGCTCGTCTCGTGACAGTAGGTTTTGAGAATCGCCGAGCTAAATCCTTTTCTCGGAGGGCACGAACGAATCTGTCGGTACGCTGACGCCTTTCGTGGTCACCGATACTTGCCGTCCCATTGGTACTTGACGGCTGGTGGATCGGCGGCTTCGACGATTGACATCGCAAATGACACGCCAGTCGATGGAGCAGCGGCTTCAACCTGCGATGGTCTCTCCGCCCAGCAATGTCAGGACCTCGCCGCTGATGTAGCTGGAATCGGCTTCGGACGCGAAGAAGACAAACGCGGGAGCCACTTCTTCGGGTTGACCGGGTCGCTGCATGGGAGTCTTCTGGCCGTGTTCGGCGACCGCTTCCGCTGGCTTGGAGACTGGCTGCAAGACTGTCCAGATCGGTCCCGGTGACACGCAGTTCACTCGAATTTTGCGTTCCACCAAATTCTGAGCCAGTGATTTGGTGAAGGCATGAATTGCTCCCTTTGTCGCCGCATAGTCAATCAAGGTTTTGTTGCCTTCCAATCCCGTGATGGACCCGCAATTGATGATACTTCCGCCCGCCTTGATGTAGGGCAACGCGGCCTGCGCCATGTAGAAGTAGCCGTAGATGTTGGTGCGAAAGGTGAGATCCCATTGCTCATGAGAGATGTCTTCCAACCGCTCGCAGGTCTGCTGATAAGCCGCGTTATTGACGAGAATGTCCAAGTGGCCGAGATCACGCACCGTCCGCTCCACGGCCTTGCGGCAGAAGACGGGGTCCGTCACATCGCCCTGTATCAGGAGGGCTTTGCGGCCCTCGTTCTCGACCGCATTTTGAGTCTCCACGGCGTCCGAATGCTCGGCAGGCAGATAGACCAGCGCCACATCGGCTCCTTCGCGGGCATAAAGCACGGCGACCGCTCGGCCAATCCCCGAGTCGCCACCCGTGATCAAGGCCACCCGGTCCAGCAATTTGGCGGACCCTCGGTAACGCGGCGCAAGGTAGTTCGGTCGCGGAGTCATCTCCGATTCCAAACCCGGATGTTCCTGAGTTTGAGCTGGCATCGGCGACATCGGTTGCTCCACCACTTCCGTCATGATTTACGTCTCTGCAATGGTTCAAATTGAGCCCAGGTACTACGTCCGCAAGCGACTGGAATGTGTCTGATCGTCAATCGTCGGCGTCGTTGCCAGACCCTGTTGCCTTCGCGCGTCGCGGGTGACCGCTTCCGCAAGAGCGGACGGAATGATTCCCGAGCCGCAGCGAATCGCGTAAGCCTTGGTGAGTTCGGCCCCGAACAGGAAGATTTGGGCAGTGTAGTAGTTCCACAGCATCAGGATCGCGAACGAGGCCGCCGCTCCATAGACCGAGGTTACGGCAGTCTGGCCCAAGTACAGACCAATGAGTGATTTGCCCAACGCGAACAGGACCGAGGTGACCAACGCACCAAACCACACGTCTCGCCACGCGATCTCGGCATCAGGCAGCAGACGGTAGATCATCGCGAACAGACCGGTGATCACGCCAAACGACACGAGCCACTGAATGAGATTCAAAATCACGCCACTGAACGAACCGCCCAACAGGCCGTTCAGCGCCGACATGACGGTGCTGATCACGAGTGACACCAGCAACAAAAAGGCCACTCCCAACACCGCCGAGAATGAGAGGAGTCGGGTTCTCACGAAACCCCACCACCCGCCTCCCGGTTTGGGCTGCACTTCCCAAATCGTGTTCAAAGCATCCTGCAATTCGCCGAATAAGCCCACAGCACCGAACAGCAAAATCAATCCCCCGACAAGACTGGCGAGAATCCCCGAGCCTTGTTTCCCCGCCGCCGCGACCATCGCTTGCAGTGCATCGCCTCCTTCGTTGCCGACGAGTGAACGCATTTCGCTGAGGAGCCTGCCTTCCGCGGCCTCGCGTCCAAACACCACTCCCGCAATGGCCACGACGACCAGCAGTAACGGAGCCAGAGAGAATGTCGTGTAAAACGCCAACGCCGCTCCCAAGCGGGGGACCCTGTCCGCCAAGGATTCGGTACTAGCCTCGCGGACAATGGCCCAAAGGTCTCGGGCAGTCATGTTTGGACCTCGTTCACGTAACACCGTTCAGGAAGTCCAGTTCGCCCTCGAGTCCGGACTTCCTGAGGCGAGTCATCAGGAAGCGAGCTCTGGTTCTTTCGCGTCGACGTTGATGCCACTCTCGGCAAGGTCCGTCAATCGCTTGTCGGCATCGCCCTCTTCGTCCAGCGTCTGCTGCAACAACGCCGCCTCGATCGTGTAGCCCAGGGTCTTGGCAAACGTCCTCACGCAACCGTAGCCAGCCATTTCGTAGTGCTCCACTCGCTGAGCGGCAGCAATCAGCGCTGCATCTTTGACAGCGGGATCACCCTTTCCCGCGATCACTTCCGCCCCCTCTTCGATCAACCCCTCCATGGCAGCACACTTTTTGCCTTTCGGACTGGCATCGATCCCCTTGCAGACCGTTTCCAGTCGCTCCACATGGGTCTGAGTTTCGGCCAGATGATCCTCGAAGGCCGTCCGCAGTTCCTCGGAAGACGCCGCCTTGGCCATCTTGGGGAGGGCCTTCAGCAGTTGATGCTCGGCGCTGTACAGGTCTTTCAATTCACTCACCAACAAATCGTGCAACGTATTCAGTTCCATGATGGCCTCGTCCTTCTGAGAGGGGTTCAAAAACAACCAGTCCGGTTGGTGACAGTACACTTGCTGGCACACCAACAACCCAAGTCAATTTGCGCCAGAACTCCACTGACACTTTCCAACTGGTTTCACTGTCGTGAGAGTTCTGCCGAGAACCACAACCCCCGTTGTTTATCTCGCAGGATTCGGCAACAGTGCTCGGGTACGATGACTCCCGCATCAAAGCAAACCCCAAGCCAATGTCGTCTGCGGAACGAGGCCATCGAAATCACACTTGAACCCCGTCTGCGTGGCCTCACCGCGGCACTTCTCGGGTGCGGCGAGAGGAATGGAATCGGTAATGTGCAGAGCCGTCCTGGCAATCGAGTCGGTAAATCGCCGAACGATTTGATGTGACTCCTTCGCCAGTCATGCCGAACAAACGGACGGAACGATTGTTCATCGGGATGGCCACGCACTCCGGTAGCTCCTCAACCCCCGCGTCCAACGGCTGACTGAATCCATCGAACGGACCGCCAACGAACTCCAGTAGACCAGAGATAGATTGCCTCATAACGCCCCCTTCGATAGCAAGTGGAAAACTGATCACCACATCCTCCCCTGGCACTCAGCATGCCACGCATCGTCTCGCTCAGGATTGTTGACACTCGTTCCGGTTTGAGGCCGCTTCTGAAGAAAGATGATTCATTTTCTTTGTGGCGACCCCTTCGATTCCGTCAGAGCATGATGGAAAGTGATCCAGTTCGGTCGATGTGCGAACAGCGACCACGACAGGCCGAAGGGCGAGATCGACGCACCATTGGGAACTGTGAGTGATTCGCCCTCTCTTTCCGCGAAGACTGTGTGTGCTGCCGATCAATAACCCCTCTTCATTGGCCTGCTTCCATCAATAGCTCGACGGCATCTACTCGGGAGACATTTTCCCCTCTTTTGGAATCGCGAAGCGGCACACCAAATGCGTTCCACTCGCTGCGCGGCATTGCGCCGCGTCCGGCTCGGCCCCTCACTAGGAACAGGAGAAATCCCATGGCGACACGACAAACCAGTGCTGTTAGTAAGAAAACCCCGAAAGACTTGAACAAAGATCCTCTGACGGGTGAACCAGGGGCTCATCCCGCGGGCGTTGGAATTGGAGCCGCGCTGGGAGGTGCTGTGGCGGGGGCTGCGGCAGGAGCGGTCGCTGGACCGATCGGGGCGGCGGTCGGGGCAGTGGTGGGAGGAGTGGCCGGGGGATATGCAGGAAAAGCCGCGGGAGAAGCGATCGATCCGACGGCTGAAGATGCGTTTTGGCGCGAGAACTATCCAACTCGCCCCTACTATGCCGCGGAGACTCCGTATGACACCTACGCTCCTGCGTATCGCTATGGCTGGGAATCGGCGACCCGTTACGACGAACAATACGACAAAGCGGACTTCGATACCGCCGCTCCGAAGCTGGAAGAAGACTGGGAAAAGTCAGTTCAAGCCCAGGACTTGGAATGGGAACGAGCCAAACATGCGACTCGTGACGGTTGGGAACGCGCGTCGAAACGTCGGCGGGGTGAAAGCATCACAGACGCGACCTCGCGATTGCCGTAAAAGTGTCCTAACGAACAGGGCCGCACAATTGTGTGCGGCCCATGGTCTGCTCATTTCCTCAAAGGTCGATCAAAAGACTCCTGCTGCTCAATGACGTGATCCATGATTGGGAATTTCGGGATGACGAAGCTGACCATCGAACGGCTACGCCGGATGATTCAGGAGCCATGCGACAAACAGCGTTCCCGGAGGAGATCATGCAGCGTCTCTTACGAGACAATGGTCTGTCATTGGTCATGTTCGGGCTGTTTTTCGCCTTTTTGAGTGGGCATGCCATCACGGGTTACCTGGTTGATTGCAATGAACGATTCGAGCATGGAGCCCACTCAGAGATTTGCCGATTACCTGACCAGTGCTCATTTCGCGGAGTCCGTTTTGAGAACTGGGAAAGCGAGTTTCTGCAAATGGGCTCGTATGTCGTGCTGACGGCTGTGCTGTATCAGCGCGGCTCCGCGGAATCTCGCCCGCTCCCCCGATGAAACAAACGCTGAGGAGGGGGCTGACACATCGTCAAAAGAAAGCCATTACACCTGGCTGTACCAGCACTCGCTGAGTCTCGCTCTCTTCGGACTCTTCGCCGCATCGTGGGGACTGCATGCCATGAGCGGCGTCCGAGCCTACAATGCAGATGAACTTCGTCATGGGTGTGCTACTCTTTCACTGGTGGAGTACATGGTCTCCTCGCAGTTCTGTTTTGAGTCCTTCCAAAACTGGCAGAGCGAATACCTGTCGGTCGGCGTCTTGATTGTCCTGTCGATTTTTCTCCGTGAACGCGGCTCTCCCGAATCCAAGGCTGTAACGGCTCCCCATTCTCAAACCGGATGACGGAGAAAATTCTCGCGGAAGACAAAACTTGATGTATCTCATCCAGCTAATCCTGCCGCTTCATGATAATGACAAGACGCCCTTCCCCCGGGAGGAGTTTGAATCTCTGCACAATGAACTCACTCACAACTTCGGTGGAGTCACGGCATTCCTCGGATCTCCCGCAATTGGTCTGTGGAAAGATGATGACGACGAAGTCAGCCGGGACGACGTCGTGATGTTTGAGGTGATGGTGGATCAACTCGACCGAGACTGGTGGGCGCAATTTCGACGGATTCTCGAGGAGAGATTTCGCCAGGAAGAAGTTTTGGTCAGGGCGATTGCGGTTGAACAGCTCTGATGTGATACCGGAGGATCCCCCCCCAGCCGATGGAAGAAGTGAACTCGTCACCCTTCCAAGTCACCTGGCTGGCATGGCCGCTGTTCGTCAATTCGGCTTGAATGGCATTCCGCGCAACTGCTGCCGTCGTTCCGTGCTTCCAGACAAGTACCGCCATACCGTCCCTGCCCTTCACAAATGAAACAATGGGATGAGCCCGGACATCGTT
>JANODP010000292.1:0-25658 GCA_031412755.1 Schlesneria sp. | reverse complement strand
GGAGCGGGGTGGCGTGAGCCCCCTGGTTCTTCGTTGTGATGGCAAACGGGCTGACGTCCAAGAACCAGGGGGCTCACGCCACCCCGCTCCGAAATTCATCGCGACCCACCGTGGTTTGCTCAGGGAAGAATGAGATGCCGGATTGGTTGATTCCATTGATCGTGCTGGCCTTGTCGCTTTCCCTGCTGGGGCTGGCGGCGAGCGCGCTGTGGCGCGCCGTGCGGGCGCGTGGCCTGGATCGCTGGGTGCCGGCCCACCTTTACGCGAAGGACAACTCGCACGACGTGATCCTCGACGAGGAACCGATCGACGTCTTCCTGGCGATCTGCGATCACTACGAACCCGAGTGGGGGAATCCAGCTCACGACGAGGCGCTGGCCCGCGTGCAGCGCTGGTGCCGCGACTACCCGCGGCGGTTCGCCGACTTCCGCGATGTCGACGGACGGTCGCCGCGTCACACGTTCTTCTTCCCGCAGGATCAGTATCGTCCCGAGTACATCGATCCGCTGGCCGAACTGTGCCGCGACGGATTCGGTGAGTTCGACATCCATCTCCACCATCACAACGACACCCCCGAGGGCCTCGAAGAAAAGTTGAGCGTCTTCCGTGACGTGCTGTTTCACCGGCACGGGATGCTGCGCCGCGATCCGGTCTCGGGCGAGATCGTCTACGGTTTCATTCACGGCAACTGGGCGCTGAACAACTCGCGGCGGGACGGCTGCTGGTGCGGGGTCGATCACGAAATCCCGATCCTGCTGAAGACGGGCTGCTACGCCGACTTCACGCTGCCGTCCGCGCCGAGCGACACGCAGACGCGCACGATCAACAGCATCTATTACGCGGCCGATCTGCCCGGCCGGCGCAAGTCGCACGACACCGGCCCGCGGGCGGCTGTCGGCCGCACCGCGCCGGCCGACAGCCTGCTGATGATTCAGGGCCCGCTCGGTTTCGACTGGACCCGCAAGAAGTTTGGCGTGCTGCCACGCATCGAAAACGCCGACCTGACCGCCAGACATCCGCCGTCGATTCAACGATTGCATCTGTGGCTCAACGCGGGAGTCACGGTGCAGGGCCGGCCCAACTGGCGGTTCGTCAAACTGCACACTCACGGCTGCAAGACCGGCAACATCGACATGCTGCTGGGTGAACGGATGCAATTGTTCCACCAGGAACTGGCCGAACTGCACGCGCTGCAGCCGAACTTCCGATTCCATTACGTGACGGCCTGGGAAATGGCCCAACTCGCACACCGGGCCGAACGGAACGAGGGCCTGCCCCGATTCGTGCGGTCGGTACGCGAACCAGTCGGAGCGCTCTAAGCAGACCCGCAGAGAAAAGTAGGCAGTAGCTGAACTCGCAAGAGTTCAGATTTCACGGATCGGACTGAATTCTTGCGAATTCAGCCACCCAGAGATCGATGCGGTTCCACTGAGCGATCCGGTCCACGAAGCATCTACCCAGCGAGTTCTCATCATGCCCTCGACGTCTGTTCCAACATCGACTTCGTCTCGCACCGCTGTCCGCTGGGTGAGGGGTCTGTCGTGGTTCAACCTGGCGGCGCTGGGGGTGCTGTGTTGGTTGCTGTTCGTGGTCTCGGAAGGCTGGTGGGTCAGCACGGTCCTGACGTATGCGCCTCGCGCGCCGTTTGTGGCACCGACGCTGGGCCTGCTGGTGGCCGCACTGTTCTGGCATCGGCAGTCGCTGTGGGTGAATGCGGTCTCGCTGGCGGTGGTGCTCGGTCCGGTGATGGGTCTGTCGGTGCCGGCGTCCCGGCTGTTTAGTCCGTCCATCGCCGGGACGGATGAGTTCGATTTGAAGATCGTCAGTTGCAACGTGCAGGCGTTCCGACCGAACTTTGCGAAGGTGCTGGAGGAAATCGCCGTCATTGATCCGGACGTCGTCGCGTTGCAGGAAGCCTTTCCGTTGTCGCCGCTGCTCGACGAGGCCTTTCGCGGCTGGCACACGGTCAGCCACGATCGCTATTGGGTCGGCTCGCGTTATCCCGTGACGCTGGTGGCCCGGTGCGAGATTCCGGTTTTCGAGCGATCCGCGGGGATCGTCGTGGAAATTCAAACGCCCTCGGGACCGGTGCGGCTCGGGGACATTCACCAGATGACGGCGCGACGCGGTCTGATGGAACTGAGCAAGCGTTCGCTGATCGACGGGGAGGGACCGCGACGATTGGACGAGAGTCAGGAGTTGCGTGAGGAGGAATCGCTTGCCATCCGCGATCAGATCGAATCGGCTCGCGGCGACGCGCCGCTGCTGGTCGTCGGGGACTTCAATACGCCGGTGTCGAGCCAGATGTTTCAGCGTCACTGGGGCGACTTCCAAAGCGCGTTCGATCTGGCGGGGATCGGCTACGGCTACACGTCGCCCTGCAAGGCGAACCGATTCTGGCCGGAAAACCTGCCGTGGGCGCGGATCGATCATATTTTGTGTTCGCCCGAATGGACCGTCCGCTCGTGTCAGATCGGCAGGTCGGCGGGGTCCGATCACCGGTTGATCGCGGCCACACTGCGACGGTCGGTCCCCGCCACGGCCGCCTCCCAAGACGCGGTGGCCGGGTTGCGGTGACCGGATTCGTCACCGACACGCCCGCGCTTGTCCAGATGATTCATGGCCTCGTAGCTGAGTTCGCAAGAACTCAGTTCCTCATCGTGCGTTGGGCTGAGTTCTTGCGAACTCAGCTACATTCAGGCTGGCTTGTCCGGTTGTAGCGGTCGCGCCACGTCGTGACGCGGCGACGTGTTTTCGTCACCGCTCGAATCCGATTTGCGGTCGTCTGGCATCGTGCCTGGTCCGCAAAACGATGCTAGGTTTCCACAAGGTCGATTCTCGGCAACATGCGACTTCACAGGAAACGCGACGTGACAACGTATCTGGTGACCGGCGGTGCGGGTTTTATTGGGTCTCACCTCGCCACGCGACTCGTGCAGGACGGACATGCCGTCCGAGTACTGGATAACCTGTCGACGGGTTCGCGTTCCAATCTGGCTCACCTGGAGGATCGCATTGAGTTTGTGCAGGCCGATCTGTGTGACTTGTCGGCGGTGACGGCGGCGGTTCAAGGTGTCGAGGTCGTCTTCCATCAAGCCGCTCTCGCGTCGGTGCCGCGCAGCGTGGAGCATCCGCTCGACACCCATGCAGCCTGCGTGACGGGGACGATCCATCTGCTCGACGCCTGCCGGCGCCACGGCGTTCGCCGCGTGGTTTATGCCGGTTCGAGCAGCGCCTACGGCAACCAGCCGGTGATGCCCAAGCACGAAGGTCAGGTGCCGCAGGTCTTGTCGCCATATGCCGCCGCCAAGCTGGCGGCCGAACTGTACTGCGAGGCGTTCGCCTCGACGTATGGCCTCGAAACGGTGCGGCTGCGTTACTTCAATGTCTTCGGCCCGAGGCAGGACCCGAACAGCCCGTACTCGGCGGTCATCCCGCGTTTCGTCGCGGCGCTGTTGAACGGAGATCAGCCGATCATCTACGGCGACGGCAGCCAGTCGCGCGACTTCACTCACATCGACAACGTGGTGCAGGCGAACCTGCTGGCATCGCGCGCCGTTGGCGTGAGCGGCCGCGTGTACAACTGTGCCTGCGGTGAGTCGCTCGATCTGGTCACGCTGTTGCGGATGATCTGCGAGCAGCTCGATGTCCCGTTCGCGCCGTACTTCGCCCCCGCGCGAGTCGGCGACATCCAGCATTCCTGGGCCGACATCTACGCCGCCACGCGAGACCTCGGCTACACCGCGCAGATTTCGGTGCGCGAGGGCCTCGCCCAAACCGTGGCCTGGTACGTCGAACAGCATCAACGGCAACAACAGATGCGGCAAGTCAGCCGCATCGTGCCGCTGGTTCCCGCGGGAGTTGGTCATTAGTCATTAGTCATTGGTCATTGGTGAAGATGTCGTATGGCGGGTCAGTCGTTTGAGAAGTTGCGGGTCTACATCTTGGCGGAGGAGTTGTCGGACGTGATTTGGGATGTCGTCGCGCGGTGGAGTGTGCTGGCTCGTGACACGGTGGGAAAACAAATCATTCGTTCGTCGGACAGCATTGGAGCCAATATTGCCGAGGGATCCGGCCGGGGTACCTACCCAGACAATCGTCGCTTCGTCCGCATCGCGCGCGGTTCCCTGTATGAGACTCGTCACTGGTTGCGTCGGGCCTTCAAACGACACCTGCTCACTGACTCCCAAACGACGACGATCAAGGAACTCGTCGACAGCCTCGGACCCCAACTCAATGCTTACCTCAAATCCATCGGGCCACGCCCGAATGATCAATGACTAATGACCAATGACTAATGACATCATCCTCCGAAAGCAGTCATCGTGAAACGCGAACTTGAATTCCATGCCGACGCCCTGCCGGGTCACGTCAATCCCGACGATGAGGCTGAAGGGCTGCCGATCAACTATCTGCAACTGGCCATTCGCTACAAGTGGCGATTGCTGGCCGGAGCGGTCGCGGGCCTGATTCTGGGTCACTTCGCGTATCTGCGATCGGGCCCGGAATACGATGCGTTCGCGCAGATCCTGGTGTCGCGCCGATACACGCCGCCGGTGCGCGAGGAAGATCGCATGCTGACCGCCCAGGGGAAGCCGAGCGACCACATTCCGCTGATCACCAGCCCGCTGCTGATCGAGAAGGCCGTGCGAATCGGCAACCTCCAGGAGCTGTCGATCTTCAAGGGCGAACTCGACATTGTGGAGGCGGTGCAGGACGGTTTGAAGGTGAAACGCACGGCCGGCAACGAGCGTTCGGTTCAGACCGTGCTCGAAGTCCGCTTCGCCAGCCCGCAATCCGACGACTCGCGCCGGGTCGTGGAGTCGGTCGTCGCGGCCTATGACGAATACCTGAAGGAGACCAGCCTGGAACAGTCGGCCGAAGTTCAGCGACTGGCCCGGAAGACGACGGAGGAGATGTTCCAGAAGCTGCACCAGACGGAAGAGGCTCATCGAAACTTCATCCTGACCGTTCCCGAAGAGTTCCGCTCGGCACTGGGTACGAGAGCCGTCACGTCGCAATCCACGAACATTGCCCCCGAGGACGTGATTCATTCGCTGGGCGAGGAACGCAACCGCAACCGTGTCCGGCTGGCCGAACTGACGGCGCGGCAGAAGTCACTCGAAAAGGCGATGGCCGCCGGAGAGTCGCGCGAATCGCTCGAACATCAGGTGCGCCGGTTCGTCAATCTGGATGGTCGCAGCGGCGAGGACGCCGAACGACAGACGCAGATCTCGGTCTATCAGTCGCAGCTCCTGCCGCTGCTGATCAAGGAGCGCGATCTGTCGCGCGAGGTCGGGCGGGATCACCCCGAACTGGTGGCCGTCCGCCGCGGCATCGAGACGATTCTCCACACGTACGCCAAGTTGGGGCTCCGTTTTCCCGAGGGTGTCGAGGCCGAACGCTTCGCCCGCGCCCGGGGAATGCAGGCCGACTTCGTGGCGCTCTACCTCGATTCGCTCCGTCATCAGGTGGACGAACATCAGTTGAAGGATCGCGAACTGGCCGACCTGATCCGGACCGAGGGCCTGCGGGGGAAGGAATTCTCCGGCTATCTGGCGACCGATCAGAACATGCGGGCCGAGATTCTGCAGCTTCAGGAACTGTGGCAGAAGCAGCTCGATCGCGAGAACGGAGTCGCCATCGAGAAGGACACGAACGGCTACACGATGAAGACGCTCGCACCGGTGAAGCATGAACTGGTCATCAAGAAACTGCTCAAGTTCGACATGGGAGGGGCGGCCCTCGTGATGCTGGTTGTCTCGCTGCTCTGCCTGATTCAGGAACTGAAGGACATCCGCCTGAAGAGCGTCCGCGACGTGCGCGTCTCGCTGCGACAGCCGGTGCTCGGCAGCGTCGCCGCGTTCAGCGAGCCGGTCGATCGAGACGGTTCGTCGTCCAGGCTGCCACATCCCGCCCTGCGGTACCTGCACGCCCCGAACTCGATCGAGGCCGAGAATTATCGCTCGATCCGGACCTCGCTGTTGATCTCTGCCGAGAATCGCCAGGCCAAGAGCGTGCTCGTCAGCAGCCCGGAACCGGGCGACGGCAAGACGACGCTGGTGTCCAACCTCGCCATCGCGCTGGCCCAGTCGGGCAAGCGCGTGTTGCTGGTCGATGCCGACCTGCGCCGGCCGACCGTTCACAAGCTGTTCCGCATGTCGCAGGAGATCGGCCTGACCGACGTGCTGACGGGCGAGATCGAATTCCTCAATGCGGTACGCCCCACAACCATCGAACGGCTGAGTCTGTTGACGTCCGGAGAATCGCCGGCCAATCCGGCGGAACTCCTCTCGTCACCGCGCATGGCCCAACTGCTGCGCGACGCGAAGCACGAGTTCGACTTCGTGTTCGTCGATGCTCCGCCGCTGCTGGCCGTCAGCGATCCGTGCATCCTGGCCCGGCACGTCGATGGCCTGGTGCTGGTGGTCCGCCTGGGAAAGAACACGCGCACGTCTGCCGCGCGCGTTCGCGAACTGATCCACGACCAGGGGATCGTCACCCTGGGAACCGTCGCGAACGGTGTCGTCCCCGGCCAGGACCACGGTAACACCTACTACGGCGAATATGTGTCCAGCGGGTCGCACGTCATGAACGGCATGCACCACGCCGACCGCGAACCGGTGGGAGTGTGACGCAGGGTCTTCGGTTCGTGGAGCCACTTCGCAGGGCCGCCTTGAAACCGGCCCTGCATATTCCCATTCGTCGTCACCTTCAATTCGTCGAATTCCCCGTCTTTCTCGAATGGAAGAGGTTCGACGAATTGAAGGAGACGACGAATGAAACCGGTCGCAATCGTAGAAACGGTCGCTGCACCGATGGTTAGTGTGCGGCAATCCGATTCCTCCATGAGGAGGCCATGAATGATTCGGGCTACGTCAGTCCGCGGATCGGTTCGCCGTGGTACACGTGGTGCGGTTGGCCGAGATCGTTGTACCAGGCCACGGTCTCGGAAAGGCCAAGCGACGAGTAGATCGTCGCGGCGAGGTTCTCGGGCGTTTGTGGATCGGCGGCGGGGAAGGCACCGATCTTGTCGGAGGAACCGATGACGCGCCCGCCCTGCACTCCGCCTCCCGCCAGCCAGACCGTCTGCACCGCGCCCCAGTGGTCTCGGCCCGGAAGCTTGTAGTGCTGGGGCAGGTGCGTGACTTTCGGCGTCCGGCCGAATTCACCCGCCATCACGATCAGCGTGGAATCGAGCAGGCCGCTGTCGTGGAGGTCATCGAGCAGCGCGGACAGGGCCCGGTCGGTCGGCGGGAACAGCAGGTCTTTCAGATGCGGGAACGCTTCGCCGTGCGTGTCCCACGTTTCGTTGTTGCCGAGGTTCACCTGCACGAGGTTGACTCCCGCCTCGACCAGTCGGCGAGCCATCAACAGCGACCAGCCGAACGAGTTCTTGCCGTAACGAGACTGAATCTCGTCGGAAGCCGTCGCCACGTCGATGGCTTCTCGCACGCGGCCGTCCGTCAGCAGGGAAATCGCTCCTTCGCGATAACGGTCGAACTGCTCGACGCGGGCGATTCGTTCGAGGTCGGCACGCTGGCGGTCGATGTGCCCCAACAGTTCCATGCGACTCCCCAGGCGGCCGCGCGAGAAGCCCTCGGGCAGTGTCAGGTTCGGAGCCTGGAACGCCGAACGCCTCGGCATGTTCGGCCTCTCCTGATGGTCGAACTCATACTCGGGGAAGGCGCCGTAACTGAGGGAGCTGTAGGGCGAGGCTTCGATGAACCACGGGTCTCGATGCCTCCCCATGATCCCGGCGAACTGACCGGGAAGGACTCGTCGCGAGTAATGGACCAACTGATCGGGAAGGACCGCCGCCGTGGGAAGGTTGTTGCGGGGAGCCGTGACAGCTCCGGCCACGGACGCAATCGACGGCCAATCCTGCGGTCGCGGCGCATTCGGATTGAAGCCCGGCGGGGCCTCGGACCGCCCGGTCAACATGATGTGATGACCGAGCGAATGATCGTTCGACGGATGCGTGAACGAACGCACGAGCGACCAGAGGTGGCTGCGCTGGGCCAGCTTCGGCAGGTGTTCGCAAATGTCGAGTCCCGGCGTCTTCGTCGCGATCGAATGGAACTCACCACGAATGTTGTCGGGAGCGTGCGGCTTCAGATCGAAGCTGTCGTGCTGTGCCAGTCCGCCCGACAGAAAGATGTAGATCACCGACCGAGGTTTGGACGAAACGCCCGGCGCCGCCGCGGCCTCGCGCAATGCAGCCACATGATTGGAGCCCAGCCCCAGCAGGCCAATGCTTCCGGCTTGCAGGGCGGTGCGACGCGAGACGCGCGGGTGAACAAACGGGCTGGTTGGCATGACGGACTCTCCTTGGGGGCCGACCAGTGATATCGGCTGTTTCCGTTGCGTCAGGCTACTGGCAGCCTGCAGCCCGTGCAAGGTGAGTCCAAGTTTCGGCGGATCGTACTTGTCTCAATGTGCCACTCGATTCCGTGCTGCGGTTGGCGACACGCACCGACTTCGTAAGAATGGGCAGTCCGGATGCAATCACGATTGCAAAGCACTCAGCCTGGGTGAGTTCGCGGATGTCCGTTGCCGCACTTGATCGCCGATCCTCCTCTCGTGAACTTTACACCCATGACGACGCTGACCGTCGAGAACTATTTGAAGGCGACACTGCAAACGACGCTGCGGACCGGAACCGACTGGGTGACGACCGGTCAACTGGCCGTGGCGTTGTCGGTGTCGCCGGGGACGGTGACCAGCATGATGAAGACGCTGGCGGAGTCGGGTCATGCCGAGTACCGCCCCTACGAAGGTGTCTGCCTGACACCCGCGGGCCGCGCGGTGGCGATGAGGATGCTGCGGCGTCACCGCCTGATTGAATTGTTCCTCGTCAAGACGCTCGCCCTGTCCTGGGATCAGGTTCACGAGGAGGCCGAGAACATGGAGCACGCGGTGAGCGACTCGCTGGTCGATCGGATCGACGAGTTCCTCGGTCGGCCCGCGACCGATCCGCACGGCGACCCGATTCCGTCGGTGGACGGTGAAATGCGGGTGCGAGTTGACCGCGCGGTTCCACTCTCGTCAGTGGTGGCCGGCACGCGCGTCCGCATCGTGCGCGTGGTCGATCAGGGGACCGAGTTCCTGCGGTTCCTCAGCGACGCCGGCGTGACCTTGCAGAAAGAGGGAATCGTCCGTGACAACTTGCCCGAGGCGGGCATCGTGACGACCGTGTTTGAAGGCCGTCCGGTCGCGCTCGGCCATCCCGCCGCCAAACAACTGCTGGTCGAGCCGCTGCTGCCGTGAACTTGACCGTGATTCGGGGCCGCTCAACGACTGCCATCCATGCCAGAACACTTTGGATCAATGACCGCGCCGCGACGGAGTGATTTCGCTCTGCGATTCTTTGCCGTTTCCGCCGGGCTGTTGCTCGCGGCGCTGGCCCTGTCGTCCGCGTTGCTCACTCTCGCGCCCGCGGACGACCGGCGCGGGCCGACTCAGTTTCCGCCCGCGTTCGCCGCCAGCACGCTGTTGCTGTTCTGCGGCAGTGCGGCGCTGTCGCGGGCGGTGACGTTCGTGAGGCGGGAGAAACAGCGACCGTTTCGACGCAGCCTGATGGGAGCCCTGCTGTGCGGAACACTGTTTGTCGGGATTCAGACGTTCGCGTTGTCGCAACTGATCCGTCAGCAGCCCGCCGAGGAGGTGCCGACCGGCGCGGGAGCCTTCGTCGCCGTCGTGGCCGCACTCCACGCGATGCACTTCGTCGTCGCCCTGCTCTGTCTGGTGTTTGTCACCGTGCAGGCCCTCGCCGACCGCTACGACCACGAGTATTACTGGGGCGTGACCGTCTGCGCCTGGTTCTGGCACGCGCTGGGGGTGATCTGGTGCGCGGTCCTCGCCGCGATGGCGATCGCGGCCTGGTGAATCGGCCCGAGCATTCGCTGCTACCGTCGGCGATCCGCCCGCAGCGGCTCGAGCTCCTCGACGAAATCGTTGACGTCCTGGAACTCCCGGTAGACCGAGGCGAAGCGAACGAACGCGACGTGGTCGATCGTCCGCAGGGCCTCCATCACTTTTTCGCCGATCTCGCGCGAGGGGACTTCGCGGTCGAACTGCTCGTACAACGACGCTTCGATCCCCGAGATGATCGCCTCGATCTGTTCGTCGCTGATCGGCCGCTTGTAGCAGGACTTTTCGAGGCCCGATTTGATCTTCTCGCGGTCGAAGGGGACGCGCGTGCCATCCTTCTTGATGACCTTCAACGGGGAGTCTTCGATTTTCTCGTACGTCGTGAAGCGGCGGTCGCAACTGAGGCACTTGCGGCGGCGACGGATCACAAAATCCTGACTGGCCCGCGAGTCGATGACGCTCGTGTCCCCATTTCGACAAAACGGACACATCATGGTCGCACGCTCCTTCCAGACTCTGTTCCCTCCCACAGCAGGCAGGCTCGGTCGAGTACGTTATCCGCCGCGGAGGGGGTTGACCAGAGGCGACATCACTCCGGCAGCGGCTTCCCCTTCGTTTCGGGTGCGAACGGCAGCACGGCCAGGCCGAGCAGAAAGAACACGCACATCGTGACGCCGGCATACCGCATCGCCAGCAACTCGCCGTGATGGCCGAACGTCTTGTCCGCCAGGTACCCGAGCAGCAGCGGACCCGCCGCCGCCAGATAACGTCCCACGTTGTAACAGAACGAAATCCCCGTGCTCCTCAGCCGAGTCGGGAACAGTTCGGGAAAGTAGATCGCATAGCCTCCAAACAGGGAGATCTGAAAGAAGCCCATGATCGGCACCATCCAGAAGACGTCCGAAAAGGTACCGAGAAACCAGAACGCCCCCGCCGTCGCGAACAGGGCCAGCGTAAACGCCAGGGCAAATGTGGCCTTGCGACCGATTCGTTGAGTGATCTTGCTGAAGGAATAAATGCCGAAGAAGGCGCCAATGTTGAAGAGCAAACCATTGACGCCGGCCCAAAATGTCAGTCGACCCTCGAGCGCCTTGTGCCGGGTGGCGACCGTCTCCGTGTGCGGGGCCTTACCGTCCTCCAGCGGGATCGGTTCTGAGGCGTACTCGCGCCGACGCTGTCGATCCTCTGTCGATTGCGGTCGCTTGGGATCCTTGTCGAGCAGATCGAGCGCTGCGTCGAGCGACACCGCCTTCGATGCCTTGCCCAACTTCAGTGCCGCGCCGTACAGCGCCTTGGCGTCGGCGACGACCATCGCATTGGGACTGATCACTCGCTTCGAGGTCTCTCCGACGAGATCCGGGTGGTGGAGTACGGCCCGGATGAACTCGCGATCGATTTGTTCGCCCCCGGCCGTCCGGGCTTCGGCCTCAAACGTCTGGCGGAAGACGGATCGAACGAGTTCAAAACTGAAGAAGCCAATGCCCCACAGACCGACCACGCCCGAAGTCGCCAGCAACAGTCCGACAATGGCCCGGTGGCGAATCCACGGCGTGCCAAACAGCTCCGGGATCGAACCGAGCTTTTGAGTCTTGTCGGCCCGCATGGCCTTCCACTTTTCCGGCTCTTGCAGCTTGCGGCGGACGAACAGGGCCAACAGGGCGGGCAACGCACCGATCAAAAACATGTACCGCCACGGCTTCCATTCCCCCAGCATTTCGGCGGCTTCGAGCGGAGCCAGCCCCATGCTGACGAAGGCCGCCGTGATGTTGCCGATGGCCGAACAGGCTTGCAGCCAACCCAAGGCGTGCGGTCGCGCCCGCTCGGGCATCGTCTCGGCGACAAGAGCCACGCCCACGGCGAACTCGCCACCGACTCCCAGTCCCGTCAGAAACCGGTAGAAAACAAAATCCCAGTAGCCTTGGGACGCCGCACTCAAACCGGTGAACAGCGAATAGAGCAGGATGGTAATGACCATCGTCTTGGCACGACCGTAGCGGTCTCCCATGATGCCGAACACGATGCCGCCGGTGGCCCACCCGAGCATGAAGATCGTGGTGGCCAGCCCCCCGTACCACTGCGCGTCCTGCGGGCCATTCAGTTCCAGAATCGCCGGACCGCGAGCCAGATTGAACAACTGCTGGTCCATCGTGTCGAACATCCAACCCAGCACCGACACGAACAACACGAACCAGTGATAGCGATTGAGTTCCTTCCACCAGGGACCGGAGGAGAGACTGGACTCGTCGAGGGGTGCGCCACCTTCAAAGTGCATGGGGTCAGGCCTTGTCTGCGAGCAGGTCGGTTGTCGGAAGAGCGGACAATACAACCGAATCGACTCGGACCTGCAAGGGTTGATGGTTGACGGTCGAGGGTTGAGGGTCAGAAAAGGCAGGGAAGCGGTGGCTTTGTCTCTTTTCTGACTCTCAACCTTCAACCTTCAACTTTCGACCCTCAACCCTTCAACATGCCGTACTTCTTCATCTTGTTGTACAGCGTCACGCGACTGATGCCGAGATCCTTGGCGCTCTTCGTGCGGCTGAAGCTGTTCTTGAACAGCGTCTGCTCGATGATCTCCTTCTCGCTGAGAGCAATCTGTCCGCCCAGAGTTTTGTCTGCGGGAGCCGACGGCAAGGCGGAGGGCGTTCCATAATTGAGACCGAGCACCACCGTCGGGTCGTTGGTCGGCCCGGCCGTTCCCGACAGTACGTGGTGCGGCAGTTGCTCGGCCGTCAGACGGCCATCACGGCAATAAATGACCGAGCGCTGGATGACGTGTTCCAACTCGCGGACGTTGCCGGGCCACGGGTAGTTCATCAGCGCGCCGAACAGGCTGGCATCGATCTCTTCGATCCGCACGCCGTGCTTGATCGCAAACTGCCGGACGAACTTTCGCGCCAGCGGCACGATGTCCATCTTCCGCTGGCGCAGGGGCGGGATCACAAATTTCAGCATGTTCAGGCGATAGTACAGGTCCGGCCGGAAGCGGCCCTGTTCGACGAGCGGCTGGAGTTCGAGATTGCTCGCCACAATCAGCCGTGCCTGACAGTGCTGCGTATGGTTCGATCCGACCGGTTCGAACTCACCGGTTTCGATGACTCGCAGCAGCTTGACCTGCTGGTCGGGACCGAGGACGTCGATCTCATCCAGCAGGATCGAACCGCGCCGCGCGGCGAGGAATTTTCCCTCCTTGTCGGCATGTGCGCTGGTGAACGCTCCCTTGACGTGACCGAACAATTCGCCCTCAATCAGATCGGGCGGCAACGCACCGCAGGCCACGGGCAGGAACGGCTCGTGCCGGCGCGGACTGACCTCATGGATCAGCCGCGACAGGAACGTCTTGCCCGCACCGGTCTCACCGATCAACAAAATCGAGACGTCGTGACGCGCGGCCACCTCCAGGTCGAGCAGCATCTGATGGAGGTGCTGCGAGTTGGTCTCGAACCGCCGGCTGATCCCGGTCATCACGCCGAGTGACTGCTCGCCACCCAGATCGTTGGGGAGCAGTGTCGAGGCAACGTGAGCTGGCTGCAATTGAGCCGCGCTCGGTGCGACGTCGACCTCTTCCGGAAACAGCGATCGAAACGCGTTGAGCAGCGTGGCGCGATCCAGATGGCCGCGACAAAGGGTGATGTCGTGAGTGGCCGCGCGGCGTGCGAGTGGTTCGGGACAGTCGTCCGACGTGACCATCGCCACGCGCAGTTGGGGGAATCGCTCCTGAACCGATTCGAGGATGCGGTTCTCGGCGTGGCCGCCGCTTCCCATCCGGCGAAAGTCCGCGACCAGGGCCTTCAGTTCGACCTGACGGCCGAGGTCAACCAGTTCGTCGAACGTGCCGCACGCCCGGATGTCGGCCTTCCCCTGAAACAACCCCGGCAGTTCCGACGCCATCGACTGATCCCGACTGAGCACGACAATCACGGGCTTTGACATCGCAAGGGATCCTGATCAAGTTGTTGCACGTGGAAGGGGAGATCAATCGTCAGTGACGCGAACGATCGTCAAGCAAACGGAAGGTTCCGACACCTCGCTAAACAAATGGGATGCCAGCGTGACAACTTTTGGAGACGATTGATGTTCAACTCCCTGTTGCTCAAGTGGATAAGCCATATTGACAACAAACGATCCTGCGCCAGGGGCTTGGAACGATGAGGCGTTTCGTCAACGCCGTGGCGACCCCCGCGTTGACCGTTTGCCACACGTTGCCGATGCGCAGCGCGAGGGATACCATCGGGCCGTCATCCGCGATTGTTCAGGGCTTCCTCTTGGAAAACAGACCGACGAAGCGCGAGCGAGCGCGAACCGCGCCACGCTCTTGCTCACGCTTCGGGTGGGTCTGTCGCCGCGAAAAATCCGGGGCACCTTTGTTGGGGAAGCCGCACCATGTCCAAGTTCGCCGTCATCCTGCCCGCCGCCGGAAAGAGCAGCCGGTTCGCCGCGCAGCAGTCGAAGAAAAAAGTCTTCGTCGAATTGAAGGGGCGCCCCGTCTGGGTCCGCAGCGCGGAAGCCTTCTGCAACCGCGACGATGTCGTCCAGACGTTGATCGTCGTCTCCCCCGAGGATCTCGACTGGTTCAAGGAGAAGTTCCTCCCGAATCTCGCGTTCATGGGCATCGAGATTGTGACCGGCGGAGCGGAGCGGGCC
The DNA here is from genome assembly GCA_031412755.1 of Schlesneria sp. Lineage (GTDB taxonomy): Bacteria > Planctomycetota > Planctomycetia > Planctomycetales > Planctomycetaceae > Schlesneria. The sequence goes on along the minus strand of JANODP010000292.1, from coordinate 11,144 downwards.
GACTCGGTGAAGAACGCCCTCGCGCGGGTCCGGGCCGATGTGGATTTCGTCGCCGTCCACGATGCGGCTCGCCCCCTGATCGTGAAGGCATGGATCGATCAGGTCTTCCGCGCGGCAGAACAACATGGAGCCGCGCTGTTGGCGACTCCTGTCACGAGTACGCTGAAGCGAGTCGACTCAAATTCGTGCATCGAACAGACGGTTCCGCGTGCGAATCTGTGGGCCGCTCAGACACCGCAGGTCTTTCGGCGACAACTGCTGCTCGATGCCTACGCCAGGCAAGGCTCGTTGCAACCGACGGATGAAGCGCAGCTCGTCGAACAACTCGGTCATGCCGTTCGCGTCGTTGATGGCTCGCCCCTCAACATCAAGATCACCGACCAGGACGACTTTCGCATGGCCGAGTTTTTGCTCGATGCCCTTCCGAAGGAGAAGGGACTCGGACTGCTCCACCCCTTCGCCGACGAACGATTTGAGTAAACGAACGGCGATCACTGGGCTTGCCAGTCACTCGGCATGAGTCCCGGCGCGAGGTCTCTCAGAAATCGAGGTCTCGTCGAACGACGTTGCTCGTTCGATCGGCAACACCTCCGGAAAGAGAACTTCACTGCGCGAGACTGCTTCGCCGGACCGCCTCGAACCGGGAACGGACTGTCGCCGCGATGCCCGAACGACCGTGTACGTCGATCTCGGCCAGGGACTCAACGAACTGTGGTGCTGCAGAGCCGAACATGCCGGCCGGCATCCACGGCAGGGAGTTAAAAAGAAAACGAGAAACAGGTCCGTCGTATGCCGATGACGGACCTGTTTCTCGTTGTTCGCCCTCAAAGTCTCCACTTTGGCGGGAATCAAAATGAGTTATTGCTGAGCCGGGGCCAGCAGTGTAATCGACCCGACGTTGGCACCATTGTTGACGAGGCGATTGTTGCCAAATGAACTGAGGATGCCGCCCCCACCGAGGTCGAAACCGGCGCCGGTATTGTTCGTGATCATGGTATTGCTCATGCGGACGTTGGCGATGGCGGCGTTCGCGCGGATCCCGATGGAGCCGTTACCGGCCAGCGTACACTCCTCCAAAGTGACATCGATGTTTCCCGCCCCGTTGGAAAACGCAAGCATTCCCTGACTGGTGTTGTTCGACATCGAGCAGTTGCGGAGCGTGGCCTTCACTCGGTTATTCGCCTGAAGTCCGAACGAGTTCCCTTCCATCCGCACATTGTCCAACACAGCGTTGATGGTGGAGGTGTTGGCGAGAACCGGCGTCAATTGGATTGCGCCCAGAGCGCACTTCCGGAAGATCGAGTCCGTGACGTTGACCCTTCCGACGGAAGTTCCACCCAAGGCACCGTCGATTCCCTGCCCCGTGAAGCCAAAAATCACGCAGTTCTCGACGTTCAACGTCTCCCCACTGATGAATCGGATGGCATCCAGCCCGTTCCCGTTCCCGTTGATCGAAAGGTTGCGGAGAGTCACGACGGAGCCAGCGGGTGAGGCGTCGTTAATAATGACGCCATTCGTCAAGGACGCCAGAATTGACGCGTGGACTCCGGCTCCGTCGATGGTGATGGACTTCGTGGTCGTGACGGCCCCAAAGCCTCCCGAATCAATGCAGTTGATCTCGCCACCATCGGCAGTCTTGGAAATGGCGCCTGCGAATGTCTTGCACGGGGCGGTGCGGCTGCATGGGTTGACATCATCGCCCACACCCGACACCCAAGTGCGTGTGGCCTGCGCCGAGGCCCACGAATTGGCGACGAGCAACACGATGATTCCCAAACTGGCGCGACTCGCAAATTGGAACGGTTTCATCTGACATCTCCTTGAGGTGAATCTTGGCCTCGTGGTGACGAGGCGATTTGGCGAACGCCCCCGAACAGGGTGACACAGATCAGCAAGCGACTTGTGACCAAGCGGCCTGCAATGGATCGACCGACCCATTTTTGAACAGCGACACGTTAGCGATCTCATCTGTTGAGTGTCAACTCGCGAGATTGATTTCTGCGGGACAATCGCCCGTTTCCAAGTCGGGTTCCGTCAAACTTTTCGAGACGCGCCAAAACAAGCCGGAAAGGTGCGGATCGCTCCGCGTCCAGCCGAATTTATTTGCCATCGTGCAGTTCCGATCGAGCGTTTCGTCTCGTCTCCTTCGACCTCAATCAAAGATGCGACGAGTTGCGAGACGAGAAACGCAAACGCGTTGGCGATCGAGATCGCCATCGCGCCAGGTCAATCATGGGGAACGAATTCACCGACACGAGATTGGTGGAGTTTCACCCAGGGTTGCACCCTGAGCAATCGCGCGTCGGGAACGAGTCTTCCTGTTACTGCTGCGCCTTGGTCGTGGTCGGCGCACCATCGGTACCGTTGCCGTCGATACGGTTGTTCACGAACGAACGGATGACGCTCATTCCGTTCGCACTGACCCCGGTCGCGTTTCCAAACACGGCGACATTACTCATGCGGATGACCGAGGTGACCGAGGTGTTCGCATTGCGGATGCCGAACGAGCCGTTATTCGAGATGACAGTGTTTTCCAAATTGATGTCGATCGGTCCCGCCGTGCCGGCTGCGATCACACCCTGACCTGCATTGCCAGTCAGGACACTGTTGCTAATCGCGACCTTCACCCGGTCATCAGCGAACAGCCCAAACTGGTTGTCTTCCAGCCGGACATTATCCAGCGAAGCAGTCACGCTGAAGGTGGCGGCAGGCGCCAGCTTGATTCCCCCGCCGTTCACAGGATCCTTGTTACCTCGAATGATACAGTCCTTCATGTGCAGTTTGGAGTTCATTCCCGGCGCGAAATTGAGTCCCTTCTGGACATTGCCGGTAATCACGACGCCCTCCAGATTGAGCACGCCCCCATTGAGGAAGTTGATTCCGTTGAGACCAGTCTTGACCCCTTGAATGGAGATGTTGCGGAGCGTCACGATGTCGGTCGCCCCCGCATTGACGATCACTCCGTTTGTCCCGGCGTTCAGAATCCCACCCGTGAGGCCGGTGCCATCAATCGTGATCGCCTTGGTGATCGTGACAACTCCAAATCCGCCCGGATCAAGGCAGTCAATTTCACCGCCGGCGGCCGTCTTGGAAATCGCTCCGGCGAACGTCTTGCACGGAGCCGTGCGGCTGCACGGGTTGGCATCGTCGCCAACGCCCGACACCCAGGTGCGCGTCGCCTGCGCCGAGGCCAGCGAATTGGCGACGAGCAACAAGACGACTCCCGCACTGGTATGACTCACAAATCGAAACAGTCTCATACGGCATCTCCTTCAAGTGATACTGGCCCGCGCTGACGGTGCGATTGGCGTGTCGCTCTTCTCATGCGAATTATCAATCACCAAACGACTTGAGGACCGCTGGGCTGGTAAAGGGGGGCAATTGACCCGGAATTGAACAACGGTGTTACGCTAGCGAGCATGTCAGTCGAGTGTCAACGCACGGCAGTGCGTTTCCCTTCCCCGCTGCTCACCCAACGCGAGGACCACCACTCTCTATGCTCGGGCCTGCTTCATCACTTCAACGTACTGGGCGGCGAGAGAGCGGATGCGGTCGAAGTCGCCTCGTTCAACGGCGTCCTTTTCGACGAGTTGGCCTCCGAGGCCGACGGCGCATGCTCCGGCTTTGACGAAGTCTTTGAGCGTCTGCAGATTGACACCGCCGGTCGGCATGATGCGGATCTGCGGCAGTGGCCCCTTCAGCGCTTTGAGGTACGCCGGGCCGCCGATGTCGGCGGGGAACAGCTTCACGATGTCGGCCCCCGCCTCCCACGCGGTCAGCACTTCGGTCGGTGTGTACGCGCCGGGCATGATCCCCTTGTCGTACCTCAGCGCGAGCTTGATGACGTCGAGGTTGACCGTCGGCGAGACGAGAAACTCGGCTCCCGCCAGGATCGCCGTGCGAGCGGTCTCGGGATCGAGGACCGTTCCCGCGCCGAGCAGCACCTTGTGGCCCAGTTCTTTCTTCACGGCCGAGATCACCTCGACCACGCCCGGCGTCGTGAAGGTGACTTCGATGATGTCGATGCCGCCGTCACAGAGGGCGCGCGCGACGTTGACCAACTGCTCGCTGGACGAGGCGCGGATGATCGCGACCAGGCCGCGATCCAACACACGCTGCAGGCTTTCGTGACGGCTCATGACAACTTTCGCGGAAGGGATATGAGACTGGAATGGCGCAGAAAGGACTCTCCTCCCTGCCTCCTCCCCGCAGAACCGGGACGAGGAGACCGGAGGACCGGATCACGCGCGGGATGAAAATTTCTCCGCGTACTCCAGCACCCATTGGTCGATCAAGTCGCGGAAGCCGGTCAGATCGAGCTGCGCCAACTGGTGATAGTGCGTGCGGCTGAGCACTTCTTTGTTGCGAATGGTTCCGCGCGCGATCAGCTCCACGATCCGACCGGCCGAGTACGGTCGGACGACCATTTCCAACCGGCTGTAATACTTGTTGAGCGGCTTGCCGTCGCCGGGGGCAAGGTCGTCTCGCGAGATCTTCGCGCCCCAACCTTCCGCGCCGACGATCGACTGAAAATCGAAACCGGCAAAATGCTCGACCAACTTCCGCAGACAGACCTCGATGTGTTCGGACAGTTCCAACCGAGCCTTGGAATGCAGGTTCTTGCACTCCTCCTCGGTCATGGCCCGTTCGGCCCGCTCGCGGTCCTGGGCGGAACGCTGTTGTTGCCCGCGTTCGATGGCCCGTTCGAGTCTCTGGTCGAAGTTCATGATGCTGGTCCGTTCGTGATCGAGCCGCGCGGCCTGTGCGAAATGCGACGTCCGGCATGAGTCCCTCGAGCCTCACGCCGGCCCTTCGGCGGCAATGGCCGGACGATTCTAGGGAGGCCGCGCACGGCGGGCAATCGCGGCGTCGATTCGAACCTGTAATCTCTACAATGCCGCGGACCGATTGCTGCCATCGCCGGGAGCAACTGGCACCGAATCGTTTCCATCGCGGCGGAGGTTCGTCGTTTCGGCCATCACATGTTCACGAAGTTGAGACGGGCGCGACGTTCTCGCCACGAAAAGTTGTCACGGCACGGTTGCTGCTTCGGTGGTGTCGCGGCGACGGCGAGCGACTTGTTCGAATCAATTCCTCAGCGAATAATGAGGCCCTTCGATGTCGATCCGATCTACGACACCGAGAACCAAGTCGAGTCGAGGGCTTCGAGATGCAGTTGTTGGTGGCGGAATTGAATCTGCTCGACCGGTTCGGAGTCTCGTTGACTCCCAGGCAGTGGACGATTGTGACGATCGTGGTCGCCGTGTTTGCGGTCGCCATCGGAGTCTGGTTCATCTTTCAGATCCGAGCATGGTTTCGCGAAGATGCCGGTCATGCGGATGACAACCTGAAATTGCTGACGCAGTTTCGAGATTTGCACCGGGAGGGTGGGTTATCCGAGGACGAGTACCGATTGATAAAGAACCGGCTGGTTGCGGGACACGGTTCGCAATTGAAGGCAGGCCAAGGATCTCCGGCATCGGCGAACACTGCCGATCCGGCCCGGCCAGCGAACGGAATAGACGGGCCGCGCGACGACGCGGATGACGAATCAAGATCGAGCGCCAAACCGCCGACGATGGAGGCGGACTGACGCGACACGACGGACAGGGATCTCACGACCAAGGATGGCTCCAGAAAGAGTCTGGACAAAAGTCACTGAAGGATCATGGCAGGGCCAGGGACGCGCCGCTTGCACCATTGAAGTATTCACCGACGAAACACCCTCGGCAGCGTTGAAGGAAAGCCAATGACCTCGGGACGAGATTTCATGTCCGCCGGCAAACGCGGACCGACCGGAAAGAAAAACGCCAACTGTTCGTTCTGTCGCAAGAGCTACCGCGAAGTCGGGCCGCTCGTCGAGGGACCGGACGAGGTTTACATCTGCGGCGAATGCATCGAGCTCTGCCAGAGCATCCTCGATCAGGAGCGCAAACGTCGGGGCACCTCGACCAAGCTCTTCAACCGCGTCCCGACGCCGCGGGAGATCACCGAACATCTGAACCAGTACGTGATCGGTCAGGATCGCACGAAGAAGATCCTCTCCGTCGCGGTCCACAACCACTACAAGCGATTGATGGCGACCGCCGACATCGACAACGAAGTCGAAATCGAAAAGTCGAACATCCTGCTGATCGGGCCGACCGGCTCGGGCAAGACGCTGATGGCCCGAACGCTCGCCCGCCTGCTCCAGGTGCCGTTTGCCATCGGCGATGCCACCACGCTGACCGAAGCGGGATACGTCGGCGAGGACGTCGAGAACCTGCTGCTCAAGCTGCTCCACGCCGCCGACTTCGATGTCGAGACCGCCCAGCGCGGCATCATCTTCATCGACGAGATCGACAAGATCGGCAAGACGTCCCAGAACGTGTCGATCACCCGCGATGTGTCGGGCGAGGGCGTGCAACAGGCGCTGCTGAAGATGCTGGAAGGCACGGTCGCCAATGTTCCGCCACAAGGGGGACGCAAGCACCCGGAACAGCAGTACATTCAGATCGACACCACCAACATCCTGTTCATCTGCGGCGGGACGTTTGTCGGCTTGGAAGACATCATCGCCAAGCGCATGGGCAAACGAACCATCGGCTTCGGGGCGGCCGAGATCGAAGATCCGCTGAAGGCTCGCGCCGGCAAGCTGCTCGGCCAGGCCTGTACCGACGATGTGATTGAATACGGCATGATCCCCGAGTTGGTCGGACGGCTGCCGGTCGTTAGTGCGCTGGCTCCGCTCGAAGAAGAGGATCTGGTCCGGATTCTCATCGAGCCGAAGAACTCGCTGGTCAAGCAGTATCAGAAGTTCTTCCAGATGGAGAACGCGGCGCTGGAATTCACACCCGAGGCACTGCGTGAGATTGCCAAGATCGCCAAGGCCAAGGACACGGGGGCGCGCGGCCTGCGCTCGGTGGTTGAGGAATCGATGTTTGAAGTGATGTACGAACTGCCGGACCTGCAACCGGGACAGAAGTACATCCTCACGCCCGAAGTCGTTCGTGGTGAGGAGCGGCTGCAACCACGAGACGATTCGGCTGCCGCGTGATGTGTGCGGTGGGAGGGCGGCCGGCGACTCCCAAACTTTCCAGCCCGGTTCGGTGACGAATCGGGCTGTTTTCGTTGGCGGTGACGACCGGCTGCCGCCGTGCGAGATTCTCTTCCAACGGAAATCTCCCGAGCCGCCGAGGCGATGTGGTTTGAGTGGTCCGGGGTCCAGCCGGTATCATTCCACCCGTGTTCGCCGGTACTTCTGTGTTCAGACAACGCTGTTTTGGAATGGGGCCGTCATGCAGGCCAGGCTGAAAGTTCTTCACGACAAAGCCAACGTCAAGCAGGTCAAGCTGCTCCCCGTAACGTTGATTGGCCGCAGTACCGAGTGCAATCTCAAAATCGCGTCCAGTCAGGTGAGCCGCGCGCACTGCCGCATCACACTCGGCGAGGACACGGTCTACGTCGAGGATCTCGGCAGCGCCAACGGCACGCTGGTCAATGGCAAACTTCTGATCGCGCATCAGCCCACGTCCGTCGTGCCGGGAGCGACTTTGGTGGTGGGACCGGCCGAGTTCTTGATCGACTACGTGGCCTCGACGAGTGCCACCATGGTGCTGTCTCGGTTTTCGGCTCCGGTCGTTCCCGGCCTTTCCTCGACCGAACTGTTGCTGCCGACGAAGCAGGAGACTCCCGCACAACCGACTGCGCCGTCGGCCAGCCCACCGGCTCCGCCGGTCGCTGTCGCCGTCGCTCGCGTCGCCAAGGCCGTTGCGGCGCCGGTCACGGCGACGCCCATGGTGGCGGCGGTGGCTCAAGCGGCTGCTGTCGCGGTGGTGCCGTCGGCGATGCCCGTCGCGGCGCAAGCGGCTCCCGTCCTGAAGGCCGTTGCTCCGCGACCGGTCGCCGCTCCGCCGGTGGCCGTGCCCGAGGCCGCGCCCGTTGAGATGACCTTTGCCGGCTTCGCTCCCTCCACCGACGAGCCGGTCGTGGACGAAGCGACTCAGTTCCTGTTTGGCGATCCGGCCGCATTCGACGACGCGCCGTCTTCGTCGCCCGATCCCAACACCACTTCGGTGGGGGACAAGAAAGGGGGCCTGAAGTCGCTGTTCTCGATGTTTGGGCGGAAAGCCAAGGGAACAACCGAACCGACATCACCCGCGGCGACTTCCGAGGTCAGCTCCAACGCGCCGAGTGTGTTTCTGCCAACCCTGAATCAGGACGAAGCCGAAGCGAGCCCGTTCGATACCGATCCCGGACCGGCCGTGTTTAGTTTCGGCAATCCCGCCGCCGTCGAATCGACCTCGGAAACGGTGACGTACGAGCAGCCACAATCGCCGAAGGCCCCCGCTCCTGCGGAGCCGCCGGCGGACGATGAGGACGGCTTTCAACAGTTCCTCAACCAGTTGTAGTCGCTCGCGCTCGGTTGCCCTGCGCCGCACGCCCCGACTATTCTCCCTCCTCTTTCGTTTGGCGGTCGTCGCCACCAATCTTCATCCGACCCCACACGCCGGTCACAGAATTCAAGGAACATTGCCGATGTCCGCCGCCGAAGAGGAACTGCTCAAGCTGAGCCGCCAGTTGTTGACCGCCATCGACTCGGGCGATTGGACGGCCTACGTCGCGCTGTGCGACGAGTCGATCACCTGTTTTGAACCGGAAGCGCTCGGTCATCTGGTCGAGGGTCTGCCGTTCCACCGGTTTTACTTCGATCTCCCCGGATCACCGACGAAGCCGGCCAAACAATCGACGATCGCGTCAGCTCACGTGCGAATCGTGGGGCGCGCGGCGGTCGTGAGCTATGTGCGCGTCGTGCAAAAGCTCGACGCCGGCGGCGCGCCCGTCTCCGTGGCGGCGATGGAGACGCGCGTCTGGGAGAAGAAGGACTCGGGTTGGAAGCACGTTCACTTTCATCGCACTCCGTGTGTGTGACTTTTTCGCCCCCGGGCTTGTCCCGGGGGTTTAGCGGCTTCTGCACTACTCGAAACTCTCGGGAAATCCGAGTAGCGCAAAAGCCGTTGAACCACCGACGCAAGGTCGGTGGCGAAAAAATCACAAGCACTCCATGTTGAACCCGCCGTTGACGGCGGCTGGAGATCGCGACATGACCGTTCCGCAGGGACTGCTGCTGACGCGCGACCTGATGTTCACCAGCAAGATCACCAGCACCGCCGCCTCACTCGGGCTGCGGATCGACACCGTGGGCACGTTGGAGCAGCTTCAGCTTCGTGCGGGAGAGGCACCGCCGCGCGTGGTGTTTCTCGACCTGAACTGCCGCGACTTCGATCCCGGGCAGGTCGTGGCGGCGCTGCCGAGCACGGGTCGCCCGCGCGTGATCGCGTTCGGCTCGCACGTCGATGAGGCGCGACTGAACGAGGCCCGCGCCGCGGGTTGCGACGACGTGTTGCCGCGCAGCAAGTTCTCGGCCACGCTGCCCGAATTGTTGCGGCAGGTCTTCGAGGTGGGCGAGTAGGCGGTGGCCGTCACGATTCTTACTCGTCATCTTGATCTTACTCTTACTCATAATCTTACTCGTAATCTTACTCCTGCTTTTGCCTTTGAAGACTGACGGAGCAGCGGAAAGAGTAAGAGTAAGATTACGAGTAAGATTACGAGTAAGATTATGAGTAAGATTATGAGTAAGAGTAAGAATCGCGACGATCTCCGTCCCTGCTCCCCGCGTCAGAGGTCGATCCCCAGTTCCTCGATTTTGCGATAGAGGCTCGACAGGCCGAGCTTGAGCCGCTTGGCCGCTTCCCGTTTGTCGGACCATTGCCGCAGGACGCGCGAGATGTGCAAGCGCTCGTAGTGCCGCAGAGCCGAACGCAAGTCGTCGGTGTTGGGAAGCGATTGCTCGTCACCGCGCAGGTCGGCCGGCAGGTCATTCGGCCGGATCTGGGTTCCATCGCACATCATCACCGCCCGCTCGATCGCGTTGTCGAGCTGACGGACATTCCCCTTCCACGGGTTCGACATCAGCAGCCGGATGGTTTCGCTGGTGGCTCCCGTCGCCTTCTGTCCCATCGCGCGACTGTGTTTGGCGACGAAGAACTCGACCAACTCGGGGACATCGTCCAGGCGATCGCGCAGCGGCGGAATGGGAATTTTCACCCCGTCGAGTCGATAGAACAGGTCCTCCTGAAATCGTCCCGCGGCGACTTCCAGAGACAGGTCGCGCGTCGTGGCGGCCACGATGCGGGCCTGAGTCCGGCTGGCGACCGAACTCCCCAGCGGCGTGATTTCCTGATACTCGATCGCACGCAGCAGCTTGTCCTGCGTCGACAACGGAAGCTGCGAGACTTCGTCGAGGTAGACCGTTCCGGTGGTGGCCTGCCGCAGGCTGCCGGGCATCTCGCCCTTTGTTCCCGGCACGGCGCCGGCCTTCGCGCCAAACAGTTGTCCCTCGAGCAACTCGACCGGCCGCGTGGCGCAATTCACGGCGACAAACTGTTCGTGCTGCTTCGGCCCCCACTTGTGAAGCGTCCGCGCGAACAGCTCCTTCCCCGTCCCCGATTCTCCCGCCAGCAGCACGTTCGAATTGGTGACCGCCACGCGACGCAGCGCCTCCTGCACCTCCACAATCGCGTTGCTGGAGCCGACGACCTCGTCCCCATCGACGTGGCGGGCCAGTTCGCGCCGCAGGGCCTGGTTTTCAAGGGACAGTTCGCGGTACTGAAACAGTCGATTCAACTTGTTCGACAGGTCGTCAAAAATCACCGGCTTGACGAGGTAATCGAAGGCCCCCGACTTGAACGCCTCGACCGCGTTCTCCACCGTGGCATAGGCGGTGATGATCAGCGCCGAGATGTTCGGGTTGAGCTGCCGCAGTCGGCGCAGCAGCACGATGCCATCTCCGTCGGGGAGCTGCACGTCGCAAATGGCCACTTGAAAGTCGCGTTGCCGCGCCTGGGCCAGAGCCGCCGCCACGGTCCCGGCGTCGGCCACCTGGTAGCCCTCTTCGGTCAGGAACTCGCGCAGCGACGTGCGGATGATGGATTCGTCTTCAACGATCAACACGGAACGGGGCATGACAGTCCTACGCAAGGTGGAATGCGGAGTGCGGAATCAAGAGTGAGAAGCAGTTTCAAAACCTGCTTCGGAGCGGGGGACGTGAGTCCCCTGAATTCGCGTGAGTTGAAATGACATGTTGATTCAGGGGACTCACG
>JANODP010000291.1:0-3642 GCA_031412755.1 Schlesneria sp. | reverse complement strand
TGCTCGTCGGCGGCGACAACATGGATCTGGCCCTCGCGCATCATGTCGCCGGGCTGTTCGCGAAGAAGGGTGTGACGCTCGATCCGTGGCAGTCGGTCTCGCTGTGGCATTCGTGTCGGATGGCGAAGGAGACGTTGCTGGCACCCGAGGGTCCGAAGAAACATCCGGTCAGCGTGCTCGGTCGCGGCAGCAAGCTCATCGGTGGCACGGTCACGGTCGATGTGCCGCGCGACAGCACGATCGATCTGCTCGTCAATGGCTTCTTCCCGAAGTGTGCCGTCGCCGATCGACCGGCCCGGCAACGCGCGTCGGGTTTCCAGGAGTTGGGCCTGCCCTACGAAGCCGACACCGCCGTGACGAAGCATCTGGCCGGGTTCCTGCAAAGCCACGGGCCGTCCGACGGGGAGCCGATTCGGCCCACGCACGTCCTCTTCAACGGCGGCGTCTTCAAGGCCGACGCGATGCGCACGCGGTTGCTCGACGTGCTGAAAGGCTGGTTCCCCGAGACGACTCCGCAGCCGCTCGAAGGGACGCACGATCTCGATTACGCGGTGGCTCGCGGCGCGGCGTACTATGGCTGGGCGAAGGTCAACGGCGGCGTGAGGATTCGCGGCGGCGCGGCCCGGTCGTACTACATCGGCATCGAATCGGCGGGCCTGGCGATTCCCGGTGCGCCGCGCCCGCTGCGCGCGCTGTGCGTCGTCCCGTTCGGCATGGAAGAGGGGACGGAACTCGACGTCCCCTCCGATTCGATCGGCCTGATCGTCGGCCAGCCCGCCCACTTCCGGTTCTTCAGTTCGTCCACTCGCAAGGACGATCAGGAGGGGGTCCGCCTGCAACGGTGGACCGATGAAGAGCTGACGGAGACGGATTCGCTGGAGGCGACGCTGCCGAAGGATGACGCCCTCGACGACAACTATGTCCCGGTTCAGTTCCACACCAAGATCACCGAACTGGGCCTGTTGGAACTGTGGTGCGTCAGCACGCGCGGCAGCGGCCGCTGGAAGCTCGAGTTCAGCGTGCGCGACGACGCCGAACCGGCATAGCCGGATTGTTCGCGATCACGATGGTTGCGTGTCGGGGGGGCGTTCGCGCGATGGTGGCTGAGGGTAAAGAATCTGCTCAATTGGGCAACACGTTCCAACAACTGGACAAAGCTTTCCAACAACGCTCTTGAATGTTGCGGTCGACACGTGTTAGCCTCGTCCCCGGTCCCTTAGCCGAAGGTCATTCCAGCGACTTGAGGACCTGTGGCGTAGTTGGTTCGTTCGATTGGTCGGACGAAAGCGTTTCCGGACGACATTTCATGCGGTGGCCAGTCACTCAGACGCCGAAGCGGTTCCTGCTCCGAGGCAGCTTGCTGTCCTTGTGTCTGGCGGCTTTTTGCGTCTGCGATGCCCGTCCGGCCTGGGCAACTTGTGGCGATTACCTCGCGGGCCATGGCGATCAGGCGATGGCCAGCCACGCGATCCCGAGTCACGATTCGTCGGCCGGGCTTCCTTCGCGTGATTCCGAACCGACGCCCGTTTGTACGGGTCCGCAATGCCATCAGCGCGATCCCGTTCCAGCCGCGCCGTCCCGCTCGGTGCAACTTCCTCAGTCGAGTGACGCGATCCTGTGCATCATCGCCCGGTTGACTGTTGGCGATGAAAGCTCACTGTTCCATGTGACGCCCGCCGAACACGTTGTCGAGGGGCCGGTGAATGGTCTCTTCCGACCTCCCCGCGTCGCCTGACCCCTCTGCCGGCATGGCCTGCGCGCGGTGAGGAGGCTTGAGTCATCTTCGCGCGAGGTACTCGCGGTGAGAGTCGATTCATGACTCTGCCCGCCTGGTCTGATGCCGGTCGTCGTCTGCTGCTCCGGGTTGCATCTCGTTTCGAGGTGTGGTTCATGCCTCGCCAGTCTTCGTTTTGGCTGAGTATTCCGTTTGCACAGTGTGCCTCGTTTTTGGAAGGGTCGTTCCATGTCTCGTTCTCGTCGTGCCTTCACGTTGATCGAACTCCTCGTCGTGATCGCGATCATCGCGGTCCTGATTGCCCTGCTGCTGCCCGCCGTCCAGCAGGCGCGCGAGGCCGCGCGCAAGACTCAGTGCAAGAACAATCTCAAACAGTTCGGTGTGGCGATTCACAACTATCTGGACACTCACACCGTCTTCCCATTCGGCAAGGGAGCGAGCTATGCCCCGCCAATTCCGGTTTACGCCCGTTGGTCGCAGCACGCGATGTTGCTGCCGTTTCTGGATCAGGCACCGCTGTACAACAAGATCGACTTCTCGTACCCGCCGGGAACGCCGGGGATGGGTGGTGTCATCGCGTTTATGCCGGCCTATGTCAGTCCGGTCAATCAAGTGGTCAGCCAAGTCAAGGTGTCGATGTTCTTCTGCCCATCGGACACGGGCGCCAATGACCCGTGGGCCGGGCAGAACAATTACGCGGGCAACCAGGGAGGTTGGTTGTGTGATCGCAGTGACACACCGGTCGTGGCTCCCGATATTGCCGTCAACGAAGTGCAGACGGGCGTGTTTTACTTTCTCAGCCGTTGCCGCAGCAGCGACGTGACCGACGGCATGAGCAACACGGCGTTCTTCAGCGAAAGGATGCGCGGACACGGCACTCCCGATCCCAAGACCGACATGTTCGTGATTCCCGCCCAGACTTCGCTGGCGGGGACGTATTCGACCTGCATGGGGATCAACACTGCCACGGCGACGCCACTCACGAGCAAGTGGGGCTACAGTTGGGTCATGGGCGAGAACTGTTGCACGCAATACAACCATGTCGCCGTGCCGAATGCGGTCTCTTGTGCCGGAACCGGTTTCACTGGTTCGATGACCAACATGGCGATGCAGGTGTCCGCCAGCAGCCGCCACTCGGGCGGTGTGCATGTCTTGATGGGTGACGGGGCGACCCACTTCATGAGTGAAAACATTGACCTTAACTTGTGGCGTGCCATCGGCTCGCGGGGTGGCGGCGAAGCGGTTCAACTTCCGTAGTGATGTGGCGAAGGAGGAGTGAGCGATGGTCGTACTGTCTCTTCGTCGCAGACGAACCGCACGCGGCGACGTGGTCTGGCTGGCAATGTTTGCAGCACTGCTGACGGGGTGCGGCGATCCGTCGGCTCGATACGTTCCTTCAGTCACTCAAGCCGAGGCGGCGGTGAAGGCGTCACTCGACGACTGGAAGAAGGGTCTGCCGGCCGGACCCGTGGCCGGCACGAAGCCGGCCGTGCATGTCGTCGATTCGCAGCGCCTGAAATTGCCCACGCTCAGCGACTACCAAATCCTGGGCGAAGTCCCCGGCAATGCGCCGCGCTGTCTGGCCGTTCGCCTGCGCTGGGCCAATCCCGAGAAGGAGGAACGCGCACGCTACGTCATCGTCGGCATCGATCCCCTGTGGGTGTTTCGGCAGGAAGACTATGACCTGCTGACTCACTGGGAGCATCCGATGGAGGAGCCGCCGCCAAAGGACGCCGTATCGAGCGAAGAAGCGGTCCCGTCGAATTGATGTAACGTGGCCTGTGTTGATCGGGGTTGGTAGCTGAAGTCCGGCTTAGAAGCAGTTTCAAAACCTGCTTCGGAGCGGGGGACGTGAGTCCCCTGAATTCGCGTGAGTTGCAATGACGTGCTGATTCAGGGGACTCACG
>JANODP010000290.1:0-2488 GCA_031412755.1 Schlesneria sp. | reverse complement strand
CTCCCCAAAGGGGCGAGGGGGACAAGAGATCATCCACTCCTCTATGACGATCTCCCTCTCCTCTATGACTATCTCCGGGCGAACGCTCGACCGGCGCGAGGGGGCTGCTTAGAATCCCGGGCACCTTGAGCGGTCCCTTTTGCGGAGAGTGACAATGGGCGATGTCTGGAAGATTCTGTTCATCATCGGAGTCGGGTTTGGCGCCCTGGTGGCGATCATCGTGCTGGCGGTGTTCGCGGCCTACTTCAAGCTGTGGCTGCGGGCCTTCGTGACGCGGGCCAAGATCGGGCCGTTCTCGCTGCTGTTCATGTCGCTGCGGAAGGTCAATCCGACGGCGATCGTCGATGCCAAGATCATGGCCGTGCAGGCCGGTCTGCGCGAGGTGACGACCGAGCGGCTGGAGGCTCACTATCTGGCGGGCGGCAACATTCGCAACGTGGTTCGCGCGCTGATCATCACTCACCGAGCCAAGATCCAGTTGGATTGGAACACGGCGTCGGCCATCGACCTGGCCGGCCGCAACGTGCTGGAAGCCGTTCAGACGAGCGTCGATCCCAAGGTGATCGACTGCCCCGATCCGAAGTCGTTCGGCCGGAACACGCTCGACGGCGTGGCCAAGAACGGCATTCAACTGAAGGCCCGCGCGCGAGTCACCGTGCGGACGAATCTCGCGCAGCTCATCGGCGGCGCGACGGAAGACACGATCGTCGCCCGCGTCGGTGAGGGGATCGTCTCGGCCATCGGCTCCTGCGAGTCGCACAAAGAGGTGCTCGCCAACCCGATGCTGATCGCGAAGACCGTGCTCAACAAGGGCCTCGATTCTCAGACCGCCTACGAAATCGTGTCGATCGACATCGCCGACATCGACGTGGGCGACAACGTCGGGGCGAGACTGCAGGCCGACCAGGCCGAAGCCGACATGCGCATCGCGCGGGCGCATGCCGAAGAACGGCGAGCCCGCGCCGTGGCGGCCGAGCAGGAAATGAAGGCCCTCACCGTTGAGAACCAGGCGAAGGTCGTGCTGGCCGAGGCCGAGATTCCGCTCGCGATGGCGGATGCCTTCCGCACCGGCTCGTTGCGGGCGAAGAGCGCCAGTTGATCGGCTGGGATTTTGGATTTTCGATTTTGGATTTTCGATTGGTCCGAACCGAATGGTCGCAGGCGAATCCAAAATCGAAACTTCAAAATCGAAAATCTTCAGATGCCTTATGTCCTCTTCTGTCTGGTCTGCCTGATTTGGGGCAGCAGCTTCGTGCTGATGAAGCTGTCGACCCAGTGCCTGACTCCGATCGAAGTCGGTGCGGGGCGAGCCCTCGGTGGTGCGGCGGTGCTGGCGCTGTTCTTCCTGATCGCCCGACGACGATTCACGTGGCGCAGGAACGATCTGGCGGCGTTGTTGGCCGTGGTGGTGCTCGGCTTCGCGTGGCCGCACTCGTTGCAACCGTGGCTGGTCGAGCGGATCGGCAGCGGCCTGGTCGGGATGTCGGTCGGGTTCACGCCGCTCCTCACCCTGCTCGTCGCCATCCCGATGCTCGGGCATTGGCCGACGGCGCGGCAGGGGCTGGGGGTCTTGGGTGCGCTGATCTTTCTCATGATCCTGATGCGAGACAGTCTCGGTCGCGCGATTCCGTTGAGCGATCTCGGTCTGGCGATGAGCGTGCCGATGACGTACTCGGTTGCCAATTGTCTGATTCAACGCTCGCTGAAGCACCTGCCGCCATTGGAACTGACGCTGTTGTGCCTCGCGGCGAACTCGTGCGTGTTGCTGCCGTTGTCTCTCGTCGTCGGGCGACCGGCGGTGGACGAGGCGGCTCCGTGGGGGATCGCGTTGCTCGCCGTGGCCGTGCTCGGCGTGGTGGGAACCGGGCTGGCAACATTTCTGTTCAACAAGCTGGTGCGAGAGCAGGGATCTCTGTTCGCGACCATGACCATCAACCTGACTCCGCTGGGCGCCGTCCTGTGGGGCTGGGGTCTGGGTGAAGACGTCACCCTGACCCAGATCGTGGCCCTGTTGGGAGTGCTGGTGATGGTGATCATCGTTCAGTTCGGAGCCGCCCGCTCCCCCAGTCCCTCGGCCAACGCCGACGCCGCCGTCGACGAAGAACTGCTGCCGTAACGACGAATCGCCCGCAGAGTTTCAGCCGCAAGAAATGACTGAAGGCAACCGACCCTGTTGTTCGGTTCCAAGGGACGGAACAGGCGACATCCTGGCCGGCGACCACCATCAGCGACGGCACCCGGCGTGAGTGGAAATCTGTCAGACGATGGGTGCAGTCGTTATTTGGTGGTCACATCTTCCGGCCCGAAGGGCCATCCGTTCATCAAGCCAGGGCCATCGGCCCTGGGATCAAGCCGTCGCTCGCACAAGA
Source organism: Schlesneria sp. (assembly GCA_031412755.1). Lineage (GTDB taxonomy): Bacteria > Planctomycetota > Planctomycetia > Planctomycetales > Planctomycetaceae > Schlesneria. The sequence continues at coordinate 119 of JANODP010000290.1, read as the reverse complement.
GGCCCAACGGGCCGGCAATTCTCCTGTTCTTCCGGCAACGTCGAGTTGGATTCGAGAAGTTCCTGCGGAAGGTGGTGATGAACTGTCGGCCCGTTGGGCCTCAAATCTTCCCGCGACAC
>JANODP010000289.1:0-20467 GCA_031412755.1 Schlesneria sp. | reverse complement strand
CTACGCTGAACGCTCTAGCTTCTACCCTCGACCCTCACCCCTCGACCCTCTACCCTCGACCCTCGACCCTCGACCCTCGTCCCTCGTCCCTCGACCCTCGTCCCTCGACCCTCGACCCTCGACCCTCGTCCCTCGACCCTCGTCCCTCGTCCCTCAGCCCTCGTCCCTCAGCCCTCGTCACTCAGCCCTCGCCCGTCGCCCCTTCCAATTGCGTCGCCGTTGAGGCTGCCGCATACTGTCGGCCGTTCCGATTCCAGTCCAGTCCGGTTTCTGCCGATTTGACAACCGATCCGCCCGGTCCATTCCGGGGTTCAGTCCATCCAGAGTGCAGGCGGCCCGCTTGTGCGTTTTCTTGAGACAAGTCTCGTGCGACGAGGTTGAACATGGCGACAGCCCAACTTCCCGAAAGCATCGAACGACCGTTGCTCGCTCTCGACCGACAGGTTCGAGACGCCGTCTTCACGCGCGGCCTCTCCCGGCTGGCACTCGTCGTGGTCGTCGGTTTGGCGGCGTGCCTCGCGGGGGATTGGTTCCTTTGTCTGAGCGGCCCGGTTCGCGGCGGCCTGCTCGCCGCGTGGGGGCTGGTCGCGGGATTCATCGCGTGGCATCAGGTTCTGCGTCCGATGCTGCGACCGTCGTCGCTGGCCGAACTGGCGGCGCTCGTCGAAGGCCAGCATCCCGAACTCAAGGAACGGCTGACCTCCCTGGTCGAGTTCCGCACGACGGGAGTCGCGCCGGGCGCGTCGCGACTGATGCGCGAGCTGATGGCCAAGCAAACGGTGAAGGCGGTCGAGCGGCTCGATCTGAGTGAAGCCGCGCCGACGAACCGTTCGCCGCGCATGGCCTTCGCGGCGGTCGTGGCCTGCTTCCTGCTGTTCGCTCCGTTTCTGATTGACTCGCACGGTTATGGTCTGTTGTGGGCGAGATTCTTCGCGCCGTGGGGCAACTTCAACTGGGGGTCGCTCGAACTGCTCGTCCCCGGCGGTGACCAGGTCGTCGCGAAGGGGAGCGACGTCCCGATTCACATCGAAGTCCACAGCCGGGCCAGGTCGGCAACGGGGCTCGATCAAACCGCCGTCTGGCTGCACTGGACCGACACGACCGGCGCGCAGGATTCGCGACGACTGGAATGGGACGCCGATTCGAGCCGCTTCGCCACGACGCTGCCGCACGTCTTCCACGGCTTCCACTTTCACGCGACGACGCGCGGCGCACAGTCTCGCACGCATCGCGTGCACGTCGCCGATCCGCCCTCCATCGCGCGGCTGCACCTCGACGTCAGCCCGCCCGCGTACACCGGTCTTCCCGCCACGGCGCTCGACGGCGCTCAGGGCGAAGTGCGCGCGGCCCAGCGGAGCCGCATCGCGATGCAGTTCGAGTTCAATGAGCCTGTCTCCGTCGCCGAACTCGTCTGGCCCGCAGAGATCGATCCCGCTCACGCCGCCGCCGCAACGGCCACCGAGCCGTCGGTGAAGGAGCAGCGGCTGCCGCTCAAGTTGTCGGCCGACAAACGCTCGGCCACGGTCGAGGCCCTCGCGCTCACCTCCGGCACATTCGCGATTCGATTGAAGAACGCGCTCGGCCTCGCCAACGAAGACCCGCCGCGCACGCTGGTGGTCGATCCCGATCTGCCCCCCGCCATCTCGCTCGCCGACAACGACGAACCGGTCGCGGTGAGGCCCGACGATCGACACCTCGTGAAGGCCGACCTGCGCGACGACTACGGCTTGACCGCCGTCGAACTCCATCTCGAAACCTCGACCGGCCAGAAGCGGACAGACGCCCTGCCGGCCGAGGCCCTGCGCGAACGAAAGCTCTCGCACGAGTTCCCGATCGATCTCGCCGACCTGGCCCTGACGCCGGGCCAGGCCGTCACGTACCGCCTGCGCGCCGTCGACAACCGACCCGTTCCGCAGCCTCAAGAAACGTGGACCAAACCGCGCACCCTGATGATCCAGTCGACCGCCGCTGCACCGCCCGATCAAAAGGTGGCCGAACAACAGCAGGAGATGGACGAGCAACTGACCACGCTGCGCGAAGATCTGGCCGACACCAAGGAGGCTCTCGAACAACTCCACGCCCAGACCGAGAAGGAATCGCTCCAGCAAAAAAACTCCGACAAAGACGAGCAACTCGAACAACTCGAACGGCAACAGGCCGAGCTGGCCGAGCGGATTCAACAGCTCGCCGCCGAACTCGCCGAAAATCGCCTGACCGAGAAGCTGGCCGAGCAGGCCGCCAACATCGCCGAGCGCGATCTCGCCGATGCGATGCGCAAACTGGATGAGGCCCGCGAACAGGCCGAGTCGCGCGATCAACTCGCACCGATCAGCCAGTCGATCGACCGACTCGCCGCCGCCGACAAGCAGCTTCAAACTCTGGAGCAGCAACTGGCCGAACTGCAACGCCTCGAACAAGACCTCGCCGAGTTGGACCGACTCGCCAACAAAACCGACCGGCTCGCCGAGCAACTCGACCGGCTCGATCAACAGAAGCAGGAGGCCGCGGCCGAACTGGCCAAGGCCGAATCCAAGCCCGCGGACGGAGCAAACTCACCGGAGAAGCAGGCCGACGACGCCAACCAGCCCGCCGACAAAGCTCCACCCGCGGGCGACAACGCCGCGGTCGCAGACGGAGCCTCACCCGAAGAACGCCAGCAACAGCTTCAAGCCGAGGCAAAGAAACTCACCGACGAACTGAACGAGCTGTTGAAGAAGCATCCCGAGTTGCTCGATGCCGCCCGCCAGGATCAGCTTCAACGCTTGGAGCAACTCGCCGATCAAGCCCGCGAGTTGGCGAAGCCTCAGCAGCAGTTGGCCGACGCGTTTCAGCAGGCCGCCGAGAATGCCCCGGCTTCGGCTGAGAAGCCGGGGAATCAGGAGGGGGAGAAGGGGAGACAAGGAGAGGGGGAGACGGAGAAGACCGAACCGATGGCCGATCAGCCGAAAGCAGACCAGCCGAAAGCCGATTCGCCTCCGGTTTCCGAACCCAAGCCCGCGCCCGACAAAGCCGACTCCGATCCAGCCAACCCCACTCCCGCCGAAGCCGCCGCGCAGGCCGTTCGCCAACAACAGCGACTTGCGCAGGAGGCGACTCGCCAGGCACTCGATCTCGCGAAAGAACAGGGGGCCGATTCCGAGGCGACTCAGGCGGCCACCGAGTTCGCCAAGCGCGCGGCCGATGCGGCGCGACAGGCTCAAACCGGGCAACTCGACAAGGCCGCCGAACAGGCGCGGGCTGCGGCAGACGCGGCCGAACAGGCGGCGAAGGAACTCGCGCCCGAAGGCCAGCCGGCCAGTCGTCCGTCCGAACAGGCGCAGGGACTGGCACAGCGGCAGCAACAGTTGGCCGAGCAGTTGGAACAGCTCGCTCCGTCGGAAGAGGCTCAGCGCGGTGCGCAGCAACAGGGCCAGCAGCAACTCGCGCAGGCCACTCAGGCCCTGGCACAGCGGCTCGAACAAACCGCCGAGAACCTGGCCTCGTCGCCTCTGGATGAGCAGCCTTCCAGCGACGCGGCCTCGCGCGCACAGCAGGCCGCCAACGAAGCGAAGCAATCGATGCAGCGGGCTGCGGAAGCCATGAAAGCCGACGACGCGCAGGGTGCCGCCGAGCAGGCCGCGCGCGCGGCGGAACAGTTGCAGCAGGCGGGTCAGGAGGCCCGGGCGGGACAGTCGCCCGCGAAGTCGAACTCACCCGTACCGGAAGAGGTCGCGTCCCAGGTCGCCGATGCCGCGCGCCAATTGCAGCAGGCCCAGCAACAGCTCGCCAACCCACCCCAGGAATCGAAGCCCGGCGAAACCAAGTCCGGCGAGAACTCGAGTCCTTCGAAAAACGGAGACACTCCGTCCAACGAACCGGGATCACCAAGTCAGAGCCCGGCACCCGGCAAGTCCTCGCCGGGCAAGGGTGAACCGGGAGACCAACCTTCATCGGACGGCGATCAACCCAAGCCGGGTTCACCGAGTTCACCATCGCCTTCCGGTGCCAGTGGCCCTCCCAAGGAAGGTTCGTCACCGGGCAAGCCGGGAGGCAACGAAGCCGGCGCGCCGGGTCAGCCCGGTCCGGAAGGAAAGCCCGCATCGCAGGGCGAGGGATCCCAGGGAAGCGGTTCGCCTCGACAGGGCGCGCCCTCGGGACAGAAGGGCGAATCGCAACTCGCTCAATCAGCCGAACAATTCCGTCAGGCCGCCGCCGCCATGCGCCGCGCGGCACACGGAGACGGCGAGTCCACCGCCGCGAACGAACAGGGCCAGCCAAAAAACAAAGGCAAGCAGGCCCGCGCCATGCAGGCTCAAGCCAACGGAGAAACGGGCGAACCCGGCGAGCCCGGAGAGGCGATGGCCCTCGGTGGCGGAGGGGACGACGGAGCCGATCTCGGTCAACTCGACAGCGAACTCAAGAAGCAGGCTCAACGCAACTGGGGCAAACTCCCCGGCCATCTGCGCACCGAGATTTTGCAGGGAGCGAGTAAAAAACCTCACCCCGAGTACGCCAAACAGATCAAGTCGTACTTCGAAGAGATCGCGAAGCCGGCGGCGAAGGAGAACGGCAAGTGATGCGAGTGCGGAGTGCGGAGCGCGGAGTGCGGAGTGAAGAACAGGCGCAATCTCGCTTCCGTTTCTGCTTCACTCCACCCTCCGCCCTCCGCACTCCACACTTCATCCTGGCGATCGTCCTCTCCACCGCCATCGCTCACGCCGCGCCGCCGGGTCCGCCCGAGCGCGAGGTGGACGAAGCCATCGTCAGGGCTCTCCGGTACCTCGCCTCGCAGCAGCAGCCGTCGGGAGGCTGGGTCGTCGAAGCGTATGGCGGCGAATCGACCTCGGCAGCGTCTCTCGCCGTGATGTCGTTCCTAGCGGCGGGACACGTTCCCGATGAGGGACCGTATGGCGAGGCGATCAACCGGGGAGTGCAGTACGTGCTGCTGCATCAGGAACCAAACGGCCTGTTGCTGCATCGTCGCGGTCACGGGCCGATGTACGAGCACGGGATCAGTTCGCTGATGCTGGCCGAAGTTTCGGGAATGGTCCCGGAGCGGATGGCCGAGGCCACGAAGAAGGGCCTCGAACGGGCGATTCGACTGATCCTGGAATCGCAGCAGGTCAAGAAGCCGGGCACGCAGGTGGGCGGCTGGCGTTACCAACCGACCAGCACGGACAGCGATCTGAGCGTGACCGGCTGGCAACTGCTGGCCCTGCGCGCGGCGAAGGATATCGGCACCGACGTCCCGGCCGCGAACATCGATCTCGCCATCGAGTACGTGAAGAAGTGTGCCTCGCGCGACGGACGGGGCTTCTGCTATCAGCCGGGGGGCGGCCCGACGCCGGTCCTCACCGGAACCGGTCTGCTTGCGCTGCAGGTCTGCGGCGAAGACGACTGCGCCGAGGTTCACGGCGCGGCGGACTTTCTGCGCGTCAGGCCGCTGCGCTACTCCGACGCCTGGTTTTTCTACGGCGTCTACTACACGACGATTGCGATGTACAAGCGCGGCGGCGAAGACTGGGACCGCGCCCGGCCCGCCCTCTTCGGAGAACTGCTCCGCAACCAGCAACCTGATGGAAGCTGGCGAGCCGGCAACGGCAACGAAGCCCCGTGGGGCCGTACCTACACCACCTCAATGGCCGTCCTCGCCCTGAGCGTCGAGTACGGCTACCTGCCGATCTACCAGAGATGAGTGATGAGTTACATGTTGATTGCAATTCTGAAGGAGAGATGCCGGTGCCGGCGCACATCATTGATTGCTTAAGGGGTTGCGAAAGCATCCGGCAAGATTCATAATGCGCTCGCCGTTCTTGGATAGACGCTCACAACGAAGAAAGGACAATCATGGCTTCGATTATCTTGGGACCGGGCGAGGAGTTCGAGCATCAACACGAGTCAGATAGCGAGACCATTCTGAGGCGCGGTAGTGTGAAAATATCAATCGGCGGAAAGCCCGAACGGGACATGCCTCAGAATGAGTCGATTCGGATACCCGCCAAAACTCCCCACCGGATCCGTAATGACGGACCTGACTACGGCATTGTCGATTGCTACCATGAACCCCTCAGCCACCACTAAACCGAGCCATGACCTGCCCCGCGATGCCGCAGCTGGCAAACCCTATCCCGGCCCACCGCGATTGGTCTTTCGGGTTTCGTCTTGGTCCGCTGCACTCTGGGCCTTGGCTCTCGGTGCGGCCCTCCTTGTCGCGCAAGCCATGACTTGCGATTTCCTCGAAAAACGAACAGTCGATGTGCCGAGCCGACACTGGATCTTTCAAGCACCGTTGTTGGAAACACGAGCGGCGGTGACGATGCTGATGGGTTTCCTGGCACTTGCAATAGGACGAGCACAATTGGCGCTTGGATTGCGTCCTTACTTGTCCTATATCAACACCAATCCGACGAAGGAAGAAAGTCAGCAGAACAGAAAATACTGTCGTGTCCACGTGCGAAATGACGGAACCGGACCTGCCATTATCCGTCATGTTTCATACATCCTGCGAACGCCAGGTAATGAATGGCGACATTACCATCAGCATGAGGATGTTGTCGCGCGACTTGATGCCGAGTTTCATTTGAAGTTAGGTGTGGACTATCAATTACCTCGCTTTTCAGTTGGTACAGCTCTCGGTAAGGACAAACAACTCATTGTCTTCGAGTTACTTGATCGACTCGTCGGCGAGTTTACCGAACTCGATGCATTCGACATCAACTTTCAATACGACGGACTCCTAGGCGACCTGTACGAAAAAACGATCCACTGTATTCCGCGCCCCTCCTATATCCGTCCTGGTGCGCCGTGAAGATTGGGAAATGAGTCGCCGCAGCCACCGCTTCTCCGAAGACTACAACGTTGCCCCCATCGTCAGCATCACGTTCCCGCGTTGACGACCGGCTGGGCTTCGGATTCGCTGCACAGGACGACGAGCAGGTTGGTGACGAGCGACGCCTTTTGTGTTGCGTCAAACGAAACGATCTGTTTTTGTTCGAGATCTTTGAGGGCCATCTCGACCATGCTGACCGCTCCATGCACGATTTTCTGACGGGCGGCGATGATCGCCTCGGCCTGCTGACGACGCAGCATGACGCCGGCGATTTCGGAGGCGTAGGCCAGGTGCGTCAGACGGGCCTCGTCCACCGTGACACCGGCCAGCTTGAGGCGGTCCTGCAACTCGGCCCGCAGCGCGGCCGAGACTTCGTCCATCCCGCTCCGCAGCGTGATCTCATGCTCCTCGCCGTGATCGTAGGCGTAGCTGTTGGCGAGGTGCCGCAGAGCCGTCTCACTCTGGATGCGGACATAGTTGTCGTAGTCATCGACGTCGAAGCAGGCCTGCGCCGAGTTCTCGACGCGCCAGACGACGACCGCCGCGATCTCGATCGGATTGCCTCCCTTGTCGTTGACCTTCAGCTTCGTCCCCTCGAAGTTGCGCGAGCGGAGCGAGATCTTGCGCTTGGTCATGAACGGATTGACCCAGTAGAAACCGCTCTCGCGCACCGTGCCGACATACGGCCCGAAGAAGCTCAGAACGCAGCCTTCATTCGGCTGCAACGTGAAGTGACCGCCGAGACAGATCAGTCCCGCCAATCCCAGCACCACGCCGCAGAAGCAGAGGAAGACCCCCACCATCGGCGAGCTGCCAGCCGTTGAGGTGCCGACCCCCACCAGAAACACGACGGGACCGCCCGCCACCATGCCCAGATTGATCGGCAATTGAAGCCAGCCGCTCGTGGCCTGAATCGTGCGTTCCTGAGTCATCGCGTTGGTCTCCGAAGAATGAAGGAATCGTCACGCCGATGGGCGTTGTTTCGTCGTCTGGAACAGAAGTGACGCCGCCCGAACGGGGCTCGGGAGGAATGGTTCACGGGAATGTTGGTACACAGGATACGTCCCATTCCTCCCATAGGTCTCATGGGACGAATGGGACGTATCTCGGTGAGGCGGCCGGCAATCACTGCGCAAGGCCGAAGCAGTACAGAGCCTTGGCCGTGCGGAGGTAGATGCGGCCATCGACAATCGCGGGGGTGGCGTAGACATCCTCCTTGAATTCGGCCGTGTGCAAGACCTCGAACTTGTCGGCGGCGCTGACGACCGTCAGGCGGCCCTGATCGTCCAGCAGATAGACCTTGCCGTCGCCTGCCACGGGAGAGGCATAGTAGCTGTCGCTCGCTTCGAGCCGCTGCTGCTTCGTCGGCTTGCCGGTCTTGGCGTCGAGGCACTGCAAAATGCCGCCGTCCTTGATCGTGAAGACCAGTCCGTTGACATGGATCGGCGACGCGCAGAAGGGAACCAGCTTGGGATGCTTCCAGCGGACGTGTGTTTCGGTCGCCTCGCCCTTCGCTCCCTGCCGGATGCTGATGACCAGGTTCTTCCCCTCGTCGAGCAGGCTGCGGAAGTATTCGTACTCGGCCTTGGTGACACGCCCGTCCTTGTCGCGATCGATCTGCGAGTAGCGTTGCAGCACGGCTCCCTTGTCCAGTTCCTTCTCTTCGAGCGAACCGTTCTTGTCGGCATCGCGCAGCCGGGCCACATCGTCGAACGGTTCGATGCGCAGCGGTTCGCCCTCATCGCCACCGGCCGCCCAGCCGGCGAGGTAGAGATTGCCGTCATCACCGACCGTCGGCGTACACGACACCGCGCGCGAGATGCCACGCACGGTCCACGCTTCCTGGCCGTCCTGCAAGTCATAGCCGACCACCCGCAGCGTGGCGGCGACCACCAATTGCGGACGGCCCTCGTTGAGCCACAGAACGGGCGTGCTGGCGTTGCGCGGAAACTCGGAGCGATCCATCTTCCAGAGGATGTCGCCCGACGTCTTGTCGAACGCCATCAGAAACGAATCGACGTCGTGGTCCTGACAGAGAATGAGTTTGTCACCGACGAGGAGCGGCGAACTCGAGGCTCCGAAATCGTTGACGAACGGCCCCATCGGCCTCTTCCACAGCAGCTTGCCGCTGTGGTCGTAGCAATGCAGACCGCACGAGCCAAAAAAACTGTAGACCCGCTCGCCATCGGCACACGGGCTCGACTGGGCGTGACTGCCGATCCGATGGATCGCTTCGAGTTTTTCATAGGGTGCCTCGACCTCCCACTGCACCTTGCCCGTCGCGCGGTCGAGGCCGATCGTGACGAGCTTCTTGTCCCGGACCGCCGTCATGAAGATCCGGTTGCCGACGAGAATGGGAGACGAATGTCCCGGAGGCAGCTCGGTGCGCCAGACGACATGCTTGTCGGGACCGATGTCGGCGGGAAGTTTTTCGTTTGTCGAGGCCACTGCCGTGCTGCTCGACCCGCGAAACTGAGTCCAATCGCCCGCGAAGAGGCTCGTGGTTCCGAACGCAACCCAGCACACTCCCGCGACGATCAACCGCTGCGACAACAGACCCGGCATGGTGCGAACTCCAAGTAATGACGAAGGTCAAATGCAACGGGCGGCATGATAGCCAGCAGGCAGGCGGGTCGAAACGATGCCGCTGACTCAGACTCACGGCGCTTCCCGATTTCAAGGTAGGGTGGGACAAGTTCGCTTCGAACGCCGGCCCACCATGAAAAATCTTCGAGAATTGATGGTGGGCCGGCGCGGCGAAGCGCCGCTGGTCCCACCCTACATTTTGTGCAGCTTCAAACTGGACGGAACCGCCGACTCAGACTGCCGGCTCGTTGGTCGCTCCGTGCAGCATGCGTCTCGTCATCCAGACCTCGAAGGCTGTGAACGCGAGGAAGCCGTAGAGCAACAGCCACCAGAACTCCGACCGCGAACCGTCGGCGAACATGAGCTGCTGCATCCCGGCCAGATCGGCGGCAAATGTCAGACGGTCTTCGTGGGCGAGGGCCTCGCGCTGGGCTTCGGTCAGCAGCGTGAGGTCCGACTCGACACGATCGAAGTTGGCGACGAAGTGCTGGTCGTCGGGAGACGGCTTGCCGCCCAGCGACTTCGCGGTGAAGCGGTAGACGCCGGGCAGTGTGACCTCGTGCAGGCGGGCTCCCGGTTGGAACTCGTCGTCGATCCGTTCGGCCGGGAAGGGCTTGTTGCCGGGACCGAGGAACTCGTAGTCGGCCACCTTCAACTCGGGCGCGATGTTCAGCGACAGCGGAGTCCCCACATCGACATTGCGGCTGGTGGAGGGCGAGGCCAACGCGAACAGAAACTCGTGCAGCCACGGCACAAAGTCCTGCCGGGCGGGGAGCGTGTTCCAATCGGCATCGAGCGACGACGTGAGCACCGCCGTCGTGCCGCGCCCGTACCGACGAGTCACGATCCACGGATCGCCGTTCGTCAGCTTCGCGACCGTCACGGCAGTGCCGAGTGAAAGTTGAGGGTTGAGGGTTGAGGATTGAGGGTCAGGCGATGCGACCGCGTTTCCTTTCTCTTCCATTCTGACTTCTGACTTCTGACTTCTGACTTCTCCTCCCCCGACCTTCCACCATTTCGAGAACCGCGCATCGGTCAGCGTTCCTCCCTGATCGGAACGAAACGGCTTGAGCCACGGCAGTTCCAGGCTGTTGCCCGCCACACGAACGCCCAGCGAGTCCTTATCGGCGTCGGTCGCAACTTCGCTCAACTTCACGGGGAGCAGCGCCGCGCCGGGTCGTTCGGGGTCCTTCACGTAACCCTCCTTCGGCACCTTGTCGCCGAGTGCGAACAACAGGCCGCGGCCGCTCGAGACGAAGCGGTCCAGCAACTCCAACCGCTCGGGCGAGAGGTTGCCGACGTTGGCGAGGACGAGGACCGCGACCTCGCGCAGCGTTTCGGCGCTGATCTCATCGGGAGCGATCACCGAAGTCTTGATCCACGACGATTCGCCCCCGGTCGCCGTGAGGGCAGCCTTCGCGAAAAACGTCTCGCTGCGAGTCGGATCGAGACGCTTGTCGCCATCCACGAGCACGACCGGCAGCGAATCGGCCACGACGATGACCGCCTCCGACCGGTTGTCCCCCGGCAGCGCGTCGCCGTCCAGGACGACCGAGACCAGCTGCGAGCCGGGCTTCGTGAATCGCTGCTCGAACTCGACGGTGGCTTCTCCCTCCGGCTGCAACTTGACCTGCAGCGTTTGATCGGCAAGCCGTTGGCCGTTCACTTCGAGGTAGACCTTGCGCGAGATGGCCCCGTCACCACCGGTGTATCGGACCTTGCTGCTGATCCGCACGGGGACGCCGGGGACCGCGAGTTCCCTCGACAGTTGCAGCCGCTCGATCGCGAAGTTGCCGGTCTTGCCGAGTTGCCCCTCGGCGACATCCAGCACCCACACGCGCGGCGGCAGCGACGATTGCTCCTTCAGATCGTCGAGCCTCGCCCACAGAGCCTCGTCGTCCGGCTTCCAACTCAGAGCCTGCTGGTCCGTGAAGACGATGACCTCGCGTTGCAGATTGGTGCCGCTCGCCAGAAGTTGCACCGCTTTCGCGATCGCTTCGTGCAGGTTGGCCACCCCGGACGGAGTCGGCAGGCTTTCGAGAGCCTCGCGCACTCGCTGCTTGTCGCGCGTCGGACCGGGCAGGGCGGGGCGCGGCTGCTCGCGCGCGTCGAGCACCATGATGCTGTCCCCTGGCCGCAGCTCGTCCACAAACTGACGAGCCAACCGCACGGCATTCGCGTGCGGCGTGACGGCTCGCCCCTCCCAGCCCATGCTGTACGAACCGTCAATCACCAGCACGACGTCTCGCGATTGAGTCGATCCCAGTCGTCCCAGCCACGCACCACTCAACCACGGCCGCGCCAAAGCAATCGCGAGTAATGCGACCAATCCCATCCGCACGGCCAAAAGTAGCAGTTCCTCCAGCCGCAACCTCCGCCTCGCACTCGGATCGAGTTCCAAAAACTGCATCGCGCCCCACTCGACGATGTCGTACTTCTTGCGACTGAGCAGATGAGCCAGCACCGGCAGCAGCACGCCCGCCAGACCCAGCAACATCCACGGATTGAGGAAGAAGTGCATCATATTTTGGAGTGCGGTGGCTCGACACCGCTTTGGTATTTTCAATTTTTCAAATTGGATTGGTCGGTGGAATGAATGCTTGTGCCAAAATACCAAAGCGGTGTCGAGCCACCGCACTCCAAAAGGAAATGCACCACACCCGAGACGGTGGGCTGGCGGCTTGCGACTGTGTGGCCGCCACAGTATCACGTCGTGAGACCATCTGAAGCGGCGTTGAGCCGCTCCGTTTCGCACTCGGAGGATCGCATGAGTTTTCCCGCTCGCTTGGCCGTAGTCATGATTTCCATTTCGCTGTCGGCGACCTCACTTCGCGCCGTCGAGCCTGTCTACGACGTGGTCGTGTACGGCGGGACATCGGGCGGGGTGACGGCGGCCATTCAGGCCGCGCGGATGGGGAAGTCGGTGGTGCTCATCGAGCCGAGCGGCCACATCGGCGGGTTGACCTCGGGCGGGCTGGGAGCGACGGACATCGGGAACAAGGGGGCGATCGGCGGGTTGTCGCGCGAGTTCTACCGCAAGATCGGGGCCTACTACCTGCAAGCGTCGGCGTGGAAGTACGGCTCGCGCGATGTCTACGTTGAGAAGCGGAAGGCGTTGAGCGAGAACGAGCAGTGGACGTTCGAGCCTCACGTCGCCGAGCAGGTCTACCGTGAGTGGCTCGCCGAATACAAAGTCCCGATCAAGCAGGAGCGGTTCCGGCTGAAGGACGCCGTGAAAATGGAGGGGAAACGGTTGGTGGCCATTCGCATGGAGAGCGACCTGTGGTTCTACGGCCGCATGTTCATTGACGCCTCTTACGAGGGGGACATCATGGCGGGGGCGGGCTGCAAGTATCACGTCGGCCGCGAGGCGAACTCGGTCTATGGCGAGACGATCAACGGCATCCAGACCGCCAACGCGCGCAGCCATCAGTTCATCAAGGACGTCGATCCCTACGTGAAGCCCGGCGATCCGTCGAGCGGTCTGCTGCCGCTCGTGCAGGCCGAGCCCCCCGGAGTCGATGGCGAGGGCGATCACCGCCTGCAAGCCTACAACTTCCGCATGTGTACGACCGACGTGGCCGAGAACCGCCGCGCGTGGCCCAAGCCCGAAGGCTACGACCCGGCGCAGTACGAACTGCTGCTGAGAAATTTTGAGGCGGGGGACCACCGCAGTCCGTGGAACCCGATCTTCATGCCGAACCGGAAGACCGACACGAACAACAACTACGCGATCTCGACCGACTATATCGGGATGAACTACGCCTATCCCGACGGCGACTGGCCCACGCGCGAAAAGATCTTCCGCCAGCACATGCTCTACCAGATGGGGCTGATGTACACGCTGGCCAATCATCCGCGCGTGCCGCAAAAAATCCGCGACGAGTTCACGCGACTGGCACTCGCCAAGGACGAGTTTCAGGATCACGACAACTGGCCGCACCAGATGTACGTGCGCGAGGCCCGCCGTTTGGTGAGCGAGTACGTGATGTCGCAGAAGGACTGCCAGGGGAAGGTCGTCTGCGACGACCCTGTCGGGCTGGGGGCCTACAACATGGACTCGCACAATGCCCAGCGTTACGTCACGAAAGACGGCAAGGTTCGCAATGAGGGGGACGTGCAGATCGGCGTCTCACCGTACCCGATCGCCTATCGCTCGATCCGCCCGAAGAAGTCCGAGTGCGAGAACCTGTTGGTGCCGGTCTGCCTCGCGGCGTCGCACATCGCGTATGGCTCGATCCGCATGGAACCGGTCTTCATGGTGCTCGGCCAGAGTTCCGCCACCGCCGCCTGCATGGCGATCGATGCGAAGGTGAGCGTGCAGGACATTGACTTCGCCGTCCTCAAGAGGCGGCTGCTGGACGAGGGCCAAGTTCTCGAATGGACAGGGCCGAAACGAATCGCCGCCGAATCGAAGGCGATCGACCCGAAGAAGCTCCCCGGCATCGTCATCGACAATCTCGACGCCAAGCTGACCGGCGAGTGGACGAGTAGTGCGTCGATCAGCGGCTTCGTCGGCACGGACTATCTCCACGACGCCAACGAGACCAAGGGGAGCCTTTCCGCCACGTTCACGGCCAAAATCCCCAAGGCCGGCCGCTACGAAGTCCGCGTCGCCTACACGGCCAACCCCAACCGGGCGACCAACGTCCCGGTCTCGGTCCAGACGAAGGGTGATTTGAAAAAGCTGCGGCTCAACCAGAAAGAATCACCAAAAGAAAACGGATTTCAATCCCTCGGCACGTTCGCGTGCGAGGCCGATGAATCCGTCGCCGTCATCATCTCCAACGCTGACACGGATGGATACGTGATTGCGGACGCCGTGCAACTGATCCCGGCAAAGGGTGAGTGAACGAACGGAGCGCAGAGTCAGGGATCAAGTTGCACATCACACCACAATCGCCGACTTCGTCCTTGCCAGCTCCTCCATGAAGCGGAGTGATCTCGCCGTCGTGTCGTCGAAGTCGGGGATGATGCCGTCGTGGATGAGCGAGTTGGCGTAGAGCTGCCGGCCGCAGTCGCGGATGAACTCGTCGTTGTCCGTGTTCGCCGCCAGTTCGCACAGGCGACCGATGAGCGGGGCGTGCGGGTTGAGTTCCATCAGGCGCTTGGTCTGCCCGAAATCCTTGACCGTCTGGCCGACGACCTGTTGCAGGCGGCTGCTCATGTGGCTGCGGGGATTGATCAGGCAGCAGGGGCTGTCGACGAGCCGCGTCGATTCGCGGACGTCCTCGACATGCTTGCCGAGCGCATCGCGGACGAGCTCGATCACACGGCCGAGGTTGTTGGGCATTGCCTTCGGTTCATCGGCCTCGGCGGGGTTGGTCGATTCGGGGAACTTCACGTCGGCCCCGTCGATCGACATCAATTCCTTGCCGTCGTAATTCCGCAACTGAATCAGCGCGTACTCGTCGATCGGGTCTTCGAGGAACAGCACTTCGAGATTGCGCTTCGTGAAGGCCTCCAGATGCGGATGCTTCGCCATCGCATCGAGGCTTTGTCCGCTGAGGTAGTAGATCTGCTTCTGCCCTTCGGGGGCGCGTTTGATGTAGTCATCGAACGACACCGTCGGCTGCGGCGGCTTGGTCTCGTCGAGCACCGCCAGGATGGGCGTCTCGCTGTAGGACTTCGTCGAGTGGAACCGCAGCAGCTTCGCGATCTTGTCGCGATTCTCGAAATCCACCGCGATGCCGGTCCGCAGAATCGGCGAGAACTGTCGAATGAACGTCGCATAGGTCTCGGGCTGCTCTTCGGAAAGGCTCACCAGATGATCCAGCACCTTTTTCGTGAGGACTCGCTTCAGCTTCGGAATCAGTTTGTGATCCTGCAGCGTTTCGCGAGAGACGTTCAGCGGCAGATCGGCCGAGTCGACGACACCGTACAGGAACCGCAGGTACTCGGGCAGCAGGTCGCGGCAATCGTCCTGGACAAGGATGCGCTTCGCACAGAGATTGATGCCGTGCTGGATGGAGCCGAACCCGTGCAGTTCAAAGTTCTCCGGTGGGCAGTACAGGATCGAGTTGAACTGGATCGGCGAATCGCTCGACAGATGCAGATGCCACAGCGGCTTTTGATCGGGTCCGTGAGACAGCCACTGGTAGAAGCCCTCGTGCTGCTCGGCCGTGACCTGATTTTTCGGTTCGACCCAGATCGGCTTCTGCTCGTTCAGCACCTTGTCGGCGAGCTTGATCGGGTGCGGAACGAACGTCGAGTACTTGTGAACGACGTACTCCAGCCGGTTCGGCTCGGTGAACTCCTCCATCTCGGGCTTGAGGTGCAGAATGATCTGCGCCCCGCGCGGCACGTCCCCCTCCACGGCCGTGATCGTGAAGCGACCCGATCCGTCCGACTCCCAGCGCCAGCCGGTCTGCTCCTTGTAGCTCCGCGTGACGACGACCACTTTCTCCGCGAGCATGAATGCCGAGTAGAACCCGACGCCGAACTGCCCGATCAGCGACAAGTCCGCCTTCGCCTCATCACCCGCCGACGACGAGGCGAGACTCCGCAGGAACTCTTTTGAACCGCTGTGCGCGATCGTGCCGAGGTTCTGCACCAACTCGTCGTGAGTCAACCCGATGCCGTTGTCGCGGATCGTCAGGGCACTGGCATCCTTGTCCGGCACCAGCGCGATCTCCAGCGGCGTGTCGTCGCGATACTGTTCCTCGGAAAGCTGAATGTGCCGCATCTTGTTGAGGGCATCGGAGGCGTTCGAGATCAACTCGCGCAGCGCGATCTCGCGGTTTTGATACAGCGAGTGCGACAGGATGTGCAGAAGCTGCTTGATCTCGGTCTGGAACGTGAACTCTTGGGGATCGGACACGATGGACTCCGGCATGCGGGATCAAGGAGGGGCGTGCGGAAGAAATGGCAGTTTCCACGCCAGATTCAGCGGAAAGGCAACCCGCGTGCCGAGATGCAGCGCCGAATCAGCATCGTTCGCAAGTCAAAGCCATGCTTGAAGAAGTCGCCTCATGACCCCTGATCCATCAGTAACCACCGCCTGTCAAGTTGGCAGCGATCATTGGTAGATCACGACGAGGAAGACCGTGGCCTCGCCCTTCCCGACGTTCTCGATGGCGTGTGGCACATCCGCCCGATACGTGGTCGAGTCCCCCTTGGCCAACTCGGCGGAATCGTTCGACGATTGAACCCGGACCTTCCCCTGTTCGACCGTCAGGAACTCGCGCGTGCCCTGGTAGTGAGCCGCACTCTTCAAGGCTCCCCCCGCTTTGAGACGCACCTGGTAGAACTCGACATCCTTTTCGAGATTCAGCGGCGAGAGGGTCCGAATCTCGACCGCCTCGTCCGAGCGATACAGATGCTCGCGGTCGTCGGCTCGGATGACATGGATCGCCGACGACGCGGACGGCATCTCGACGAACTCGGCCAGCGACATGCCGAACGCCTGCGCGATCTTGCACGTTACCGCCAGGGTTGGGTTCGCCTGATTGCGCTCGATCTGGCTGAGCATCGACTTGCTGACCCCCGACGCCGTGGCAAGTTGTTCGAGCGACCAGCCCCGCTGCTGCCGCAGCAGCTTCACCCGCTGAGAAATCTGCCCGCTGATCGGGTCCACGACTTCATGTGGCTTTGCGATCGCAGAGGACTTGGAAGTCGCATCGGAAGTCTGACGGCGGGTCATGTCGCGGCGTCCACGATAATGGATATTCTGTCTTGCAAACAAAACAACGGCCGTCTAGCATACCGCCCGCCTCATTCGGCATACAGGAACGCGGGGCGAAGAGTTTGAACCACGAAATACTCGACAGGCGCGAAAGGACGGGTGTCAGATCAGTCGAACCACGGAATTCACGGAATGAAGAGACCGAGCAATACAGTTCAAACTTCGTGCAAATCCGAGCTCTCCACACCTTGTCCTTTTCCCTTCCTCCTTCCGTGCATTTCCGTGTCTTCCGTGGTTCATCTCTGCTGGTTGTTCTTTCGTTCCTTTCGAGTATTTCGTGGTTCAATGCCTTTCCATCTCTCAATCAGGAGTTCGCCCGATGAAAGCCCTCGTCAAACGTGAAGCCGCGGTGGGACTGTGGCTCGAAGACATTCCCGAACCGACCATCGGGATCAACGACGTGCTGATCCGCATCAGGAAAACCGGCATCTGCGGGACGGACGTTCACATCTACAAGTGGGATGCGTGGGCTCAAAAAACCATCCCCGTGCCGATGGCCGTCGGCCACGAGTTCGTGGGTGAGGTCGTCGAGGTCGGCTCGAACGTCACCGACTTTCATCCCGGTGAGATCGTCAGCGGGGAAGGGCATGTCGTCTGCGGGACGTGCCGCAACTGTCTGGCCGGTCGGCGACATCTCTGTGCGCACACGAAGGGCGTCGGCGTGAATCGTCCCGGCGCGTTTGCCGAGTACCTGTCGCTGCCGATGACGAACGTCTGGCATCACGCCTCCGACATCGACCAGGAAGTGGCGTCGATCTTCGACCCGTTCGGCAACGCGGTTCATACCGCCTTGAGTTTTGATTGCCTCGGGGAAGACGTGCTGATCACCGGTGCCGGCCCGATCGGCATCATGGCCACTGCCGTCGTACGACATGCGGGGGCGAGGCATGTCGTCGTCACCGACCTCAATCCGTACCGACTCGATCTGGCGAATAAGATGGGAGCGACGCGAGCCATCGATCCGCGCGAAATCTCTTTGTCGGACGTGCAGAAAGAACTGGGGATGAAAGAAGGATTTGATGTCGGCTTGGAAATGTCAGGCAACCCGTCGGCGTTCAACAGCCTGATCGCCAACATGGCTCACGGCGGCAAGATCGCGATGCTCGGCATCCCCGAAAAGGAGATGGCCATCGACTGGAACCTCGTCGTCTTCAACATGCTCACGATCAAGGGGATCTACGGTCGCGAGATGTACGAAACGTGGTACAAAATGACGGTGATGCTCCAAAGCGGCCTGAACATCAAACCGGTGATCACTCACCGCTTCCACTACACCGATTTCCAAAAGGGTTTTGATGCCATGCTCTCCGGCCAATGCGGCAAGGTCGTGCTCGATTGGGCGACGTGAACAATGCAGTTGAAACCACGAATCACACGAATGGAAGAAAGCGAATCGGGTGTCACTGACGGCAGCTTTGGGCCGCCAGTGCTTCGCTAAAACACTGGCAGTCAAAGCACTGCCAGTGGTATCCGGCGTGTGAGTTTTCTCTGTCCCATAGAGTGAGCCACTTCCCGTGCTAAGCAGAGACAGGGTGAATCTGGTGTTGGTGGCGGTCGGGGTTCTTTCCCTGCTCTTCGCCAGTCTCTTCTTTCCCTTTGTTCGACACACCGTCTACGCTCTGTTGATCGTTGCTGTGTGTGGGGTAGTGCTGCTTGTCACTGCCGGAATTATCCTGCTGATTCTGTTCAACCGGGGAGTCGACGGGCCGAGGTCACTATCAGGTACTCGATGCCGAGTGTGTCGGAAGCGGAGAACGATGCAGGAAATGAGCCGAGAGTTTCTGTACGGAAACTCGAAAATGGAGTTCGAACATTATCGAGTCGTCTATCGCTGCTCGGCCTGTGGACAGCAGCGGGAACAGGAAGAGCATGTGTTCAAAAGGAAGTAGGCTGGGTGGCCCCGTTTGGATGCTTTGAGCCTACCGGGGTGGCGAAGCCTGAAGAGGTTTCATCACACCAACCTAGTCTCGTTTTCATCTCTTGTGCCGTTGGCACACAGGTAGGGGAAGACGCCAACCTGTGTCACCCAAATCAAATTCTCTCGCCTTCTTTCGTGTGATTCGTGTCTTTCGTGGTTCAACCGCCTTTGCTGGAGTCGAACGATGTACGGTGACTTTCAATCGCATGTGGCTTCGCAGTTGGAGGCGATTCGGGCGGCGGGGACGTTCAAGCGGGAGCGGGTGATTGTCTCGCCGCAGGATGCGCGGATTCGTGTGGCCGACGGGAAGTCCGTGCTGAACATGTGCGCGAACAATTACCTGGGCCTCGCCGAGCATCCCGAGGTGGTCGCGGCGGCGCATGCGGCGCTCGATCGCTGGGGTTATGGACTGGCTTCGGTGCGGTTCATCTGTGGGACTCAGGAACTGCACAAGCAGCTTGAGGCTTCACTGAGCCGGTTCCTTGGGACCGAGGACACAATCCTGTACTCAAGCTGCTTCGATGCGAATGGCGGTCTGTTCGAGACGCTGCTCGGCCAGGAAGACGCCATCATTTCCGATGAACTGAACCACGCGAGCATCATCGACGGCGTGCGGCTCTGTAAGGCGCAGCGGTATCGCTACAAGAACAACGACATGGCGGACCTCGAAGCGCGGCTGAAGGAGGCCGATGCGGCGCAGGCCCGGTTCAAGATGATCGCGACCGACGGAGTCTTCTCGATGGACGGCACCATCGCCAACCTGCCCGCGATTTGCGAGTTGGCGGACAAGTACCAGGCCCTCGTGATGGTCGATGACTCGCACGCGGTCGGCTTCATGGGGAAGACCGGTCGCGGGACGCACGAGTTGCACGGCGTGATGGGTCGGATTGATGTCCTCACCGGAACGCTGGGCAAGGCGCTCGGAGGGGCCAGCGGTGGTTACACGAGCGGCCGGAAAGAGATCATCGAGTTGCTGCGGCAACGGTCGCGGCCGTATCTGTTCTCGAACACGCTCGCGCCGACCATTGCGGGGGCATCGATCAAGGTGTTGGAGATGCTCGATCAATCGACGGCCCTGCGCGACAAGCTCGAAGCGAACACGACCTTCTTCCGTAGCGAGATGACCTCGCGCGGCTTCAACATCCTGCCGGGGGCGCACCCGATCTCACCGATCATGCTGGGGGATGCGGCTCTGGCGACGAGGTTCGCCGACGCGGCGCTCGCTCGCGGCGTTTACGTGATCGGTTTCAGCTATCCCGTCGTTCCGCAGGGCAAGGCACGGATTAGAACGCAGATTTCGGCGGCCCACTCGCGCGAGGATCTGGAATTCGCGGTCGGGGTCTTTGACGAGGTGCGGCAGGAACACGGGCTGTGACGCATCCGTAGCACATGCTGCCAGCATGCCGGATCTACGAGCGTCAGCTCATCCTGCTTCGGAGCGGGGCGGCGTCAGCCCCCTGGTTCTTGGGCG